>NZ_CP083439.1:2400000-2700000 GCF_021919125.1 Clavibacter sp. A6099 | reverse complement strand
GGACGGACCTGCGTCGTGCGTTCCAGCCCAGTCCGAGCGCACCCAGGACCAGGGCGGCGAGGCCCCAGCCGATGGTCGGCGTGGGGTCGTAGCCCGTCACCGGCAGCGATCCGCCGGGCGTCGTGCCTCCGGGGATGATCGGGGCGGCGGTGGTGCTCGTCGGGGTGGGCGTCCCGGCCGTCGGAGTCGGAGTGCCCGCCGTCGGAGTGGGCGTGCCCGGGGTCGGCGTGCCGACCGTCGCGGTGGGCGTCGGGACCGTCGCGGTGGGCGTCGGCACGGTGGCGGTCGGCGTCGGGACCGTCGGCGTCGGGGTCGGCACGGTGGCCGTCGGCGTCGGGACGGTCGGGGTCGGCGTCGGAGCGGTGGGAGTCGGGGTCGGCGCCGTGGGCGTCGGCGTGGGTGCCGTCGGGGTGGGGGTCGGCGCCGTCGGCGTGGGAGTCGGGGCGGTCGGCGTCGGGGTCGGCGCGGTGGGCGTCGGCGTCGGGACCGTCGGGGTGGGGGTGGGCGCCGTCGGGGTGGGCGTGGGCACCGTGGGCGTCGGCGCGGGCGTGGTCGGCTCGACCGTGGGGGTCGCGGTGGGCGTCGCTGTCGCCGTGGGCGTCGGCGTCACGACCGCGGTGACGAAGTTGCTGATGTTCGTGGCGCAGGTGACGGTCGCGCCGCCGCCGTTGCCGGAGCCGTTGCACTGGTTGACCGAGACGAGGAGCGCGGAGGTCTCGGTGGACGTCGGGACCGTGCAGGTCACGCGACCCGCGGCGCCGCCGCCGTTGCCGGAGCCGTTGCACTGGGTGACGTCGGCGCCGGTCGTGTTCGAGACCGGCGAGCAGGCGGTGCCGCCCGCGGCGCCGTCGGTCGCGGAGCCGATGCACTGGTTCACGGTGGCGGGCGTCGTCGTGCTCTCGCCGACGATGTTGTTCGTGATGTCCACGTTGCAGATGACATTGCTGCCGCCGCCGTTGGCGACGCCGTTGCACTGCTCGACGGCGGTGATGATGATCCCGTCGCGCTGCGACACCGTGGTGGTGCAGAGGGGAGCCGCTCCTGCGGCGCCGGCGCACACGCGGGTGGTGACGGTCGATGATCCGGTCTGCGTCGCGACGTTCAATTCGTTGACGACCGTCACGTCGCATTCGACCTGGTCGCCACCGCCGTTGGGGGTGTCGTTGCACTGGCTCGTGGTCGTGGGGGAGACGGCGGCGGATGCGGACTGCATCTGACCGGTCAGGCCGACGACGGCGACGAGCGCGATGAGCGCGGCGCCCGCGGACGCGAGGACGCGTGCGCGGATGCGGTGACCCGGGCGGCGGGCGGGAATTGCGGTCCCGGGTGATGCGAGGTGTTTCGGCACGGTGCTCCTTCTTCTCGGCAAGCGTGCTCGCGCCCCCGCGACGGATCCGCGACGCGGGCGTGACGCGCGCGTGACGCCCGGCGCGCCGCGCCTCCCGCGCCCCGGTATTCCGGGGCTGCGTAATTCATTACGGGGCACCGCGGGACGACGAAGAGGGCCGATCCTGTGGCGGATCGGCCCTCTTCGCACGTGCTGCGCGCGGTGCGCGCGTCGTGTCGCCTACTTGTTGGCGCGGTACTCCTCGAGCAGGTCGGCGGAGATGCGGCCGCGCTCGGAGACCTTGTGGCCGTGCTCGCGGAGCCACTCGCGGGCGGCGCCGAGGTCCTCCTTGGGGGCGCTGGAGGAGGAGCGGCGCGAGCCGGCCGAGCGGCCGGTGGAGGCGCGGCCGACGCGGCGCGCGCGGTCGACGTACGTGTCGAGCGCCTCACGGAGCTTCGCGGCGTTGGCGTCGCTCAGATCGATCTCGTAATTCACGCCGTCGAGCGCGAACGGGACGGTCTCGCCCTTTCCCTCTTCGATGACGACGCCGTCGATGTCGTCGACGAGCGTGGTGACAACCTTGCGAGCCACGTCTGTTCCTCTCATTGCAGATGGTGCATCAGATGATGCGGCGAGAGCCACGATACCCGTTCTCCCCGGGAAATCCGACACCACGCGTGAATCCCGGAGGAATTCATGTCCGATTCGTGCGGAGATGGCATCGCGATACGTCTCCGTGGGCGCTGCGCCCGCATTCCGCCCCATGCGGGGGCGTGGTATCGCGGGCGTTTCCTGCGCGTCCTCGCGGTGTGCGTCAGGCATATCGCCGAGGAATGCTCCATGGTCTCCCCACCCGAGGAATAAAAGTGCGCCCGCGCGGCCCGGACGCGGGAGGGCCCGCGGAGACGTGCTCCGCGGGCCCTCGTGGGTGCTGATCCGGGCGGGATCAGTAGTACTCGCCGTGGCGGTAGTCCCACGACGGGAACGACCGGGCGAGCGCCGACATGATGACGTCGACCGCGAGCCCGCGACGGATGAGCGTCGGGTTCGGGGTGACCGAGCGCTCGCCGCGCTGCTCGGGGATGAGCGCGCCGGACGCGTCGACCATGGAGACCATGACGCCCTGCTCGTGCCGGCTCGTCTCGTCGAGGCCGGGCTGGATGGACGCGACGTAGTCGTCGGCCGCGACGATCACGTCGGCCTGCTGCTCGATGCGCTCGCCGATGCCCTCGACGCGCCCGCGGTTGCCCTTGCCCGACGGGTTCGCGGAGCTCGCGAACGACAGGCGGCGGCTCTCCCACAGTCGCTCGGCGAGCTGCTCGGCGGGGCGGCCGAAGCGGATCACGAAGCAGCTCGTGCCCCGGCGGTCCATGGCGAGCTGGCCGGCGATCTCGTCGGGGATGAGGTGCTTCGCGTCCTCGCGCCACGGGAGGATGCAGCCGAGCAGCACGTCGGCGTCCCAGTGCTCCTGGTAGAAGGCGAGGATCTCGTCGTTCAGCACGGCGAGCTCCTGCAGCTGCGCGATGCTCGTGCAGAGCACCACGCCCGGCTTGTCGCGGTTGCGCTGCTTGGCGTCGAACTTGCGCTCGAGGCCGGTGCCGTCCGTCGTCATGAGGATGTAGCCGACCTTGGTGGCGGCGACGACGAGGCCTCCCGGGGCCTCGAGGGCCTGGGCGGCGCGCTCGTCGAGCGTGCCGTCCCAGGGGATCGTGCGGGTGGTGTCGGTCATGGGCGCGTGCCTCTCGTGCGTGTCGGAGTGGGGCCGCCGGACGCACCTGCGTCGGGCCGGGATGCGCGCAGCCGCGCGTGCGGCGGATGAGCGGTGATGTCGACGGTAGGCGCGGCGGCTGGGTGGAGCGGGTGAGCGTCCACAGGGGAGGGCGGTGTGACCCCGATTGGGGCGGGGCGATGAAGGGCCGGTCCTCCCGCCGCGTGTCAGCCTGGCGGAGACGAGAGGAACGACATGGCCCACGGCGGATACGCGGTGATCGACTTCGAGACGACCGGGCTCTCCCCGGCGCACCATCATCGGATCATCGAGGTCGGCGTCGTGCACGTCGCGCCGGACGGAACCATGGAGGACTCCTTCGAGACGGTCATCAACCCGTCGAGGGACCTCGGGCCCACGCACATCCATCGCCTGCGGGGCGCCGATGTGCGGGATGCGCCGTCGTTCGCCGCGGTCTCGGGACGCCTCGTCGAGCTGCTCCGAGGACGTGTGCTCGTCGCGCACAACGCCCGGTTCGAGACGACGTTCCTCCGCGCGGAGATGGCCCGCCTCGGGCTGAGGTCGCCCGTCGACGATGACGGGGCGTTGTGCACCATGAAGCTGGCGGGTACGTACCTCCCGGGCTCCGGCCGCAAGCTGGCCGACTGCTGCGCCGCGTACGACATCACGCTCGAGGACGCGCATGAGGCGCTGGCCGATGCCCGTGCCACCGCGCAGCTGCTCTCGGCCTACCTCGACGCCGATCAGGACGACCGTCGGTGGTGGGAGCAGTGGGGTGACTTCGCCGCGCGTGCCCCGTGGCCGGCTCCGGCGCATCCCGCAGCGGATTGGCTCGCGCGGTCGCGCGGGGGAACGGCGGTCTCCACGCCCGAGCTCCTCGATCGGGCGACGGATCATGCCGCGCCGTTAGCGGGAAGCCATGCCGAGATCGCGTACGCCGGGATGCTCGACCAGGCGCTCGCCGACGGCTACCTGTCCCTCGACGAGTCGGACCAGCTGCACGAGCTCGCCCGGTCCGTGGGCCTCGGCGACCGAGCACGCAGGGATCTGCAGACGCGCTACTTCTCGGCCCTCGTCGACGCGGCATGGAGGGATGGCGTGCTCTCGCCTTCCGAACGCCGGCAGATCTCCGCCGTGGGGACGATGCTCGACGTCCCGTCGTCAGCCAGGGAGGAGGCGCTGCGCGTGCCCCGCATGGCCGAGGTCCGTGCGGAGCCGCGGACGCGGCGCATCGGAGCGGGCGACGTGGTGGTGCTGACGGGTGAGATGTCGCAGACGCGTGAGCAGCTCGAGCAGCGCGTGATGGCGACGGGAGCCCAGGTCGCTCGCGCCGTGACGAAGAAGACGACTCTGCTGGTCGCGGCGGACCCGGACAGTCTGTCGGGCAAGGCTCAGAAGGCCAGGCAGTACGGGATACAGATCGTGGATGAGCCGTCCTTGCTCGTGTTGATGGGCTGAGCCGCCGTGGGGCGACGTCATGCGGACCCCTCGCATTGGTCACACTGCGCCACGCTGGCCGCAGCTCGGTTGTGCGACGATCAATTCACCACCCGAGGGACAATCGGCGGCCCGTTGCCCGGCGGGGCCCGTGCCTCCTGCCCGTCGCAATGAGGAGGCGTGCGTGAGCACCACCGGTCACGAGTACGTCGGACGAGCTCTCGCGCTGCTGTCCCAGGCCCTGCCGCCCATCGTGGAGCAGACGCTGCGTCCGCACCTCCTTCCCCGCATGTCGTGGGCAGACCTCCTGGCCGCGCGCGACGAAGCCAGCGGTCGGTCGGGGGGCGTCTACCGCGAGGACGACGTGCAGGTCCTCCTCCGCCTGATGACGGAATCGCTGGGTACGCTCCATCGCCCCTTCGACACGCTGCTGGGGCGCACGGGGACACGGCTCGCCGGGGAGCTGCGCGAGATCCGCAACACGTGGGCGCACAGCACGAACGCCGACCACGACGATGCCTATCGGGCGGTCGACTCGACGCAGCGTCTGCTCGCGCTCGTCGGAGCGGATGACGCAGCCGAGGCCGCGAGGGATCTGCGACGGGAGGTCCAGCTCCGTCTCGTCGCCGAGTCGGCACCCGCTACCGTTGGCTCCTCCTCGGGAGACCGTGTGCCTCCGCCCCAGGTCCCTCCGCGCCGGGGCACGCAGCCCCCTGGAGGGGTCCAGGAGGACAGCACCACGGCAGGCGCATCGTCGCGCGGTGGACCCCGCGCCGCGGATCGACGCCTCGACGTCCCGCGATCAGACGGACCCGTCCCCGTGCCGCCGCCTCCGGCCGACGTGCACGTCGAGATCGACTGCGGACCCGTCATCAGCTACGCCATGGCGCACAATCGCCTCAACGTGATCTCAGAGATCCGCCTGACCAGCAGGAGCATGTCGCTCCGGGGTGCGCGGCTCACCGTCGGCATCACTTCGGCCGACGGTCCCGTCGGAGAACCGCGCGAGTACTACGTCGATCTCGCGGCAGGGGCGGAGACGGTCGTGCCGCGCCTCGACATCTCAGCTGACCCCGCGGCGATGCTGCGGATCGAGGAGGCCCGGCCGGCGGAGATCGTGGTGACCGTGCACCACTCCGGCCGCGACGTCGGCCGCGGATCCACCCAGGTGCTGCTCCTGGCCGCTCATCAGTGGCTGGCCGTGCCGACCCAGATGTCGCTCGAGATGATCGCCGCGCACGTCCAACCCAACCACCCCGCCATCACCGCGCTCGCGCAGGAGGCGGCAGAGCTGCTCGTCGCCGAGACGGGGAGCGGATCCTTCGTGGGTTACGAATACGGTCCGGATCGTGTCGACTCGACCGTGGACGCCCTCGCCCAGGCCATGAGGAACAGGCGCATCCGCTACAGCCTGCCTCCGGCCAGCTGGTCCGACGAGGGTCAGACCGTGCGCACGCCGGGTGAGGTGCTCGAGGGCCGGCTCGGCACATGCCTCGACACGGCGGTGACCCTGGCCGCGGCCATGGAGAGCGTCGGCATCCGGCCTCTCCTCGTGATCGTCACCGGGCACGCCTTCGTCGGCTACTGGCGCGAGGAGAGCGGGCTCGCGAGCCCGGCGACGACCAGCGGCTCCGCATTGCCCGATCTCGTGCGGACGGACTACGTGGCCGTCCTCGAGACCACGATGCTGACGGAGGACCACCTCGACGAGACCCTCCGGCGGATCCGCATGCATCCCGTCGAGGAGCACCTCACCGGTGAGCTGCACGGCCTCGTCGGTGTGACGGACGTCCATCAGGCCCGCCGGAGCCGCATCCTTCCCCTTCCCGCGCGTTCGCAAGGCGAGGACGGCACGATCGTGGTGACGGAGTATCAAGCGGCGCACTCGCGTCCCGCGGACTACGTGCCATCGCGACGAGACGAAGCCGCTGGAGGCGTGCGCGCGGAGGTCGTCCCGCCGAGGGTGCAGAGGTGGAAGAACGCGCTGCTGGACCTCAGCCTGCGAAATCGGCTGATCAACTTCAGTGACCGTGCCCGCTTCCCGCTGCACGTCGCGGAGGAGGGGCTCGCGGAGTTCGAGGACGTCCTGAACTCAGGGAAGCCCATCGATCTCCTCGCCGCGGACGCGCTGCCGGAGGTCCTCAAGCAACGCGGCATGCAGCGGGGGCGAGACATTCCCGCCGACGACCGCATCGCCCTGTTCCGCAATCGTCGACAGCTCTACACGGACGCGACGGAGGACGCCTCTCCGCGCGTGCTCCGTTCCCTCGCGCACAAGGCGAAGACGGTGATCGACGAGACCGGAGCGAACAACCTCTACGTCGCCATCGGCTCGCTGGTCTGGCGCATCAAGGACAGGACCGTGCGGTCGCCGCTGATCCTCGTCCCGGTCACGCTCAAGCCGAAGGGGCGGACAGGCGGATACCAGATCGTCCTCGACGACGCCGGGGCCTCCACCCCCAACTACTGCCTGCTCGAGAAGCTCAAGGCTGAGCACGGACTCCGCATCCCCGCCCTCGCGGATCCGGTCTTCGATGGGTCGGGGATCGACGTCGACGCGGTCCTCCGTGAGACACGGCTCTCGGTGCTCGCCTCAGGACTCGACGCTCACGTCGACACATCGGTCGATCTGGCGCTCCTCCAGTTCGCGAAGTTCCGACTCTGGAAGGACCTCGACGAGAACTGGGAGGCCTTGGCGTCGAACGAGCTCGTGCGGCATCTGATCGAGACGCCCACGGAGCCCTTCCGTGATCCCGCGATGCACGCTGCCGATGCCGTCGCCGGGGTCGATCCGGATCTGGACGGGCTGCTCACGGAGCTCCCGGTCTCTGCTGACGCGTCCCAGGCGGCCGCCGTCGCCGCCGCGGCTGCAGGGCGGACCTTCGTGTTGGAGGGCCCACCTGGCACGGGGAAGTCGCAGACCATCACGAACCTGGTGGCGAAGTCGGTCCGGGACGGCAAGCGGGTGCTCTTCGTCGCGGAGAAGCGCGCTGCCCTGGATGTTGTGCATCGACGTCTCACGAGCGCCGGGCTCGGTCCCTTCACTCTCGACCTGCACGACAAGGGGAGCAAGCCGGCCGCGCTGCGTGAGCACCTGCGCACGTCGTTGGCGCAGCGAGGCCGCTCGGATCGGCAGGGGCTGCTGACCTCGGTCGAGAGGATGGACGCGTCACGGCGGCGCCTGTCCCGCTATGCGGATCAGCTCCATGAGCCGAATCCCTCGGGTCGCAGCTTCTACGCATCGCACGAAGCGGAGCTCTCGCAGGAGCCGGGCCCTCATCTCCCCGTCTCCGAACGGGTAGCGGGGTCGCTGACGGCGGAGGAGCTGGAGGGGATCCGGCGCGTGCTCCGCGAGCTCCCCGACCACGCTCGCCGGGCGCGACCCCAGGCGGACCATCCGTGGTCCTTCATCGACCCTGCTCCCGGCCTCGAAGTCGACCCGGAACGGGTCGAGTCGGCGATGGCGACGCTGCGTGCATGCCTCGATGACGCGTGGACGCATCACGAGCTGTCGCCGGTCGTCGGGGTCGCGCGTGATGCCGGGGACCTGACTGCGCTCGCAGCGGTGCTCCGATCCGATCCTCTCCACCCACGCGTGCTGGCGGAGATCCGAGGAGGTGACTGGGCTCCCGCCGCCGCGCGGCTGCGCGCGGACATCCAGGCGCTGCCCGCCCGCTTCCCCGATGTGCTGAGTGAGCTCGCGTCTGACGTGCTCGGCCTGGATCTGGAGCGGCTCAGACACGACGCGCAGGCAGCTCAGGAGTCGGGCTTCTTCGGAAGGCGCAAGAGGGTCGAGGTGGTGGCTGCGCGTCTCGCGCCGTTCCTCCTGCCCGGAGCTGATCTCGATCCCGATTCGCTCGTGCAGAGGGCGGAACGGGCGATCGAGCTGCGACACGCGGTGCTGTCCATCCAGAGCAGCGTCCGTGACCTCTCGGGTCTGGGGATCGCCGGCGAGTGGGATCTCTTCCACGAGCCGAACCGCGACTACGTCGAGCAGCGGATCGCGTGGCTGACGTGGCTCGCTTCGGTCACCGATCCGGCCAGAGCGCTCCCCGGCGCGGCGTCCTTCCGGCTGGCTCTCGAGCAGGTCGCGGTCGAGGACCGTCCTGCTCGCCCCGACCTGGCCGACAAGGTGGAGTCGATCATCGCTGCGCTCGAGCCTGTCGTGGCGCTCCCCGGCACCGATAGGGCTTCATGGGATACCTGGGCTGGTGGGCGACCGGTCCTCGCGCACCTGCACGCCACAGGCACGCGGAGGGATCCCGAGTCGGTCGGGGGTGTGTCGGCGCGCGCCTGGTCGGAGTGGTGCGCGGCGCTTGCCCCCCTTCGAGCCGCCGGGTTGGACGCGGCGCACGAGCTGCTGCGCACGGGGGCGGTGGACGCGGACGCCGCGTCCGAGGCCTTCGAGCGGGGGATCGCCGAGGCCGGTCTTCGTGAGCGCGCCCGCGCCACGGGGCTCGACGCATTCGACCCCGTCGCCCATGGGCGGGAGATCGAGCGCTACACGTCGTCCGCGCGTGCTGTGCGCGGGCACCTCCCTCGATCGATCCCCGCCGAGCTCATCGCGGCTCGCGGGTTCGACCGCCAGACCGCTGCAGGTCGGACGGGTCGCTTCCTCTCCGAGATCGAGAAGCAGCGCGGTCGGATGTCGGTCCGCGAGATCATGACGCAGTACGGCGATCTTGTGACGGCCCTCACTCCCTGCGTGCTCGTCAGCCCGGACTCCGTAGCCCGCTTCTTCCCCGCGCGGGCGGACCAGTTCGACATCGTCGTCTTCGATGAGGCCTCCCAGGTTCGTGTGGCCGACGCTGTCGGAGCGATGGGTCGCGGCACGTCCGTCGTCGTGGTCGGCGACAGCCGGCAGATGCCGCCGACGTCCTTCGCGGAGGCCACCATCGACGACGACGACGAGGACTCGCGACTCGAGGACGTGATCACGCGCGATGAGGAGTCGATCCTCGCGGAGTGCGCGCAGGCGCGCGTCGAGAGCCGCTGGCTGTCGTGGCACTACCGGAGCCAGGATGAATCGCTCATCGCCTTCAGCAACCGCCACTACTACGACGACCAGCTCACGTCCTTCCCCGCACCGGCGCACGGATCGGTCGACGGGGGGATCGACGGTCACGGCATCTCCTTCCGGCGTCTGGACGGTCAGTTCCTGAGGTCGGGTCCTGCTCGGACCTTGAGGACCAACAGGGTCGAAGCGGAGGCGATCGTCGAGGAGATCAGGCTGCGGTTCGACGCGTCTCCCGATGAGACGCCCTCCGTCGGCATCGTGACGTTCAACGCGCAGCAGCGGACGCTTATCGAGTCGTTGCTCCGCGATAGCGGCGATGACAGGATCGTCGAGGCGCTCGACTCGTCAGGGGACGGGCTCTTCGTCAAGAACCTCGAGAACGTGCAGGGAGACGAACGGGACTCCATCCTGTTCTCCATCGCGTTCAGCAAGAACGACAAGGGGATCCTGCCGTTGAACTTCGGTCCCCTGACCAACTTCGGCGGGGAGAGGCGGCTCAACGTCGCCGTGACGCGGGCGCGGCGTCAGGTCATCCTGTTCTGCAGCTTCGATCCCTCGGACCTGCGCGCCGAGGAGACCACGTCGCGAGGCATCCGCGACCTCCGCGCGTACCTCGAGGTCGCCGCTCGCGGTGCCGCAGCGGTGTACGGGTCGGCGAAGGACATGACGACGACGGACCGTCATCGGGAGGAGGTCGCTGAGGCGCTCCGCCATCGCGGTGCGGAAGTGGGGACGGATGTCGGGCTCTCCGACTTCAAGGTGGACCTCACGGTCGCTTCCGCGACGCGTCCGGGCGAACCCGTCCTGGCGGTGCTCCTCGACGGTCCGGGGTGGGCGGGGCGGGGGACGGTCGCCGACCGTGACGCCCTGCCGCTCGAGGTGCTCGCGGCGCTGATGAAGTGGCCGGCTGTGCAACGCGTGTGGTTGCCCGAGTGGTTGAGCGACCGGGAAGGAGTGCTCGATCGTCTGGTCGCCTCGCTGGAGGCGCCGGCGGCGACCGACGTGGAGGACGCCCCGGCCCCTGGTCTCGCTGCGATCGCGCCCTCGCATGACCCCCGGGATCCCGACGCCCTAGCCCGTGCCGGCTCCTCGTCCGGAGCCGCTGACGACCTTCACGGGGACACCGGGCGGGGCCTCCTGAGCGGCGTCCCGGACGGCGCGGCTGATCAGGACGAGTGCCTCCCCTCTCAGGCAGCGCCCGTGCTGCTCGGCACGGTCGCGCGGCCAGCGCCGGTCGCCGCGGCCTCCGCGAGCCGCCCGGATCGTTCGGTGCTCGAGGACGCGGCTCTCGTCATCGAAGCGGCGGCGGAGGTGGACGTCGTCGTCGCGGAGACCCCCGATGATGGAGGACCGGTGCTGCCGTTCCGGTCATGGACTCCCCGGATCGCCGGCACTGTCATGACGTTGGACACGCTCCACGAGACCTCATCGCGAGACGCGGTCGTTGCGGTCATCGACGAGGTCATGAGCGCAGAGGGACCGGTGGTCGAGGAGAGGTTGGCGAAGGCGGTCGCGTCCGCCTTCGGCCTCGGGAAGGTCCACGCCTCACGTCAGCGTGCCATCCTCGACCTCGTCCCGACTCGATATCGTCACGCCGGCGGCCGCGGGGTCCTGTGGCCTGTGGGCGTCGATCCGCTGAGCTGGCGCGCATTCAGGAGGCCTGACGGCGATGCTCCGCGTCCTCTCGAACTCGTGCCCACGGCAGAGATCTCCAACGCGATGTCCTTCGTCGCGACCGGGGAATGGGTCGAGCTGGAGTCGATCATGAGGAGGACGATCGCCTGCTTCGGAGGCAAGCGGCTCACCGCATCGATAGTGGATCGGCTCGACCAGTCCCTCGAGGCCTGCGTCCGCGACGGGCGGCTGGAGGTGGATGCATCCCGACGCGTGCGGTCCCGGCGGTAGCGCGACCGTCGTCGTGCGGGGCGGCCGGGCTGAGCCCTAGCCCTCCGCCGCCAGCACCGTGCGGCACGCGAGGTGCAGGGCGAGGCGCGTCTCGGCGTCGGCGAGGTCGACCTGGAGGATGCGCTGGACGCGCTGGATCCGCTCGGCCACGGTGTTGCGGTGCACCGCCAGGATCGAGGCGGTCTCCGCGACCGAGGACTCCGCGTCGAGGTAGGTCGCGAGCGTGGCGAGCAGGTCGCCCGTGGTCTGGCGGCGCAGCGGCGCCAGGAGCTCCAGGGCCGCGGGCTGGAATGTGTCCGTCCGCGTCCAGGCGAGGAGGAGCTGGGCGAGGCCGAGGCGGTCGACGTGCAGGAAGCGGCCGGACTGCGGGCGGGACGCGGCGAGGCGGGCGGCGTCCGCGGCCTCGGCCAGCGAGCGCGCGATGCCCGCGGGGCCGCGGTGCACGCGGCCGACGCCGACGTCGCTCGGCAGGTCGTCGTCCCAGCGCTGCTGGGCGCGGCGGACCGCGCGGGCCGCGGCGTGCGCCGTCGGGACGTCGGGCTCGAGCGCGAAGGAGATCCACGCGGCCCAGCCGTCGCCCTGCTCGACCACGCCCACGTCGAGGCCCTCCGCGGCCAGCGCCTCGATGAGCTCGTAGCGGCGGCCGACGAGGTCGGCGTCCTGGCGCGACACGACGCGGATCCCCATGTGCCAGCCCTCGACGCGCCAGCCCAGCTCGAGCGCGCGGCGCAGGAGCCCGGCGCCGGGGGAGTCGCCGGCCTCGAGGAGCTCGCCGAGGAGCGCGATGCGCCAGCGGGCCTCGCGTTCGTCGACCACGCGCCGGAGCGACAGGCGGTGCCCGACCGCGAGGGCGACGACGGGGAGCGCGGCGGCGACGGCCTCGACCTCGGCGACGACGGATCCGGGCACCTCCACCACGAGCCAGCTCGGCGCCGTGAGCCCCGAGTCCACGGGCGCGGTGACGAGGGTGCCGCGCTCGCCGACGGGGCGCGCGTCGACGTGGCCGGGGAGGCCGGCAGCGACGGCCGCGTGCGCCGCGGGGGAGGGCGCGGCGCCCTCCGGTGCGAGGACGCGGCCGGAGGAGTCGACGAGGAGGGCGGGGCGCCCGAGGATCGCGGCGGCGGCGCGCAGGGCGTCCGCCGGATCCCGGCCCGCGTCGGACACCGCGGACACGGCGTCGAGCGCGGCGCGGCCGGCGGCGGCCCGCGCGTCGCCGAGGCGGTCGTGCAGGGCGATGGACGTCGCCCACGCGTCGTCGCAGGCGAGGACCACGATGCCGAGGCGGGCGGCGAGGAGGGAGGTCGCGGGATCCACCGCGACGGCCGCGTCGAGCACGACGGCCGCGACGCCCCGGTCTGAGAGCCGGCGCAGCCGCGCGTCGAAGCGCCAGGTGGTGCGCTCGGCGCGGTCGAGGACGACGAGGACGTCGCCCGCGCCGTCGCCGCCGCTGCTGTCGGTGCCGCCGGCCGTCGCGCCGTCCGCGGGCGCGTCCATCCGCACGCCGCGGACGCCGGACACCGCGGGATCCGCCGTCCCCGCCACCCGGCGCACGTCCGCGAGCGACGCGTGGTCGAGCAGCGCGGAGAGGGGCACCGGCCGGATCACGCGGGAGCACCGACGGCGTCGGCGTCGGCGTCGACCCGCCCGAACCCGAACGCGGCGGGCGAGACGGCGGCCCGGCGCTCGGGCGTCGCGGTCCACCACGCGGGCGCGTCGAGGGCGACGACCACGACGCGGGCGCCGGGCCGCGCATCGTCGACGAGGAGGACGCGGGCCCCGGCCACGGAGGCGCCGGGGACGGCGACGACGGCGATGATCTCGGGTGACGCGGCGACCGGCCGGCCGTCCACGAGCGCGATGACGAACTCGTTCTCGGCCTCGAGCCGGATGACCGCGCCGGTGGACTCGTCGACGACGCTCACCGTCGTCACGTCGAAGCGGCCCGGGCGGGGCGAGGTGACCACGTCGACGATGCGGCCGTGCCCGAGGAGCGCGCCGCCGAGCGCCGCCGCGAGCCCGGCCGGGGTGCCGGCGCCGTCGGCCGCGCGGAGGGCGCGGCCGAGCCGGAGCGCGCGCTCGGCGGTGCCGGGGATCGCCGACTCGCGGAGGTCGGCGGCACGCTGCGGCGGCAGGGCGAGCGCCGCCCAGCCGGAGGAGTGCGCGATGACGAGCCGGAGCAGGGCCTCGACCTCGGCGGGGGTGACCCCGTCCAGCAGCATGGTGCGGCCTCCCGGCTCGGTCACGGCGCACGGCGAGATGGCGCGGCCGGAGACGACGAGGCTCGACTGGTCGATCCGGGGGAGCGCGCGTCCGGTGAGGTCGGCGTCGAGGAGCGGGAGGCCGAGCGTCGAGGCGGCGGAGAGAGGTGCGAGGCCGTTGACGCCCGCCATCTCGAGCGCCATGAGCGCGGCGGGCGGCGTGCCCGTCCAGCGGGTGAGCGCCTCGACGGCCTCGGCCAGCTCCGTGCCGGACGGGAGCTTCTCGCGCAGCACGGAGGTGGATCCGATGTAGCCCACGGGGACCACGAGGTCGTCGGCGTCGAGGTCGTCGAGCCCGAGGCCGCGCACGGGCGCGTCCCGCAGCTGGCGGGCGGTGGCGGCCGCGAGGATCCGCGGGTCGCCGCCCCCGCCCGAGCCCAGCAGGAGGAGCCCCGAGACGAGGTCGGGGAGTTCGTCGACTCCCAGGTCCCGGCTCACGGGCGTCACGGTAGCACCCGGCCCTAGGCGCCCGGCGGCACCGAGAAGTCGTCGACCGGGGAGCGGACGGGGTCGATGTCGTAGCCGAAGTACCGGGGCCCGGCGAGCTCGATGCCGCCCGGGCTGTGCCACCGCTCGTCGGCCGGCGCGGAGACCACGCGCACGCGCTGGCCGAAGCGCAGCGTCTCCGTCGTGATCGGCTCGCCCGTCTCGCTGTCGAGCACCATGATGAGGTCCGGCGTCGAGGCGACCGGCACCCCGTCGATGGACGCGAGCAGCATCTCGTTCTGGAACCCGAGCACGATCTCGCGGCCCGCATCGGCGCCCGCGCCCTGGATCCTCGCCTCGCCCCGCGCGAAGCCCGCGACGGTGCGCCTGGCGACGTCCACGACCTTGCCGCCCAGCAGCACCGCGCCGCCGAGACGCGCGGCGACCGCCTCGACCGGGTCCACGAGCGCCTCGCGCGCCTCCTCCACGAGCGTGCCGAGCTCGTGGCAGAGCGACAGCGTGTGCGGCACGAACGACGCCTTCACCTGCGCGCCCGTCATCGCGTAGTTCGACATGATCATCGAGCTGCCCATCTGCACCGCGACCGGCCGGGTGAGGCGCTCGGCCCACGCGTTGTCGATGGTGTCGACCACGCCCGTGTTGCCCTTCTCGTCGGCGAACGACATGGGGGTGGCGCGGATCCCGTCGATGGTCGGGATCACCATCTGGATCTCGGGGAACGCGCGCCCCATGCCGTCGCCGTCCACGATCGGCAGGCCCATGCGCGCGGCCGCGACCATCGGGATGGTGGAGTTCGCGCCGCCGACCTCGATGCACGCGACGTGCGTGGGCGTCACGCCGAGGTAGCGCGCGAGCGCGAGGATCGCCCCCTGCAGCTGCTCCACCGTCGGCAGCTTCTCCACCATCACGGTGGGCGCGCCCATCATCGCGACGGGGATCACCACGGCGTCGTCCGGCAGGTCGAACGGGTCGGCGAGCGGGATGGGCCCGAGCTCCTTGATCGCCTCGCCCGCGAGCAGCCGGCCGATGTAGGGGTCGCCGCCGCCGCCCGTGCCGAGGATCGCCGCGCCGCGCGCGATGGCGGGCAGGTGCTCCAGCCGGATCTCGGTGAGGCGGGTGCGGGACGCGGTCGTGTCAGACATGCGCGGCCTTCCTGATGTCGAGGTCGCCGACGGCCTTGGCGCGGATGCGGATCGCGTTGCCGGGCAGGTACGGGATGGGGAGCTCGTCGAAGTCAACGATCTCCACGGTCGATGGGGAGGCGCCCGCGGCGACCGCGCGCTCCACGGCCTCCTGCCTGGCGTCGTCGAGGGCCTGCTGCCGGGATCCCTCGCTCACGCTGTAGACGCGGTCGAGCTCGCCGGAGACCTGCGCGATGGCCGCGCCGACCGCGTTCGCGACGGCGAAGTTGTCGGGGCGATGCACGCGGCCGAGGCCCTCGAGCTCCTCGGGCAGCAGGATCGACCCGCCGCCGACCGCGACCACGGGCAGCGGGGCGGACGACGTGCGCATGCGCTCCACGACGTCGGCGACGCGCATCGCGATGGTGTCGAGCGCGCGGCGGACGAGCTGCGGCGAGAGGTGCGCCACGCACGCCGGGTCGCCCACGTCGACCATGCCGGCCGCGACCGCGATGTCCGTGGTCGTGAGGGTGCCGCCGCCGAACACGAGCGCGCGGCGGCCGAGCTCGTAGCCGACCGACTCGGGGCCGACCAGGTCGCCGTCGCCGCGCACCAGGGATCCGCCGCCGATGCCGATGGAGAGCACGTCCGGCATCCGGAAGTTCGTCCGGACCCCGGCCACGCTGATCTCCGCCGTCGCCTCCCGCGGGAACCCGCCCGCGAGCACGCCCACGTCGCTCGTGGTGCCGCCGATGTCGACGACCGCGCACGTGCCGAGGCCGGAGAGGAGGGCCGCGCCGCGCATCGAGTTGGTGGGACCGGACGCGAAGGTCGCGACCGGGTACCGCCGCGCGAAGTCCACGCCCATGAGCGTGCCGTCGTTCTGCGACAGGTAGAGGGGAGCGGTGATCCCGTGGCCGCGCACCGCGCCCTCGAGCCCGCCAACGATCTGGTCGGCCAGCTCCCGCAGCGACGCGTTGATGATGGTCGCGTTCTCCCGCTCCAGCAGGCCGATGCGGCCGATCTCGTGCGAGAGCGAGATGGCCACGTCCGGCCCCAGCTCCGCGGCGAGCACCGCGGCCGCCTCCACCTCGAACTCGCTGTTCACGGGCGCGAACACGCTCGAGATCGCGACGGACCGGAGCCCGCGCCGGGCGATGTCGGCCGCGTGCCGCTTGAGCTCGTCGTGGTCGAGCGGGGCGATGACCCGCCCGTCGAACTCGTGGCCGCCGTGCGCGAGGTAGCCCGTGCCGCGCACCGCCGCCACGAGCTCCTCGGGCCAGTCGACGAAGGGCGGCAGCGATGCCGTGGCGGGAAGCGCGAGCCGCACGGCCGCCGTGGGCGCGAGCCGCCTGGCCTCGACGAGCGCGTTGATGAAGTGGGTCGTGCCGATCATGACGCCGTCGATGTCGGCGGGGTCGAACGGGTGCTGCCGGTCGAGCTCCGCGAGCGCCCCGACGATGCCGCTTGTCACGTCCTCGGTGGTCGAGGACTTGATGCCGACGACCACGCGGTCGCCGTCCATGAGCACGGCGTCCGTGTTGGTGCCGCCGACGTCGATGCCGATCCTCATCGCGCGGCCACCTTCCCGGCGGTCGCCGCATCCGGCGCCGCGACGCCGGGGGCCGCCTGCGCGGGCGTCTCGGTGCGCACCTCGCCGACGCCGCGGATCAGCCCGGCCTTGCCGAGGACCGCGTAGAGCACGAACGCCGTGATGACGGCGTTGAGGCTGCCGAGGCCGAAGGTCGCGTAGTAGCCGACGAGCGCCGACACGACCCAGATCGCGAGGCTCACGGGCACCCAGCGCGGGGCGCTCGCCGGCAGCGTGCCGGCCTCGCGGGAGGCGTCGAGCGCCGGCCGCCAGTTCCTCACCACGAAGTACTCGGCGATCATGATCCCCACGATGGGCGGGAAGGCGACGCCCAGCAGGGTGAGGAACGCGGTGAACTGCCCGAGGATCCCGGCCGCCGCGAGCGCCGACCCGATCACGCCGACGACGACGGTGACGAGCGCCCGGTTCACCCGCCGCCCGAACACAGTGTCGATGAAGTTCACGATGCCGAGGCCCGACGAGTACAGGTTCCAGTCGTTGATCTTGATGGTGCCGAGCAGGATCACGAGCACGCCGACCCAGCCCACCGACGACAGGATGATCGCCGACACGTCGGCCGTGCGCACCGCGTGCGCGAGCAGCACGCCGGAGAGGCCCGTGAGGTACTCGCCGACCGTGATGCTCACGACCGTCTGCTTCACGACGTCGGCGGCCGACCGGTTGTAGCGCGTCTGGTCGGGCGAGATGAGCGCGCCGACGATGAAGCCGCCGGCCACGATCGAGGCGCCCGCGATGATCGACATCTGCGGGCCGGGAGCCGGCTGCGTGACGAGCTCCGAGATGTCGTGCTTCTGCAGCTCGATGACCACGGCCCAGCCGACCAGCAGCAGGAAGAGGGGGACCGCGACGTTCGCGACCCACTGCATCCCGTGGAAGCCGAGCATCACGACGGCGGTGATGATGAGCCCGAACGCGAGCGACCAGGCCCACACCGGGAGCCACGGCATGATCGAGTTGAGGCCGGATGCGGAGACGCCCGACTGGATCCCGAACCAGCCGATGAGGCTGATCCCGATGGCCAGGCCGATGAGCGCCGATCCGTTGTGCCCGAATCCCGTCCAACGGGAGAGGATCGACGTGTTCAGTCCCTCGCGCTGCCCGATGAGGCCCGTGAAGATGCAGACGACCTCGAGGATGACGGCGCCGATGGTGATCGCCCAGAAGGCGTCCCAGAAGCTCATGCTGAAGCCGAGCGTGGCGGCGACGACGAAGGCGCTCAGCGCGGAGAGCTGGCCGACGCGCTGCGTGGCGATCTGGAACCAGTGGTAGCGCGCCTCCTGCGGGACCCGCGCGAGCGCGTAGTCGTCGGGTGCGGTGGATGCCATGGATGCTCCTCGGGTGTCACGACGGGTTGCCACAGCGTAGGGATCCGCCGCCGGAGGGCACCATGTGCAGAGTGTCGTGTCGGGGGCGTGAAGCGGGGCGGAGTGCTGGGGGAGGGTTTCGGCGAGGTCCCGGCGGCTCGACGAGAGTGGACGACCTGATGACATCGGATCGACCACGCGACCCCGAGGCGTGGGAGCCGCCCGGCTTCGGCCCGGCGCTCCTCGGGCATCTCGTCCTCGGAGCCGTCAAGGCGCCGGTCGTGCTCGTGCTCCTGTGACTCGCGACTCTCCTGCCGGGCGTCCCGTCGCGGGGAGCGGGTGACCTGGTGGCGCTCGTCGCCGTGGCCGTCGGCATCGGCGCGCTGATCGAGGTCCTGGTCGAGGATCCCTTCGCCCGGCGGCGGAAGCTCTCGTCGCCGGGCGGCTGGGACTTCGCGCTCGTGCCCCCGCTCGTCGCGCTGATCGCGGTGGTGGCCCTCGGCTGGCTCATGAGCGGCTCGTTCGTGATGGGCACGGAGGTGGGAGCCGCCTGGGGGATGGCATCCGCGGTCGGGATCGCCATCGGCCGCCCGTGGGAGCCCGGCATGACGCATGACGAGTTCGACGCGAGGTACGCCGAGCTGAAGGACATGACCCGCGAGACCTTCGCGCCTGACGTGGAGGAGATCCGCCGTCGGGCCGGGGAACGGACCATGCAGAAGTACCGCGACGCGATCGAGCGGAAGCGGCGGGAGGCGGGTGGGGACGGGGGCCCGCGCTGATGCCGTGCACCGGCGCGGAACCGCTCAGAGGCCGCGCGGCCCCCATGCCTCGGCCAGCAGCTCGTAGGAGCGGACCCGGGCGGCGTGATCGTGGGCGGTCGTCGTGATCAGCAGCTCGTCGGCGCCCGTCACGCGCTGGAGCGTCTCCAGCTTGCGGGTGACCGTCGCGGGATCCCCGACGATGCGCGTGTCGAGGCGGTCCTGCACCTGGGCCAGCTCCGCGGCGTCGAGCGGCGCGGCGGCCTCGTCGTCGGGGGCGGGGTAGGGGATCGCGCCGCGACCCGAGCGGATCGAGAGCACCCAGCGCGCGAACCCCGAGGAGAGGCGCCGGGCCTCCGCGTCGGTGTCGGCCACGAGGACGTCGGCCGAGACGATCACCCGCGGGGCAGCGAGGACGCCCGGCACGAAGTGCTCCCGGTAGGCCGTGACCGCATCGAGGACCCCCCACGGGGTCGAGTGGTAGTTGGCGCCGAAGGAGAGGCCGCGGGATCCGGCGACGCGGGCGCTCTCGCCGGCGGACGACCCGTGGATCCACACCTCGACGGCCGACCCGTCCGACGGCGGGGCCGCGATCGGCCCGATCTCGGGATCCGCGTACGTCCCGTCGAGGAAGGCGAGCAGGTCGTCCACCGTCTCGCCGAAGGACGCGACCTCGGCGTCGCCGCGACGGAGCAGCCGGGCCTGCAGCTGGGCGCGGGACCGGTCCTTGAACATCACAGCGCGCGCGGGGATGAGGAGGCCGTCGACGACACGGGACTCTGCGTCAGCAGGCGCGCCGGCGTCGGCTCCCGCACCCGCCGGCCGCTTCGGCGGCATCGGGCTGCGGCCGAGCCCGAGGTCGAACCGCGGCCCGTAGAGCCCCGTGACGGTGCCGAACGCCTCGGCCACCTGCAGCGCGCTGTGGTTGCCGATGAGGGTCGCCGCCGAGCCGACCCGGATGGAGCGGGTCGCCGCGGCGACGGCCGCCAGCATCGCGTGCGGGCTGGATCCCGCGAGCCCGGGGTTCATGTGGTGCTCGGCGAGCCAGTAGCGCGCGTACCCGGCGGCCTCCGCGTGGACGGACAGGTCCACGCTGTCCCGGAGCGCCCGGGCGGAGGACGACCCGGCGGAGACGGGGACCAGGTCGAGGACGGAGAGCGGGGCGCGGGTCGCGGGATCCGTCTGGTCGCTGGTCGCGGTCATGTGCGTGCTCCTCAGATCGGACGTGGGCCTTCCCGACGATGCCCGCCGAGCTGATGTCTGCTGCCCGGAGCGGCCGCGGTGCCGGACAGGCTGGAGCGACGAATGCTCGGGGACCGCACCAGTGTGGGCGGACGGTCGCTCCCGCCGATCCTGTTCTCCACCGCCCGGGCGGTCCGTCGGCGCCCGGAGCCGGACGCGGTCGGCCCGAGATGGGGGCACCCGCATCTCCATGTGCACGCATCGACATCCGTATCGTCGGGATCACCGAGACGAGGGAGTCCCCATGGAATTCGCCGAACGACTGGCCGCCCTGGCCCTGAATGTGCGCAACCAGCGCGACGCCATCCAGACGGAGGAGGCGACGAAGAACGCGTTCATCATGCCCTTCATCTCCACGATCCTCGGCTACGACGTCTTCAACCCGCTCGAGGTGGTCCCCGAGTTCACGGCGGACCTCGGCCTCAAGAAGGGCGAGAAGATCGACTACGCGATCATGCGCGACGGCGAGGTGCAGATCCTCATCGAGTGCAAGAAGTCGACGGAGCCGCTCAAGATCGAGCACGCCTCGCAGCTGTTCCGCTACTTCGCCGTGACGAACGCGCGGATCGCCGTGCTCACGAACGGCGAGACGTACCACTTCTACACGGACCTCGACGCGCCGAACCGCATGGACGAGAAGCCGTTCCTCGTGCTCGACCTCGCCGACATCGACGAGACGCTGCTGCCCGAGCTGATGAAGCTCACGAAGGACGTGTTCGACCTCGACTCGATCATCAGCGCCGCGGGCGAGCTCAAGTACGTCGGTGCTCTGAAGCGGGCGATCGCCGCCGAGTTCCGTGAGCCGACCCCGGAATGGGTGAAGCTCCTCACCCGCCGCGTGTACGAGGGCTCGTTCACGGAGAAGGTGCGCGACCAGTTCACGACGCTCGTGGGCAAGGCGTCCAAGCAGTACCTCAACGAGCAGGTGAACGACCGCCTGAAGACGGCGCTCGGGGCTCCCGCGTTCCCGTCCGCGCCGACCGCGGTGTCGGCCGACGTGATCACCAGCGAGGAGGTCGTGGAGGCGGACCTCGATCGCGACACCGAGATCGAGACGACGCTCGAGGAGCTCGAGGGCTACCAGATCGTCAAGGCCATCGCCTGCAGCGAGGTGAAGCCGCAGCGCGTGGTGCACCGCGACGCGAAGTCGTACCTCGCGATCCTGCTCGACGACAACAACCGCAAGCCCATCGCGCGCCTCCACTTCAACGGCAAGAAGCAGAAGTACCTGGGCCTCTTCGACGCGCACAAGGTCGAGACGCGCCACCCGATCGGATCGCTCGACGAGATCTACGCGCACGCGGACACGATCCGCGAGGCCATCCGCATCCACGCGGGGGAGCCGGTCGGCGCCTAGCGCGGAGCGCTCACCCGAGCAGCGCCCGCGCCACCCGTGGGAACTCCACCGCCACCGCCTCCCAGAGGATCTCCTGATCCGTCCCGGCGTAGTCGTGCGCGATGAAGTTCCGCACCGCGCGGATGCCGTTCCAATTGACCTCCGGGTGCGCCTCGCGGAACGAGGGCGGCAACCGCGCCGCCGCGGTGGAGAGGTCCACCACCAGCGAGCACGCGATCCGCCGCTGCTCGTCGTCGTCGGGGTCGGTGAATCGGGCGTGTCCGCGTTCCGCCACTCGTCGTGCGGAAGCCGCGAAGCGCGCGATGTCGGCGAGCAGTGCGGGGACCCGTTCCTCGTCGAGCATCAGAGGGCGACGGCCTCGGCGCGGATGCGGTCCATGACCGGCCCCGTGCCTCGATCGGAGACGACGTCGACGTGGATCCCGAGCAGCTCGGTGACCTCTGCCATGAACCCCGCCACGTCGAATATGGACGCGTCCGGCTTCGGGTGCACGAGGAGATCGACGTCGGACCCCGCTGTGGCGTCCCCCCGTGCGACGGATCCGAACACGCGGACGTCGTCCACCCGGCAGCGGGCCGCGACCTCGAGGATCCGCTCTCGCGACGCCCGCACCCGCTCGAGCGACGGGATCCGCAGCACCGCGCCCAGCCGCTCGAGCGTCTCGGGGGTCGGCTGCCGGCGACCGCTCTCGTACGCCGCGATGTTCGGCTGCGGCACGCCGGTCGCCGCGGCGAGCTCGCGCTGCGAGAGCGCGGACTCCCGGCGCAGCCGACGCAGCTCCTCGCCGACGGACGGATCGCTCATGGCCGTGATGATAGCGGGTCGATATCGCGAAACGGAGGGTGCCCCTGGAGGGACTCGAACCCCCAACCCTTTCCTTAGGACGGAACTGCTCTTCCATTGAGCTACAGAGGCTGACCGGCCCATGGTAGCGGCAGCGGCGCGCTCCCGACGAGGTCGAGCCCTCCACCGACGAGCCCGAGCCCGACCGCCGCCGCGCCCCGCAGATCCGGCCCCGCCCGGCTCCGCCTGCCGGTTTCCCCACCCGACGCGTCGTACTGTTGCCGGGTGTGGCGTGCCAATGAACGATCCGACGACGACGACGACCTGCTCTCCGGGTTCGCCGCCGAGCCTCTTGAGGACCCCCACGTGAATGCTTCCCACAACAGCACCAGCCCCCACGACCTCCGGGTCGGCGACGTGCAGCTCGGGAGCGGCAACGTGGCCGAGCCCCGCTGGCGCGAGTGGCGCGAGCAGCTCGCCGGCATCGGCGGGCCCTCTCCTCTCCTCCACTTCGTGGACGCGCCCGGCTCGCGCATCGAGCTGAGCACCACGCACCCGGGTGGCCTCGCGCAGTTCATCACGGGCAAGACGACCCTGCTGTCCTCTCTCATCCGCGACGACCTCGCGCTCCGCAGCGCCCGCAAGGCCGCGAACCGCATCACCCAGAAGGGCATCGAGCTGGTCTCGGCCCGGGGCATCGAGTCGATCCACCTGGCCATCGGCCTCGCCGAGTGGCGCTTCGCCGACGAGCAGTTCCGTGCGCCCGTGCTGCTGCGCCCGCTCGCGATCCGCCGCCACGGCAGCGACTACGAGGTGCGCCTCAAGGGCCAGCCGTTCCTCAACCCGGCGCTCGCGCGCGCGCTCGAGGAGCAGTTCCAGATCACGCTCGACGCCGACTCGTTCGTCGCGCTCGCCGTGCAGAACGGCGCGTTCAAGCCGCAGCCCGTCATCGACCGCCTCCGCGGACTCACCTCGCACCTGCCCGCGTTCGCCGTGCAGCCGCGCCTCGTCGTCTCCTCGTTCGCCGAGGTGGGCCGAGCGCTCGCCGAGGACGCCGAGCACCTCGACCACCTCGTCATCGACGCCATCGCCGGCAACCCCACCGCGAAGTGGGGCGTGGGCGAGGCGTACGCGCCCGTCGACCCGATCCCGCAGGACCAGCGCCCGCCCGTCACCGACACCCTGCTGCTCGACGCGGATCCCGAGCAGGAGTACGTCATCGCGCAGATCAACGCGGGCAACTCGCTCGTGGTGACCACGCTCCCGGGCACCGGCGGCACGCAGACCATCGTCAACTCGATCGGCTGCCTCGTCGCGCAGAACAAGCGCGTGCTCGTCGTCAGCCCGCGTGCCTCCTCCCTCAAGGGCATCGGCCAGCGCCTCGCCGACGTCGGCCTGCCGGGCCTCGCCGTCGCGCCGAAGTCGCTCAAGCGCGACGTGGTCCAGTCCATCGTCCGCAACGAGAAGGCCGCGCCGGCCCAGACCGCCGAGGTCGACGACGCGCTCGTGCGCCTCCGCCACGTGCTGCTCGACTACCGCTTCGCGCTCGGCCGCCCAGACAGGGACCTCGGCGTCTCCGTGCTCGACGCGCTCGGCGAGCTGTCGCGCCTGGCCCTGCTGCCGGATCCGCCGGCCACCACCGCGCGCCTCACCCGCGACGCGGTCGTCGCCATCGCGCACGACCGCGCGAGCGCCGCAGCCTCCCTCGTCAAGGCCGCGAGCCTCGGCGAGTTCCGCTACGGCCCGGGCGACTCGCCCTGGTACGGCGCCACGTTCTCCACGAGCGCCGCCGCGACCCACGCGCACGACCTCGCGAAGTCGCTCTCCGCCGACGGCCTGCCGCGCCTGCTCGAGCGCGCCGACGAGCTCATCGGCCAGACGCGCATGCGGGCATACACGTCCATCGACGAGCTCGGCGTGTACCTTCGCCTCCTCCTCGACGTGCGCGAGACGCTCGACAAGTTCCAGCCCGTGGTGTTCGACCGGTCGCTCAGCGAGATCATCGCGGCGACCGGATCACGCCGCGACGCCCCCGAGATGACGAGCATCACCCGTCGTCGACTCCGCAAGCTCGCGCGCGAGTACGTGCGCCCCGGCGTCCACATCTCCGACATGCACGAGAGCCTCAAGGCCATCCAGAAGCAGCGGATCCTGTGGCAGCGCTACGTCGCGGTCGGCTCCACCCCCGAGGTCCCGCGCGGCATCTCCGACGTGCACGTGCGCTACCAGGAGGTCGCCGCCGACCTCAAGGTGCTCGACGAGCCGCTGAGCATGCTCACCCGCCCCACCCCGCTCGGCAAGCTGCCCGTCGACGAGCTGCGCGTGAAGGTCGCCCAGCTCGCCGAGGACAGCGAGGTGCTCCAGAACCTGCAGGAGCGCACCTCCCTGCTGGCGGAGCTCCGCCGCCTCGACCTGGATCCGCTGCTCCGCGACCTCTCCGACCGGCACGTCCCGCAGGAGGCCGTGGCCGCCGAGCTCGAGCTCGCCTGGTGGCAGTCCGTGCTCGAGCAGATGCTCGCGGGCGACAAGGCGCTCCTCAACGCGAACACGAGCGTGCTCGACCGCCTCGAGTCCGACTTCCGCCTCGTCGACGAGGCGCATGCCACCGCCAGCGCGGGCCTGCTCGCCTGGCAGCTCGCGGAGACGTGGAAGATCGGCGTGGTCGACTGGCCCGAGGAGGCGCACCACCTGCGCCAGCTGCTCGGCGGATCCGCTCCCGTCGACGCCGCGGCCCTCCACCACTCCGCGCCCCACCTCTCGCGCACCATCGCGCCGGTCTGGCTCGCGTCGCCCTACGAGGTGCCCGCGATCACCGACGAGATGCCGTTCGACGCCGTGTTCCTCGTCGACGCGGGCGCGATGACGCTCGCGGAGGCCCTCGGCGGAATCCGGCGCGGCAAGCAGACCGTGGTGTTCGGGGATCCCGTCACGCAGACGCCGTCGCCGTTCACCATCGCGGTCGTCCCGCAGCCGGAACGCTCCACGCCGCAGCTCGCGGACGACGACTCGACGCTCGAGGAGCGCCACGCCGACTCCGCGCTCGCGCGCCTCGGCGAGCTCCTGCCCACCCTCTCGCTCACGCGCAGCTACCGCGCGGGCGGCGAGGACCTGGCGGAGCTCGTCAACCGCCGCTTCTACGGCGGCCGGATCCAGTCCCTCCCGTGGGCGGGCACGTTCCTCGGCCACGGCAGCCTGTCGCTCGACTTCGTCGCCGACGGCCACGGCATGCCGGACGAGGACACCGGAGCCGTCGAGAGCGTCGACGCCGAGGTGATCCGCGTGGTGGAGCTCGTGCTCGACCACGCGAGCCACCGCCCGCGCGAGTCCCTCATGGTCATCACCGCGAGCGCCCGTCACGCCGTGCGCGTGCAGCAGGCCGTGCTCCACGCGGCCGCCAAGCGCAGCGACGTCACCGAGTTCTTCATCGGCGACCGCGCCGAGCCGTTCATGGTGGCGACGCTCGAGCAGTGCGTGGCGCAGAGCCGCGACCGCGTGATCTTCTCGGTCGGCTACGGCCGCACCCCGCACGGCCGCGTGCTGTCGAACTTCGGCGCCCTCGCGGCGCCCGGCGGGGAGCGCCTGCTCGCCGTCGCCATGACACGCGCCCGCCGCTCGATGGTGGTCGTCTCCTGCTTCCAGCCCTCGGACATCGACCAGGATCGGATGAAGCACGGCATCGTCGCGCTCGCCCAGATCCTCTCGGAGGCGGAGGCGCGCTTCAAGGAGGACCCGATCCCGGACGACGGCGACGCCATGCTCGTCGACCTCGCCCGCCGCCTCGAGGGCCTCGGCCTCGCGCCGGCCCTCGGGCACCGCGACAAGCTCGGGCTCGTCGCGTCCTACGGCGGCCGGGCGATCGCGATCGAGACGGATCCGGTCGTCAATCAGACGAGCCTCCGCGAGTCGCTGCGCCTGCGCCCCGAGATGCTCAAGCGCCTCGGCTGGCACTACCTGCGCGTGCACTCCTTCGAGCTGTTCGCGGATCCGGACGCCGTCGCCCGCCGCATTGCCACCGCCCTCGGCGCGATCTCGGACGCGCACCCGGTGACCGCTCCGGTGCAGGTCCAGGCCGGCGCGCACCGGGCGGAGTGATGCCCGAGCGCGACGCGTCCGGAGCCGACTCGACGGACGCCGCGGGGGAGCGCCGCCCTGTGCGCCGCTCGCGTCGCGCGTCGACGCCGCCGGTGCCCGGATCCGACCCCACGCCGCAGGCCGCTGCGCGCGCGCCCGCGGTGACCGCCGCCGAGGACGCCCCGCAGGGCTGGGGCGACGCGACCGCCGCCTCCGACGCGAACGACGACCGCCTCCGGCTCGACCGCCCACCCCACTGGGGCTGACGGACGCGCCGGAGGCGGTCGGGTCGTGCGGGTGGAGCGCTAGGCCGGCTTCCCGGGGTCGGCCACGTGCTGGCCGGTGGACGACGGGATCGTGTGCGCGCCCTCGGGCGACGGCCGCCCGGCGAGCAGGTCGCGGATCTCGATGAGGAGCTCGGTCTCGGTCGGCGGCACGTCCTTCGGCGTCGCCTCCTCCGCGGCCTTCTGCTTCGCGAACGCGACCTTCTTGAGGTGGTTCACCGGGAGCACGAGCGCGAAGTAGACGACCGCGGCGACGATGAGGAAGTTGATGATCGCGGCGACGACGGCCCCGAAGTAGATGGTGTTCTCTCCGCCCGACACCGTGGGGATCGTTACGGGCAGCGCCGTCGCGAGATCCTTCGCATCGAACAGCGCCCCGATGACCGGGTTGAAGACGGACGTGACGATGGCCGTCACGATCGCGGTGAACGCGGCGCCGATGACGACCGCGACCGCGAGGTCGATGACGTTGCCGCGGAGGATGAACTCCTTGAAGCCCTTCACGGGTGCTCCTGTCTGGCGGGCCGTCCGATCAGGTGGACGGCGAGGACGAGCCGGAGCCCGAGGACGCGGGACCGGAGGGGGTGCTGGGGGTCACGGTACCGGAGCCCTGGCCGACGGTGCCAGAGCCGGACCCGCCGGACGAGTCCGAGGATCCGGAAGACGAAGACGAGGACGACGAGGAATCGGAGGACGACGACGACGACGACGCGTCGCCCGACTTCGCCGACGAGGACCCGGACGACGACCGCGAACGCTTGGCCGCGTCCTCGGTGCGCGAGTCGTTGCGGTAGAAGCCGCTGCCGGTGAAGCTCACGCCGACCGCGGCGAACAGCTTGCGGAGCTTGCCGCCGCACACGGGGCACTCGGTGAGGGAGTCGTCGGTGAACGCCTGGACGATGTCGAAGGCGTTGCCGCACACCGTGCAGCGGTAGGAGTACGTGGGCATGGGTCCCTAGAAGGAGTGGATGAGGGTCGGGGTCACGATGCCGTCGACCGGCATGTCGTGCTTCTCCCGCGGGAGCTCGTCGACGAACTCGGCGTCGAACACCACAGCGTAGACCGGGGGGCAGGCCTCCATGGATCCGAGGGTCTTGTCGAAGTAGCCGCGGCCCCAGCCCATGCGCATCCCGCCCTGGTCGACCGCGGCGGCGGGCACGACGATGAGGTCGACGTCGTTGATGGCGATCGGCCCGAGCAGCTCGCCCACGGGCTCAGGCAGCCCGAACAGGCCCTCGGTCTCGGTGCCGTCGCTCACGACCCAGTCGAGCAGGCCGTCGTTGCGCGACACCGGCAGGAGCACCTGCCGGTCGTTCGCGTGCAGCCACTGGAGGAAGGGCCGCGTGGTGGGCTCGTCGACCGTGGAGAGGTAGCAGGCCACCCGGCTCGCGTCGTGGTTCGCCACGAGCTCCGTCAGGCGGCTGGTCAGCCCGTGCGCCGCCTCGTCGCGCTCCGTCGAGGTCATCTGCCGACGACGCTCCCGCAGCTGGGCGCGCAGGGCCCTCTTCTCGTTCCCGACTTCGCTCGGCATGGTTCGAGTCTAAGGAGATCCGCCCGGTACGCTCGATCGCATGGTCACCCACATCACGAAGGCTGTCATCCCCGCCGCGGGACTCGGAACGCGATTCCTTCCCGCGACGAAGGCGATGCCGAAGGAGATGCTGCCGGTCGTCGACCGCCCGGCCATCCAGTACGTGGTGGAGGAGGCCGTGGGCGCGGGACTGCACGACGTCCTCATGATCACGGGCCGCAACAAGACCGCCCTCGAGAACCACTTCGACCGCAACGCCGAGCTCGAGGCCACCCTCCAGCTCAAGGGCGACGACGCGAAGCTCCGCAAGGTCAACGAGTCCACCGACCTCGCCGACATGCACTACGTCCGCCAGGGCGACCCCAAGGGCCTCGGCCACGCGGTGCTCCGCGCCGAGATGCACGTGGGCCGCGAGCCCTTCGCCGTGCTCCTCGGCGACGACATCATCGACAAGCGCGACGTGCTCCTCTCCCGCATGATCGAGGTCCAGCTCCAGCGCGGCTGCTCCGTCGTCGCGCTCCTCGAGGTGGATCCCTCGCAGACGCACCTCTACGGCGTCGCCACGGTCGAGGAGACCGACGACGACGACGTGGTGCGCATCACCGGCATGGTCGAGAAGCCCGCCGCCGGCACCGCGCCCTCCAACCTCGCGATCATCGGCCGCTACGTGCTGCGCCCCGAGGTCTTCGACGTGCTGCACAAGACGGAGCCCGGCAAGGGCGGCGAGATCCAGCTCACCGACGCGCTCGAGAAGATGGCCGCCGCGCCCGAGTGGACCGGCGGCGTGTACGGCGTCGTCTTCCGCGGTCGCCGCTACGACACGGGCGACCGGCTCGACTACCTGAAGGCCATCGTGCAGCTCGGCGTCGACCACGAGGACCTCGGCGAGGGCCTGCGCGAGTGGCTGCCCGAGTTCGTCAAGACGCTCGAGCGCTGATCCGCGCCCCCGGCGCGGGGTCCGGTCGCACCGGCGCTCCCGCTGAGGCCTAGGCTCATGGACGTGCCGCAGACCGTACCCACCATGCGGGACGGGCGCATCTCCGTCCGGCCCATCCGGCTCCGCGACTCGCGGGCCCTCGAGCGCTCGCTCCTCGACAACCGCTCCTGGCTGCGCAAGTGGGAGGCCACGAGCCCCTACGCGCCGATGGCGTTCGACACGCGTGCGAGCATCCGGTCGCTGCAGGCCAACGCGCGGGCCGGCCTCGGGGTGCCGCTCGTCATCGACTACGACGACGAGTTCGCCGGGCAGCTCAACGTGTCCTCCATCGCCTACGGCTCGCTCTCGAGCGCGACCATCGGCTATTGGGTCGGCCAGGAGTTCGCCGGTCGGAACGTCACGCCCACGGCCGTCGCGCTCGCGACCGACTACTGCTTCACCGCGCTCGGGCTCCACCGGATGGAGATCTGCATCCGCCCGGAGAACGCGCCCAGCCTCCGCGTCGTGCAGAAGCTCGGCTTCCGGTACGAGGGGCTGCGTCGCCGCTACATCCACATCAACGGCGACTGGCGCGACCACTTCTGCTTCGGCCTCGTCGTCGAGGAGCTCTCCACCAGCGTGCTCGCGCGCTGGAAGGAGGGCGGCGTGGATCCCGAGTGGTCGCGCGTCCCCGACGCGGACGTCGAGGCGGCCGCGGCGCCGCTGGCCGTGCAGCGCCGGATCTGACATCCGCGTGCCCTCGGACCTGCGGATGCGCCGGTCCGCGGGTGGACACGCGGCGCGCTTCCCGCGCCGCGGGCACGCGACCTCCTAGCCTCGGGATCATGCAATCCGGCGGCATCATCATCGCGCTCTCCGCGGTGCTCTGGCTCGCCTACCTCCTGCCCACGTGGCTGCACCGGCGCCAGTACATGGCGACCGAGCGCAACGCGGTGCGCCTCCAGCAGACCCTGCGGATCCTGGCCGAGACGGCCGAGGTCCCCGACGCGGTGCGCGCCGAGACCAACGCGCGCAGCGTCGTCGAGCAGCAGCGCGCCCTCCGCCGTGCTGCCGAAGAAGCCGAAGCCGCAGCGCGTGCGCGAGACGCCGCCGCCCAGCGCGCCCTACCGAAAGTGGCCCCCGTGTCCGCAACGTCGCCCTCCGCCGCCACGCGCCTCCGTCGCAGCCGCCTCGCCGCCACCGCGATCCTCGCCCTCGCCCTCGTCGGCGTGATCGCCGGGATCGCGCAGGTCGCCGGTGCCGGCGCGTGGACGCTGCTCGTGATCTCCTCGCTCGCCACGTTCGCGTCGCTCGCCTTCCTGCAGCGCATGTCGCAGATCGCCGCCGCCCGCCGCCTCCAGGCGCCGGAGGCCCGCCCGAAGCCGCGCACCGGCTTCACCGACTTCCACGAGCAGGCCGCGCAGCCCGCCGAGCCCGTCGCGGAGCGCGAGGAGGGCGAGTCCTGGACCCCCGTGCCCGTGCCCAAGCCGCTCTACCTCTCCCGCTCGCAGGCGCCCGGCCCGCGTCCCGGCGCCGGCAGCGCGCCCCGCACGCCGCTCTCGCCCGTCGAGGAGATGCGCCGCGCCGCCGCCGCGTCGGAGGAGACGCTGCGCCGGGCGCACCTCGAGCCCGAGGTCGCCCGCCTGTCCGCCGAGGAGGAGGCGCCCGCCGCGTCCGCCGCCCCTGTCGCCCCCGCCGCGCGCACCGCTCCGGACAGCCGCTTCTCCCGCATGGGCATCGTCGATGACGCCGAGCCCGGCATGGGCGACCTCGACGAGGTCCTCCGCCGCCGCAGGGCCGTCGGCTGAGCCGCCTTCCTCCGGGCCCAGCGGTTCGGAGGGCTCCCGGCGACGTGGTAGTCTCGTGGAGTTGTCAGGGCCTATGGCGCAGTTGGTAGCGCGCCTCGTTCGCATCGAGGAGGTCAGGAGTTCGAATCTCCTTAGGTCCACAAGAACCCCGCTCCGGCGGGGTTTTTGCTTTTCCCGGCGTCGCCCGCGAACGCACCCTCACAGGGTGTGAGGGATGCGCGCACGGCGGGCGCGGCGGTCCTAGCCTTCCCGCATGAACACACGAAGAGGCATCACCACAGCCCTGCTCGGATTGCTCCTCCCGGTCGCGCTCGCGGCGGCGGGAGCGTCAGCCGCCTCGGCCTCCGCAGCTGACCCGGGCTCCGCCTCGGCGAACCCCGCCGCGGCGTCGACCGCATCCACCGCGTCCGGATGGCTCCACACGGACGGCGGGAAGATCGTCGACTCGTCCGGTTCCACGTACACGATCCGCGGCGCCGCCTGGTTCGGGCTCGAGTCGTCGGGCTGCGTGCTCCACGGGCTCGACAAGATCACCCTCGACAGCGGCATGAAGCACCTCCACGACATGGGCTTCACCACGGTGCGCATGCCGTTCTCGAACGACTGCCTCCATGCGTCGAGCGTCGCCGACTGGGGCACCACCGCCAATCCGGATCTGAAGGGCATCTCCCCGCTGCAGCTCATGGACCGCGCCATCGCCTCCGCGAAGGCCAACGGCCTGAACGTGTTCCTCGACCAGCACCGGCCGACGACCGACGGCCAGTCGGAGCTGTGGTACTCGAACGACCTCTCCGAGGCGCAGTGGATCGCCGACTGGAAGATGCTCGCGGAGCGCTACGAGGACGACTCCACCGTCATCGGCGTCGACCTGCACAACGAGCCGCACGGTCGGGCGACGTGGGGCACCGGGGACATGGGCACCGACTGGCGGCTCGCCGCCGAGCGCGGTGGCGACGCGGTGCTGTCGGTCAACCCGAAGCTGCTCGTCATCGTCGAGGGCACCGAGAAGCAGCCCGACGGATCCGGCACGTGGTGGGCCGGTGCCCTCGGCGCCGCAGGCGACAAGCCGGTCGAGCTGAGCGTGCCGAACCGCGTGGTGTACTCCCCGCACGACTATCCGTCGAGCATCTACGCGCAGTCGTGGTTCAGCTCGCCCGACTACCCGAACAACCTCACGAGCGTGTGGGACACCCACTGGGGCTACCTCGCGAAGAAGAGCATCGCCCCGGTGCTGCTCGGCGAGTTCGGCACGAAGCTCGAGACCACCAGCGACAAGCAGTGGCTCTCGACCCTCGTGACGTACCTCCAGACGACCGGCATCAGCTCGTCCTTCTGGTCGTTCAACCCCGACAGCGGGGACACCGGCGGGCTGGTGAAGAGCGACTGGGTCACCCCCGAGCAGGCGAAGCTCGACGCGATGGCGCCGATCCTGCACCCGGCGTCCGGCTCCGGTTCGGGCTCGTCGTCGGGATCCGGGTCGTCCTCGGGCTCCGGCGCGTCGAAGGGCTCCGGGTCCTCCTCCGGGACCACGCCGGCACCGCAGCCGCAGCCGCAGCCGCAGCCGCAGCCGGCGCCGGCCACCTCGGGTGCCGTGACGGCGACGTGGCAGCCCGGCGGATCCTGGTCGTCCGGCTACGTGGCCGACGTGGACGTGACCGCGAAGTCCGCGGTGGCCGGGTGGACCGTGTCCTGGGCGAGCCCGGGCACGACCTCGGTCGGCAACAGCTGGGGCATGCGCTGCGCCGCCGCGTCCGGCACCGTGACCTGCACGGGTGCCGACTGGGCGGGCGCGCTGTCCGCGGGTCAGACCGTGCACGTCGGCCTGCAGGCGGCGGGCGGCCCGGCCCCGTCCTCTCCTCGGCTCACGGTCACCAGCCGCTGAGCAGCATCCCGCATCCACGGCGCCGGTCGTCGGGCACCCGCCCGGCGGCCGGCGCCTCGCCGGTTAAGCTCGACCAATGCCCCGCCCCGCGATCCCGCCCGTGACCGTCGCGACCCCCGAGGTGCGGGCGCTGCGGGCGGACCTCGAGGCGGCGCCCTTCACGCTGGCGTCGGCGCTCGGCGTCTGGGGCGACGCCGCCGGCCAGGCGCTGCACCGTGGGAACCGGATCCCGGCCCGTCGCGCCGTGGAGGCCGCCCGCACGTCCGACGGGCTCCCCGCCGCAGCCGTGCTCGCGGCCCTGTTCGTGCTCGGCGACCCGGTCGATGCGGACGACCTCCGCGCGGCCCTGCCGACCTTGGGGCTCGGCGGCGCCGCGCGCCTCGGCCTCGTCGAGGTCGACGGCGAGCGGGTGCGCCCGGCCGTCGACCTCCGCCCCTACGGCTTCATCGACGCGCACGGCGTCGGCGAGTGGTGGATCGCGTCCGACCTGGGCGAGCTCGCCACCGGCGGTGCCCTCGACGAGGACCACGTGCTCGGCGTCGGCGGCGCGTCCGCCACCCTCAGCGGCCTCATGATCTCCGCGCCCGTCGCCACCGCGCTCGACCTCGGCACCGGCTGCGGGATCCAGGCGCTGCACGCGTCCCGCCACGCCGACCGCGTCGTGGCGACCGACATCTCCGCGCGCGCCCTCGCGTTCGCGGCGCTCAACGCGGCGCTCAACGGGATCACGACCATCGAGCTGCGGCTCGGCAGCCTGTTCGAGCCGGTGGCGGGGGAGCGGTTCGACCACATCGTCTCCAACCCGCCGTTCGTGATCACGCCGCGCGCGGAGGGTGTGCCCGCCTACGAGTACCGCGACGCCGGGCTCGTCGGCGACGCGCTCGTCGAGGGCGTCGTCGCCGACCTCGCGGACCACCTCACGCCCGGCGGTGTCGCGCAGCTGCTCGGCAACTGGGAGCACCGCGCCGGGGAGCCCGGCCTCGAGCGCGTCGCGGGCTGGCTCGACCGGGCGGCCGCGCGCACCGGATCCGGCCTCGACGCCTGGGTCGTCGAGCGCGAGGTGCAGGACGCCGCGCTGTACGCGGAGACGTGGATCCGCGACGGCGGCACCCGAGCCGGCACGCCCGAGTCGGAGGCGCTCATGGACGCCTGGCTCGACGACTTCGCCGCGCGCGGCGTCGACGCGGTCGGCTTCGGCTACCTCACCCTCCGTCGCCCCGCTGCGGGGACGCCGACGCTCCGCCGGATCGAGCGGCTGCACGGCGGCCTCGGCCACAACCCGACGGGCCTCGGCGACCACCTCCAGGCCTCGCTCGCCGCGCACGACGCCCTCGCCGGCGTCGACGACCGCGCGCTCGCCGGGCTCGCGCTCGTGGTGGCTGGCGACGTCACGGAGGAGCGGCACTACTGGCCTGGTGCCGAGGATCCCACGGTCATGACGCTCCGCCAGGGCGCGGGCTTCGGCCGCGAGGTGCCGCTCGACACCGGGCTCGCGGCGCTCGTCGGCGCGTGCGACGGAGAGCTCGCGGTGGGCGCCATCGTCGACGCCGTCGCGCAGCTCACCGGCGTGGACGCGGTCGCCCTGCGCGCCGAGCTGCTCCCGCGGGTCCGCGCGCTCGTCGCCGACGGGTTCCTCACGCTCCCCGGCGCGGTGCCCGACGACGACGGACTCGCCGACCGCCCAGCGCGCGACGCCTAGGATCGCCGGGTGACTCCCCGCACCTCCCGCCGCCGCGCCGCCCGTCCCGAGATCGTCCGCGCCGTCGTCCTCGACGCCGCGCTCATCGTCGTCTTCGTCCTCATCGGCCGGGCGAGCCACGGCGAGGACCTCGCGCCCTCGGGCGTCCTCGGCACCGCGTGGCCCTTCCTCGCGGGCGGGCTCGCCGGCTGGATCGTCGCCCGGGCCTGGCGGAGCCCCTCGCGCGTCGTGCCCACCGGCCTCGTGGTGTGGGGAGTGACGCTCGTGGTCGGCATGGTGCTCCGCGCGCTCAGCGGCGAGGGCGTGGTGGTGCCGTTCGTCATCACGACGGCGATCATCCTGGGGCTCCTGATGCTCGGCTGGCGCGCGATCTCGGCCGTCGTCGTCCGCCGGCGCGCGCGGGCCTGAGCCCGCCGGCCGGTACGCCTCAGGCGCCGGGCGTCGTCGGTGCCGCGGCCTCCATCACGGCGATGAGCGCCTTCGCGTAGGCCTCCTCGGCCTCGAGGTCGCGGTGCTCCACCTCTGCGCCGTCGATCACGACGAGCACCACGTGCGCGCCGTCCTCCGCGCCGCCGATCTCGCGCCGCAGCGATCGGAACGCCCCGCCGAGCAGCGCCCGGAGCTGGTCCTCGCGCGGCAGCCACAGGCTGTCCTCGAGGGCCACGGAGTCGAGCGCCCACTCGGTCGTCCCGTTGAAGCCCAGCACGGTGCCGGTGGCGTGCTCGTGCGCCTCGATCGTGAGCTCGCTGATGGTGAATACGTCGGACTCGAAGCCCTGGCCGCGGATCCGGAACCGGTCGCCGGGCTCGGGGCTCCACTCGAGGCCGAGCTCCAGGAGGGTCGTGGCGTGCGCGGTGGAGATCATCCGTGAAGTATGCCGGGCGCTCCCGGGCGTCGCCTCCGCGGGCGGGGGAATGCGTGTGCATTAGATTCGCAGGGCACCGCGTGCGGCAGACGCCGCCGACGGTCGGCCCCGGGAGGACCATGCGCGCGACAGTGAAGGACGTCGCCGCGCGCGCCGGGGTCTCCCCGAAGACGGTCTCGAACGTAATCACGGGCCGCGTCGCCGTGAGCCCCGCCACCCGCGAGCGCGTCGAGCGGGCGGTCGCCGACCTCGACTACGTGCCGAACCTGTCCGCGCGCGGCCTTCGCAACGGGCGCACGGGCGTCATCGCGGTCGCCCTGCCCGACCTCGGCACCGCCTACTCCGCCGAGCTCGCGCATCACCTGGTGGAGGTGGCGCACGAGGCCGGCTACAGCATCCAGATGGAGGAGACGGGCTCGCGGCCCGACCGCGAGCGCGACCTGATGTCCCGGGCGCGCGAGCACCTCGTCGACGGCCTGATCCTCAACCCCGTCCTGCTGTCCCGGAGCGCCATCGCGCGGGCCGAGTCGCTCCCGCCCGTCGTGGTCATCGGCGAGGTCGAGCAGGAGATCGTCGACCGGGTGCTCGTCGACAGCGTCCAGGCGGCGTACGACATGACGCGCCACCTCCTCGGCACGGGCGCCCGTCGCATCGCGGCGCTCGGCACGGCCACGCGCGAGGAGTCCGCGGCAGGCGACCTCCGCCGCATCGGCTACCGGCGCGCGATGGAGGAGGCGGGCGAGGAGCCCGTCGAGATCGACCGGACGGGCTGGAACAGCGCGTCAGGCGCCGAGGCCGTCGACGCCTGGCTGGCCGACGGCAACCCCCTCCCGGACGCGCTGTTCTGCTTCACGGACGGCCTCGCGTTCGGCGTCCTGCGCGCGCTCGCCGACCACGGCATCCGCGTACCCGAGGACATCCAGGTCGCGGGCTTCGACGACGTCGACCAGTCGCGCTTCTCGATCCCCACCCTCACCACCGTGCACTTCGACATCCGCGCGTACGCGGAGGCGGCCGTCGGCCAGCTGGTGCGCCGGATCGAGGAGCGCGACGGCCCGCCCGTGCAGCTCGTGATCCCGCACCGCATAGTCGTCCGCGGCAGCACGCGCCCGACCGCCTGACCCGGCCTGACCCGGCCTGACCCGACCGCGAGCCTCCGTCGGATCGGCCCGGGGAAACGTTGCGCTCCGCATTACAACGATGTAATGATCGTCGCATCACGAAGGAGTGGTCAATGGATCCTGTTACGGGAAAGGCCGGGGGACGTCCCTCGGCATGGTCGAGGCGTCAGATCCTCATGGGCGGAGCGGCGGCCCTGGGCGGCGCGTTCCTGGTCGGCGGACTCTCGGGCTGCGCGCCCCAGGTGGCGTCGGCCGGCGGCATCGTCGACCTGAAGTACTGGCACCTGCTGTCCGGCGGCGACGGCATCCGCATGACGGAGATGGTGAAGGAGGCGAACGACTCCGGCGGCGGCTTCGACGTCACGGCCACCGTCCTCGCCTGGGGCCAGCCGTACTACACGAAGCTCGCCATGGCGTCGGTCGGCGGCCGCGCCCCCGACGTCGCCATCATGCACGCGGCCCGCGTGCCCGGCTTCGCGCCCGGCGGCCTGCTCGACGCATGGGACACCGACAGGCTCGCCGAGCTCGGCGTCACCCAGGCCGACTTCGAGCCGCGCGTCTGGGACAAGGGCGTCGTCGACGGGCAGCTGTACTCGATCGCCCTCGACAGCCACCCGTTCATCCTCATGTACAACACGGACATCGCGGCCCAGGCGGGCGTGCTGGGCGGTGACGGCCAGCTCGAGGAGATCACGTCGCCTGACCGGTTCCTCGAGGTCATGCGGGCGATGCAGGTCGTCACCGGCGAGCACGCCCTGAGCTACGGGTACCTCGGCGACGGCGCCCAGATGTGGCGTCTCTTCTACACGTTCTACAAGCAGATGGGCGGCGACATGGAGCTGCCCACGGGCGGCCAGGTCGTCTACGACCGCGACAAGGCCGTCGCGTCGCTCGAGTACATCCAGACCCTGCTCGACGGCACGATCGCCACCCCGAGCGGCGACGCGGGCACCGCCATCGCCGAGTTCGCGGGCGCCAAGAGCGGTGCCATCGTCACGGGCGTGTGGGAGCTCCCCACCTTCCAGAAGGCGGAGGTGCCGTTCGACGCGATGCCCATCCCGAACCTGTTCGGGACGCCCGCGACCTTCGCCGACTCGCACGCGTTCGTGCTGCCGCACCAGAGCTCGCCGGATCCGGTCAAGCGCGAGAGGACGTACGCGTTCGTCGCCGACCTGCTGAAGAACTCGCTGCAGTGGGCGGGCGCCGGGCACATCCCGGCGTACAAGCCCATCGTCGACAGCCCCGAGTACGCGGAGCTCCTTCCGCAGGCGCACTACGCGAACGCGGCCGAGCAGATCGAGTACGACCCGGTGGCGTACTTCACCGGATCCGGCTCCGACTTCCAGACGTACTTCGCCGAGAACGTGCAGAACGTGTTCCTCGGGCGCCAGGAGGCGGGCGATGGCCTCGACGCCTTCATCCGGCAGATCGACGCGCTGCTCGCCAAGCCCAACCCCCTGTAGCGCGCGACCCCGCAGCGCCCGATCGACCCCGCGGCCGCCGCCCGTGCGCGGCGCCGCACCCTCTTCCCAGCGAAACGACGAAGGAGTCCACTCGTGACGACAGCAGCACCACCCACCCCGGTCGCCCCCGCGGCCGGGCCAGCCTCCCCGCGGCCCGCCGTCGGGCAGCCCAAGGTCAAGGCCAAGGAGCAGACCCAGGGCATGCTCTTCATCGCCCCGTTCCTCATCACCTTCCTGGTGTTCCTGGTCTGGCCCGTCCTCTACGGCTTCTACCAGAGCCTCACCGGGCAGAGCCTCACGGGCGCCAACAGCGAGCTCATCGGCTTCGCGAACTACTTCGAGGCGTTCGGCGACAGCCAGATGTGGCGCTCGCTCGGCAACACCGTGGTGTTCACGATCGCGAGCACCATCCCGCTCCTGGTCGTCGGCCTCGTGCTCGCGCTGCTCGTGAACCTCGGCCTCCCCGGCCAGTGGCTCTGGCGGCTGGCGTTCTTCCTGCCGTTCCTGCTCGCGTCCACGGTGGTGTCGCTGTTCTGGCTGTGGATGTACAACCCGCAGCTCGGCGTCGTCAACGCGATCGCCGGGGCGTTCGGCCTCCCGCAGCCCGCGTGGCTCCAGGACTCGAACCTCGCCATGACGAGCGTCGTCGTCACCACCGTGTGGTGGACCGTCGGGTTCAACTTCCTCATCTACCTGGCGGCGCTGCAGAACATCCCCGACCAGCAGTACGAGGCGGCCGCGCTCGACGGCGCGGGCAAGTGGCGGCAGCTGTTCTCCATCACGATCCCGCAGCTCGCCCCGACCACCGCGCTCCTCGCGATCCTGCAGGTGCTCGCGTCGCTCAAGGTCTTCGACCAGATCTACCAGATGACCGCGGGCGGGCCAGGCGGATCGACGCGGCCCATCGTGCAGTACGTCTTCGAGACCGGGTTCACCGGCTTCCGCTTCGGCTACTCGGCCGCCATCTCGTACATCTTCTTCGCCCTGATCGTCGTGATCTCGGTCATCCAGTTCACCGCGACCCGGAGGAAGTCATGACCACCGCCACCCGTCCCGCCTTCTCCTCCGGCACGCTCGCCCGGAGGCCCGCGACCGGCGCCGTCGCCCGCCAGGGCCGCACGGGGACGCCGCGGTTCGCCCCGTCGCGGATCGCCGCGCTACTGATCCTCATCGTGCTCGCCGCCGCGTGGCTGCTGCCGTTCCTCTGGGCGGTGCTCACGTCGTTCAAGTCGGAGACGGACGCCGCGGCCTTCCCGGTGACGATCCTCCCGGCCGGCGGCTTCACGCTCGACGCCTACGCGTCGGTGCTGAACGGCGGCACCATCCCGCTGTGGACGTGGAACAGCCTGCTGACGAGCACGGTGATCACCGTGGTCGCGGTCGTGTTCTCGGCCCTCGCCGGCTACGCGCTCAGCCGCATCGACTTCCGCGGCCGCAAGCTGCTGATGGGCGCGATCGTCGCGTCGATCATCATCCCGCCGCAGATCCTCATCGTCCCGCTCTTCTACCAGATGCTGTCGTTCAACCTGGTGGACACCCTCTGGGCCGTGATCCTGCCGCAGATCGTGCAGCCGGCCATGGTGTTCATCCTGAAGGCGTTCTTCGACCAGATCCCGATCGAGCTGGAGGACGCCGCGCGCGTCGACGGCGCGGGACGCGTGCGCGTGTTCCTGCAGATCGTGATGCCGCTGTCGCGCCCCATCCTCTCGGCGGTCGCGATCTTCGTCTTCATCGGCGCGTGGAACAACTTCCTCTGGCCCTTCATCGCCACGAACGACGCCACGCTCATGACCCTGCCGGTCGGCCTGCAGACCGTGAAGAACGCCTACGGGATCCAGTACGCGCAGAACATGGCGTCGGCCGTGCTCGCCGCGCTGCCGCTGATCCTGGTGTTCCTCTTCTTCCAGCGCCAGATCATCAAGGGCATCTCGACCACCGGCTTCGGCGGGCAGTGATGCCGCGCGACGACAGCCCGACCCGCACCACCCATCCCGCCCGGGACGCACGCGCCCGGGCCGCTCGTGAAGGAGGACGCCCATGACGCGCGCCCGCATCACCATCGACCGCGACTTCACCATCGGCGACGTGCCCCGCCGGCTCTTCGGCTCGTTCGTCGAGCACATGGGACGGTGCGTCTACAGCGGCATCTACGAGCCGGGCCATCCCACCGCGACGCCCGAGGGCTACCGGCAGGACGTGCTCGACCTCACCAAGGAGCTCGGCGCGACCGTCGTGCGCTACCCCGGCGGCAACTTCGTCTCGGGCTACGACTGGGAGGACGGCGTCGGCCCGGTCGGGGATCGGCCCCGCCGCCTCGACGGCGCCTGGCACACCGTGGAGACGAACGCGTTCGGCCTGCACGAGTTCGTGGGCTGGTCGAAGGCCGCGGGCGTCGAGGTGATGGAGGCCATCAACCTCGGCACGCGCGGCGTCGACGCGGCGCGCTCGCTGGTGGAGTACGCGAACCACCCCGGCGGATCGAAGTACTCCGACATGCGCCGCAGGAACGGCGCAGAGGAGCCCTTCGACATCAAGCTCTGGTGCCTCGGCAACGAGATGGACGGGCCGTGGCAGATCGGGCACAAGACGCCCGACGAGTACGGCCGCCTCGCGCAGGAGGCCGGCAAGGCCATGCGGCTGGTGGATCCGAGCATCGAGCTGGTCGCGTGCGGCAGCTCCAACTCGGGCATGCCGACGTTCGGCCAGTGGGAGCAGACCGTGCTCGGCCACACGTACGACGTCGTCGACTACGTCTCGCTGCACGCCTACTACTACGAGCACGAGGGCGACGTGCGGAGCTTCCTCGCGAGCAGCGTGGACATGGACTTCTTCATCGAGTCGGTCGTCGCGACCGCGGACGCGACCGGCGCGCGCCTGAAGGACCGCAAGCGCATCGACCTCTCGTTCGACGAGTGGAACGTCTGGTACCAGCGCGGGCTCGACGGCGAGGACCAGCCGCACCGCATAGAGAAGGCGGGCTGGCGCGAGCACCCGCGGGTCATCGAGGACGAGTACAGCGTCACCGACGCGGTGGTCGTCGGCACGCTGCTCAACTCGCTGCTGCGGCACGGCGACCGGGTGAAGATCGCGAACCAGGCGCAGCTCGTCAACGTGATCGCGCCGATCCGCAGCGAGGAGGGCGGGCCCGCCTGGCGCCAGTCGATCTTCTGGCCGTTCGCCCGCATGGCGCAGCTCGCGACGGGTCGGATCCTCCAGGTCGAGGTCGACAGCGACCGCTACGACAACGACCGGTTCGGCACGGCCGACGTGGTCGACGTGAGCGCGACCTGGGACGACGAGGCCGGCACCGTGTCGCTCTTCCTCGCCAACCGCGGGCTCGAGGAGGATGCGTCGACCGAGGTCGCGCTGCGCGGGCTCGACGCCGGGCGGATCCTCCGCGCCGAGGTCCTGCGCGTGCCCGACGGCGGCGACCGGCACGCGAGCAACACGCTGGAGTCGGGCGAGCAGGTCGGCCTCGTGCCGCTCGAGGGCGTGCACGCCGAGGGCGGGCGCCTCACGCTCACGCTCCCGGCGCTGTCCTGGGCGGTCGTGGTGCTGGACGTGACCCGGAGCTGACGCCCGCCGCACGACGACGGCCCGCCCTGCGCGATGCAGGACGGGCCGTCGTCGTGGGGGAGGAGCGGGTCAGCTCACGGGGCCCTCGGTGAGGGTGACGGTGCCGGTCTTCTCGGCGCCGGCCGCGGTGGTCCACCCGAGCTTCACCGACTCGCCGGGCTTGTGCGCGGAGATCGCGGTGCTGAGCTCGGAGGCCGAGGCGACGGCCTTGCCGTCGACCGAGGTGACGACGTCGCCCTGGGCGAGTCCCGCCTTCGCGGCGCCGGATCCGTCGACGACGCCCTGCACGGGCGCGCCCGCCACGGTGCCCTGCCCGTTCGCGAGCAGCACGCCGAGGAACGCCGGGTAGCCGATCTTGACGGTGCCGGACTCGACGCCGCTCTCGATCTGCTTCGCGATGGACACGGCCTTGTCGATCGGGATGGCGAACCCGGCGATCTGCTCGGAGCCCGAGGAGGCCGCGGTGTCGATGCCGACGACCTCGCCATCCGCGTCCACGAGCGGCCCGCCGGAGTCGCCGGAGACGATCGCCGCGTCCGTCTGGATCAGGTCGGTGAGCGTCTCGCCCGCGGCCGTGCCCTCGGACTGCGTCGTGATGGTCTGGCCGAGCGCCGTGACCTGGCCGGTCGCCGCGGTGAGCGTGCCCGTGCCCCCCGCGTTGCCGACGCCCGTGACGGCCTCGCCGACCTGGGCGCCGTCGGTGTCGAGCTTCGCCGGCGTGAGGCCCGACGCGCCCTCGAGCTTGAGGACGGCGACGTCGTGCGTGGCGTCGGTGCCGACGACCTTCCCGACGTAGGCCTTGCCGGTCGACTCGACCGTGACGCGGATGCTGGTGGCACCGCTGACGACGTGGTTGTTCGTGAGGATCGTGCCGTCGGACGACAGGATGATGCCCGTGCCCGCGCCGGCCGCGTTCTCGTAGGTGAGCGCGGAGTCGATCGTGACCACGCCGGCCTTCTGCGCGGTGGTCGCCTCGGGGGAGGTGACCGAGGTGCCCTTCCCGGTGCCGGACTGCGTGCCGGATCCCGATCCGGAGCCGCTGCCGGAGCCCTGCCCGGGCAGCGTGGTCGTGCCGCGGCCGAAGCCCTGGCCGGGCGTGAAGGAGCCCGGGTCCTGGATCTGCGTGCTCCCGGCCTGCGAGCTCGAGCGACCGAGGTCGGCCATGAAGCCCACGGCCGTGCCGCTGCCGAAGGAGAGGAGGAGCGCGAGGGCGGACGCCCCGGCGATGAGGCCCGTGCGGAGGCCGCGGCGCATGCGCTTGGGCGGGACGGGGTTCCCGGCCGCGTCGACGTGGAGGGGGCGGCCGAAGGCATCGGTGGCGGGGGCGGGCCACGGGGATCCCGAGGGGTGGCCCCCGGCGGGCATCGCGGTGGCGTAGGCGGCGGTGGGCTGCTGGGCGGTGGGCTGCTGCGCCGTCGGCTGCTGCGCGGTGGGGGCGCCGGCGCCGACCGCGGGGCCCGCGGTGGCGTGCGCGTCGGTCGGGGCGGTCCACGCCGCGGGGGCCGCGGGCGCGGCGTGTGCTCGGGGCGCGTCGGGCGCTGCGGGACCGTCGGCCGCGGGACCGGCAGGCGCCGGCCAGGCGGGCTGCGCGGTCTCGGCCGCGGCCGGGGCGGCATCGGTCGAGCGGGTGTCGTCGGTGGGGGCCTCGTCCGGACGTCCGGTCGGCTCCTGGGGTGTCTCGTTCATGACGGGTCCTTCGTGTCTCGGGTGGCCCGATGAGGGCCATGAGGAGATCACACCCGGCGACCCTATGAGCACCCCATGACGAGCACTAGCGTCCGCCAAGCATCCTGGGCCAGACCCGGGCGTAGCCTGACCGTCATGACGCGGAGGTCGGACGGGGAGGGCGAGCCCGTCGACGTGGATCCGCGGTTCGACCCGGCGTTCCAGCGGGCCTCGGGACCAGCTCCGGCGCCGCATCCGCTGACGGGTCCGCAGGCGGGCGCCGAGGCTCCCGGTCCGTCCGCGCCCACCGGGGACCCGCAGACGCCCGGGACGCCGGCGCCGTACGTCCCCCGAGCGGCCGACCGCCCGGCCCTCGCCGGCTGGCTCGCCCCGACGCTCTGGATCCTCGCCGTCGCCTTCCCCGCCGCGGGCCTGGGCCTCCGTGCGCTCGCCGCCGGCATCGCGACCTCCATGCCGTACTCCAGCTTCGGTGACCCGCTGGGGGAGCGCTGGCTCCTCGACGCCGTGCCCCTGCTCGTGACCCTCGCGCCGGGCGTCGTCGCGGGTGGCCCGATGGCCGTGATCGCCGCGCTCGCCGTGCACGCCCTGCGCCGCCGGCCCGCCCGGGCCGCGAGCGACGACCGCGAGGCGGACGTCCCCCGCGCGTAGGCTCGACGCATGGAGCAGAGAAGCCTCGGCAGGACCCATCGGAACGTCTCGGTCATCGGACTCGGGACCTGGCAGCTCGGCGGGGACTGGGGTGACGTGGCCGAGGACGACGCGCTCGCGGTGCTCGACGCCGCGGCCGACGCCGGCATCACCTTCTTCGACACGGCCGACGTCTACGGCGACGGCCGCAGCGAGACGATCATCGGGTCCTGGCTGCGCGCGCACCCCGACGCCGGCGTCACGGTCGCCACCAAGATGGGCCGCCGCGACGCGCAGGACCCCGCGAACTTCACCCTCGACCGCTTCCGCGAGTGGACCGACCGCTCCCGCAGGAACCTCGGCGTCGACACGCTCGACCTCGTGCAGCTGCACTGCCCGCCCACGCCCGTCTTCTCGAGCGACCGCGTCTACGACGCCCTCGACGAGCTCGTCGCCGATGGGGCCATCGCCTCCTACGGCGTGAGCGTCGAGACGACCGACGAGGCCCTCCTCGCCATCGCGCGCCCCGGCGTCGCGAGCGTCCAGATCATCCTCAACGCGTTCCGCCTCAAGCCGCTCGACCGCGTGCTGCCGGCCGCCGTCGAGGCAGGGGTCGGGATCATCGCCCGCGTGCCGCTCGCCTCCGGCCTCCTCAGCGGCCGCTACACCGCGGACACGACCTTCGCCGAGACCGACCACCGCAACTTCAACCGCGGCGGCGCGGCGTTCGACGTGGGGGAGACCTTCTCGGGCGTCGACTACGACGACGGCGTCGCCGCGGCCCGCGAGTTCGCGGCCGCCGCGCACGAGGCAGCGCCCGACCTCACGCCCGCCCAGGTGGCGCTCGCCTGGATCGTGCAGCGCGAGGGCGTCTCCGCGGTGATCCCCGGCGCCCGCAACGCGGAGCAGGCCCGGGCGAACGCGCAGGCCGGCGACGCCCCCGCGCTCGGCGAGGTCTTCGAGCGCCAGGTCGCGGACGTCTACGACCGGTACTTCCGCGCCGCGGTCCACCCGCGCTGGTAGTCCCGCCAGGCACACGACGGCCCCGATCGGCTTCGCGCTGACCGGGGCCGTCGTACGTGCGGGAGGGCTACTGCAGCGAATCGCAGGCGCTTGACATCTGCGTCTTCAGCTCGTCGCTGATCGGCTGGCCGACGCCGGGCGCGATCTGATCGGCCAGGGCCGTGATCTGCTGGCCGGCCGCCGCGGCGCCGCTCTCGGTGGAGGCGGAGATCTCGGTGCCGAGGTCGCGGAACGCCTGCACGTCCGACTCCTCGAGCGTGGACTTGTCCTTCAGGCCGCACGCGATGTCGCGGGTCTTCGCGGCGATGGCCTCGCGGGATCCGGGGGCCGCGGCGTCGCCGGAGCCGGCGTCGCCCTCGGTGGCAGCCTCGGGAGTGGGGCTGGCGGCCTCGGCGGAGGGGCTCGCGGATGCGGACGGGGTCGGCGTCGCGGCGTCGTCGGCGGCCGGCGAGCTGCACCCGGCGAGCGTGAGCCCGAGGACGAGGCCGAGGCCCGCGATCCCGGCGCGCAGGCGGCGCGTGGTCAGAGGGGTCTGCTGAGAGGTCATGCCCTCACACTATCCAGCGCGAGGAGTCGTTTTTCCGCGGGGGCGGAGACTCTGGGGCGCGGATCCGGCGGGGTGCCCGAGGCGTGGCCCGACCGTCAGGTCATGACCGGGACGGGCTCCGTGTCCGGGATGGGTCCGGCGTCGCGGCCGCGGAGGTCCGGGCTGTGCCGGTGGAAGACGGCGGCGATGGCCGCGCCGACCGCGAGCAGCGCCGCCGCGACGACGAACGCGCCCTGCGCGCCCTGGGCGTCGATGACGAAGCCGGCCGCGGCGGATCCGAGCGCGGCCCCGATGAGCTGCCCGGTGCCGACCCAGCCGTACGCCTCCGCGGTGTCGCTGAAGCGGACCGACGACGAGACCACGGCGAACAGCACGGCCAGCGCCGGCGCGATGCCGACGCCCGCGAGGAAGAGGAAGACCGACAGCCAGACGACGTTCATCGAGACGGCCGCGACCGCCGTGCCGACGAGGATGATCGCCATGCGCCTGGCCATGGCCCACGGGCTGATGGGGATGTGGCCGAGCGAGAGGCCGCCGATGAGCGAGCCGACCGCGAAGATCGCGAGGACGAAGCCGGCCTCGGGGCCGCCGTGCCCGAACACGGCGACGACGCCCGCCTCGATGGCGGCGCACGCCGCGATGAGCAGGAAGCCGACGACGGTGCTGAGGAGCACGGGCGGCCGCCCCAGGACCACGCCGAAGCGGCGCTTGCTGCGCGGGATGCGGACCCGGCCGAGCTCGGGGGAGGAGATGAACCACGCGCCGCCGCCGACGAGGAAGGCGGCCGCCACGAGGATCCCGGCGCTCGTGTCCACCTGGATGGCGAGGAACGTCGCGATGACGGGGCCGAGCACCCAGATGATCTCCTGCGCCGACGCGTCGAGGGAGAAGAGGGGCGTGAGCTGCTTGGAGTTGACCATCTTCGGGTAGATGGTGCGGACCGCCGGCTGGACCGGCGGGTTGGCGAGACCCGCGACGAGCCCGAGCACCATGAACACGGGGACGGACGTGCTCTCGTCGCCGAGCGCCACCGCGACGACGGCGACCGTGCAGACGACCGACGTGAGGATGAGCACCGGTCGCATGCCCCACACGCCCATCCAGCGGCTGGTGAGGGGGCCCGCGACGGCCTGGCCGATGCTCGTCGCGGCGAGCACGAGGCCCGCGGCGCCGTACGACTCGTGGATCCGCTCGACGTGCATGAGGAACGCCAGCGAGAGCATGCCGCCCGGGAAGCGCGCCACGAGCTGGGCGGCGATGATCCGGCCCACGCCGCGGGTCTTGAGGAGGCTTCCGTACGTGCTCACGAGGGTCAGATCCTACCGGCCGGACGGCCTGCTCCCGCAGCGCCGGGCGCCACCGGACAGCGATGTCGGCGGCGCTCCGTAGCCTGTGGAACCTGTGGACAAGTCCGCGGAGTTGTCCACACCTGTGGACGACACGCCCACTACATATGGGGTTGGGCCCGGCCGGGTGCCCGCATATATAGTGATGGGACGGCGGGCAACCCCATCGTCCTGGCTCCGCGGAGCAGGGCGGACGAGGGCTCGCCGAGCATTTCCCCTGGTGAGGACCAGGGCTGGTGAGACGCAGGCGACGGGCACGTCCCGCACCGCGTCACCGCCGACCGCAGGACAGTCCGCCGCCGATCAGCGCGGACGATGAAGACGACGAGGAGCAGAGTGTCCATCACCGTAGTGAAGCGCGACGGCACGCGGGAGCCGTACGACGCGAACCGCATCAACCTGGCCATCGAGGACGCGACGCAGGGCCTCGACGAGAACATCGGCTGGGTCACGCAGATCGCGTCCGAGCTGGAGATCACCCTCTTCGACGGGATCACCACGCAGCAGCTGGATGAGGCCGTCATCCAGGTCGCGCTCCAGAACGTGAAGGACGACCCGGCGTTCGACACCGTCGCCGCGCGCCTGCTCCTCAAGACCATCTACAAGCGCGTCCTCGGCGACTACTCGTCGCCCGAGGAGCTCAAGCGCCTCCACGCGGAGCACTTCGCCCGCAACATCCAGCGCGGCGTCGACGAGATGCTCCTCGACTCCCGCCTCGTGCAGCTGTTCGACCTGGAGCGCCTCGCCCAGGCCCTCGAGCCCGCGCACGACGAGCTGCTCAAGTACATCGGCGTCGTCACGCTGAACAACCGCTACGGCATCAAGGGCCGCAACGGCGACGCCCTCGAGGTGCCCCAGTACTTCTGGATGCGCATCGCGATGGGCCTCACGCTCAACGAGCAGAACCCCACCGAGACGGCCATCGCCTTCTACGAGAAGATGTCGAAGCTCGAGTACCTCGCGGCCGGCTCCACCCTCGTCAACGCGGGCACCATCTACCCGCAGCTCGCGAACTGCTTCGTCATGGAGATGCAGGACGACATCGAGCACATCGCGAAGACCACGCGCGACGTCATGTGGCTCACCAAGGGCACGGGCGGCATCGGCCTCTCCGTCTCCAAGCTGCGCGCGCAGGGCTCGCCCATCCGCTCGAACAACACCACCTCCACGGGCCCGATCCCGTTCATGCACACCATCGACTCGGTGCTCCGCGCCGTCAGCCGCGGCGGCAAGAAGTTCGGCGCCCTGTGCTTCTACATGGAGAACTGGCACCTCGACTTCCCCGAGTTCCTCGACCTGCGCCAGAACTCGGGCGACCCGTACCGCCGCACCCGCACCGCCAACACGGCCGTGTGGATCAGCGACGAGTTCATGAAGCGCGTGCAGAACGACGACGACTGGTACCTCTTCGACCCGCTGGAGGTCTCCGACCTCAACGAGCTGTACGGCAAGGCCTTCTCGGAGCGCTACGCGTTCTACGTCGGCGAGGCCGAGGCCGGTCGCATCCGGATGTTCAAGCGCATCAAGGCGCGCGAGCAGTTCAAGTCGATCCTCATCTCGCTCCAGACCACCAGCCACCCGTGGCTCACCTGGAAGGACACGATCAACAACCGCGCCCTGAACAACAACACGGGCACGATCCACCTCTCGAACCTCTGCACCGAGATCACGCTGCCGCAGGACGAGGACAACGTCTCCGTCTGCAACCTGGCGTCGATCAACCTGTCGCAGCACTTCGCCGACGGCAAGGTCGACTTCGCGAAGATCGAGCAGAGCGCGCGCCTCGCGGTGCGCCAGCTCGACAACCTCATCGACATCACGCGCTCCAGCGTGAAGGAGGCGGACTTCTCCAACCAGCAGAACCGCGCGGTGGGCCTCGGCGTCATGGGCTTCACCGACATCGTGGAGAAGCTCGGCTTCTCGTACGAGTCGGAGGAGTCGTACGACCTGATCGACGAGATCATGGAGCACGTCTCCTACGCGGCCATCGACGAGTCGGCGGATCTCGCGAAGGAGCGCGGCGCGTACCCGAACTTCGAGGGCTCCCGCTGGTCGGAGGGCCTCGTGCCGCTCGACTCGATCGCGCTCATGGAGGCGGACCGCGGCGTGCCCGTCAAGGTCAACCGCACCACGCGCCTCGACTGGGACGCGCTGCGCGCCAAGGTCAAGGGCGGCATGCGCAACGCGACGCTCATGGCGATCGCGCCCACCGCCTCCATCGGCCTCGTCGCCGGCACCACGCCCGGCCTCGACCCGCAGTTCTCGCAGATCTTCAGCCGCTCCACCTCCTCGGGCAAGTTCCTCGAGGTCAACCGGAACCTGGTGAAGGACCTCCAGGAGCTCGGCATCTGGGAGACCGTGCGCGAGAACATCCTGCGCAGCCAGGGCGACATCCAGAACATCGCCGCCATCCCCGACCACGTCAAGGCCACGTACCGCACGAGCTTCCAGCTCTCGCCGTACGCGTTCCTCGAGGTCGCGGCGCGCGCGCAGAAGTGGATCGACCAGGCCATCAGCCGCAACATGTACCTCGAGACGCGCGACCTCGGCGACATGATGGACATCTACTTCGCCGGCTGGGAGCGCGGGGTCAAGACCACGTACTACCTGCACATGAAGCCGCGTCACACGGCCGAGCAGTCGACCGTGAAGGTCGACAAGTCGCAGGACGCCGACGGCACCAAGCGCAAGGGCTTCGGCGGATTCGGCGGCGGCGCACCCGCTGTCGCGCCCGCGGCGGCTCCCGCATCCACCGCGACCGCGGAGGCCCCGGCCCCGCAGTCCGCCCCGTCGCCCCGCAAGGGCTTCGGCTTCGGCGGAGTGGGAGGTGCACGCTGATGAACGACGACACGTTCGGCGACTACGTCGTCCCCATGGACCCCATGGACGAGCTCCAGTGCGACTCCTGCCAGTAGGCAGGTTCGCCGTCGCGGTGAACGCAGCCGCCCCCACCCGCACGACCCGTAACGCAGCGCGAAAGTAGAGACACCAATGTCGAAGATCCTCGGCACGGGAATCCAGGAGGGCCTCCTCCTCAAGCCCGTCAACTACCAGTGGGCCATGGACCTGTACGACCAGGCCGTCGCCAACACGTGGTTCCCCAACGAGATCCAGCTCGGCGAGGACATCGCGGACTTCAAGAAGATGACGGACGAGGAGCGCCACGCGATCACGTTCCTCATGAGCTACTTCAACCCGAACGAGCTCCTGGTGAACAAGGCGCTGGCGTTCGGCGTCTACCCCTACATCAACGCGCCGGAGTGCCACCTCTACCTGGCGAAGCAGATGTGGGAGGAGGCGAACCACTGCATGTCGTTCGAGTACGTCCTGGAGACGTTCCCGATCGACCGCGAGGCCGCGTACAACTCCCACGTCGACATCCCGTCGATGGCGCGCAAGGAGGAGTTCGAGGTCAAGTTCATCAAGCGCATGACCGAGCAGACCCTCGACATCACCACCACCGAGGGCAAGAAGGACTTCGTCCGGAACCTCGTCGCGTACAACGTGATCCTCGAGGGGATCTGGTTCTACTCGGGCTTCATGGTGTCGCTGTCGTTCCGCCAGCGGAACCTGCTGCGCAACTTCGGCTCGCTCATGGACTGGATCGTGCGCGACGAGTCGCTGCACCTCAAGTTCGGGATCAACCTCATCCTCACGGTGCTCGAGGAGAACCCCGACCTGCAGACGGAGGAGTTCGCCGCCGAGATCAAGCAGATGATCCTCGACGCCGTCGAGATGGAGGAGCAGTACAACCGCGACCTCCTGCCGAACGGGATCCTCGGCCTCAACGCGAACTACATCAACCAGTACGTGAAGTACCTGGCCGACCGCCGCCTGGAGGAGCTCGGCTTCGAGGCCGAGTACAAGGTCTCCAACCCGGCGAAGTGGATGGCGACGGCGAACGACACGCTGCAGCTCGTCAACTTCTTCGAGTCGACCAACACGTCGTACGAGTCGAACGCGTCGGCCACCGTCGGCGCCAAGTAGGACCGCACCACCTGCCGCGGGAGACCGCGGCACCGCACCATCGACGCCGCCCGCGCCGCGCATCCACCCGGATGCCGGTGCGGGCGTCGTCATGCCCGCGCCGGCATCCGGTCGGGCCCGGAGGAAGAGGGAGCATGACCGAGGAGCAGGCCGGGACCCGGCACGTCGCGCGCGACGGACGGGCGTACCGCACCGAGGTGGTCGGCTGGGACGACCCGCGCGGGGCGCGGATCCGAGCGGCCATGGAGGCCGAGATGGACGTGCGGTACGAGGGGCGGCACGCCGACGACCCCGACTGGCCCGCGAAGGCGGCCGTCGCGTTCGCGTTCGACCCGGCCGACGTCGAGGCGGTCGTGCTGCTCGTCCTCGACGGGGACGACCGGGACGCGGCGGCGCACGGCGTCATCCGGCACCTCGGCGACGAGCTGGAGCTCAAGAAGGTGGTCGTGGATCCGGCGCACCGCGGCACCGGGCTCTCGCGGGTGCTCATGGCGGAGCTGGAGCGCGTGGCGCGGGAGCGCGGCGCGCGTCGGCTGATCCTGCAGACGGGGGACCGGCAGCCGGACGCGATCCAGCTCTACGCGACCGCGGGATGGTTGCCGATCGACGTGTACCCGCCGTACATCCCCGTGACGAACTCGGTCTGCTTCGAGAAGCCGCTGCGCTGACACGGGCCGGGCCGCGGGGCCTGCGAGCATGGGGTGATGGGGATCCTCATCACGCCGACCGAGCTCGACCACGCCCTCCGCACCCGGGACGACGTGCGCGTGATCGACGTCCGCTGGTCGCTCGGCGGTCCTCCCGGCCGGCCGCTGCACGAGGCCGGGCACATCCCGGGCGCCGTGTACGCGGATCTCGACACCGAGCTCGCCGGGCACGGCGCGCCCGAGGAGGGGAGGCACCCGCTGCCCGCGACGGCGGACCTCGAGCGGGCGGCGCGTGCCTGGGGGATCCGGCAGGGCGACACGGTCGTCGTGCACGACGGCGGCGGCAACACGGCGGCCGCGCGCGCGTGGTGGCTGCTGCGCGACGCCGGGATCGCCGACGTGCGGATCCTCGACGGCGCGCTGCCCGCGTGGGTCGCGGCGGGGCTGCCGCTGGCGGCCGGCTCCACCGCGCCCGAGCCCGGCGACGTGACGCTCACCCGCGGCAGCCTCCCGACGCTGGACGAGGATGCGGCGGCCGGCCTCGCGCGCACCGGGGCGCTCCTCGACGCCCGGGCGGGGGAGCGGTACCGCGGCGAGGTCGAGCCGGTGGATCCGCGCGCCGGCCACATCCCGGGCGCCGTGAGCGCGCCGACCGTCGAGAACCTCGACGCGGACGGCGCGTTCCTGTCGTCGGAGGCGCTGCGCGAGAGGTACGCGGCCCTCGGGATCCGGCCGGGCGACGCGGTGGGCGTGTACTGCGGTTCCGGGGTCACGGCCGCGCACGAGGTCGCGGCGCTCGCCATCGCCGGGATCGATGCGGCGCTGTACCCGGGCTCGTGGTCGGCCTGGTCGAACCGGCCGGAGCGGCCGGTCGCGACGGGCGCGGAGCCGGGCGGGGTCTGACCGCGGGTCAGCCGAGGAGGCGCTCCAGCTCGTCGGCCAGGTCCGCGATCGGGCGCCGGCCGTCGAGCTCGACATCAGCCGACCGGCGGAGCAGGGGCTCCACCTCCCGCGTGTGCCGGCGGATCTCCTCCCGCTCGACGGGATCCTTCCCGTAGTCGTTCCCGGTGCGCGCGGCCACGCGGGCGAGGAGGACGTCGAGAGGCGCGCTCAGGAGCACGACGCGCGCGAAGCGATCGCGGAACGCGCCCTGGTTCTCGACGGTGCCCGAGATGACGATGCGCGGCTCGCGGTCGAGGAGACGGGTCATCCGGGCATCGTCCCATCGGCCGTCCGGCAGGGTCCAGCCGTCGTGGTCGGTGTCGAGCGTGCGGTGCCCTCGCCTGGCTAGCTCGCCGAGGAGCGTCGACTTCCCGGCGCCGGACATGCCGGTGAGGAGGATCCGCGTCATGCGTCGACGGTACGCGGCGGCGGGTGCCGTTGGTCGACCGGTGTCAATCACTGGTTGACGTCGCGAGATGTCAACAATAGGTTGACGGCATGGCAGACAAGCAGGAGATCATCCGCGACGGGCTCACCTCGATCATGGCGGGGTTGGAGCCGGACATCGGCAAGGACCTCGACCACGACCCGGACGCGTACCTCCGCCTCGTCCAAGCGGCGACGGACATCTCCATGGAGGCCGGCGACTCCCTCCGCGAGGCCGTCGTCTCCGCGCGGGCCGCGGGAGTGAGCTGGGAGCGCATCGGCGACGTGCTGCGCATCTCGCGTCAGGCGGCGCAGCAGAGGTTCGGGGGACCGACCCCGCCCGCCGACACGTCGGTCTGGAGGATGAAGCCGGTGACCGCGTTCACCGAGATGGAGAAGCTCGACGAGGCCGGGAGGCACGGGTGGCACTCCGTCGGGTTCGGGACGCTGTACCACGACCTCGTGCGCTCCGATCAGCGGTGGGAGCACCGGCGGGTGAGCATGTTCTCCTCGCATCATGCGCTGGAGGCGGCGGGCTGGACGCGGATCGGCACGATGTGGATCCCGTGGGCGTACTACGCCAGGCCCACCGGCGAGCCCGCCCTGCCCGATCCCGTCCAGCCAGGCAGCTGACGCCCGGCGCCTCAGCCCGCGAGCACCTTGCGGATCCGCTGCAGCGACACCGGCTCCGCCGTCGGCAGGTGCTGGGCGAAGAGGCTGAGGCGCAGCTCCTCCAGCATCCAGCGCGCGTGCACGAGCGACTCCGGCGCGTGCGGCGCGGACGGGATGACGCCGCCGGCCTCGCGGTAGAGGTCGGTCGCCTTCTGCACCTCCGTCATCCACGCGCGGTCGCGCGCGGGCTGGTCGGGCAGGCGCTGGACGCGGTGGGTGAGGCCGGAGAGGTAGGCAGGCAGGCGCTGGAGCCGGGCGAGACCGGTCGCCGACACGAAGCCCGGGTGCACGAGCCCGGCGAGCTGCTCGCGGGCGTCGGTGAGCGCGCCGATCAGCTGCATGCTCGTCGCGGCCTTGATGGCGCGCTCGGCGTCGCGCGCGCCCGTGAGGATCCGGTTCACGAGCGCCACCGTGTCGAACATCGAGTCCATGACGACGCCCGAGACGCGGTCGCGCGCCGTCTCGAACAGCTCCTTGGAGTAGATCGCGCCGCCGGGGGCCACGCGCTCGAGCACCTGGTCGATCGCGGCGAGCAGGCAGTCGTCGAAGAGCGCCTGCACGTTCGGGTACGGGCTCGTCGCGAGCATCAGCTTCTCCTGGCTCGTGAGGTGCTGCTTCACGTACGCCGAGGGGTTCGCGATGGCGAGCACGAGCAGGCGCCGCACGCCGCCGGGCATGGCGCGGGCCTGGTCCTCCGCGGTCGCCATGAGGCGGATCGCGACGGTGGAACCCTCGTCGACGAGCGCGGGGTAGGCGCGGATGACGTGCCGGCTGTCGCCCGTGCCGCCCTGCGCGGTGTCGACGAAGCGCGGCAGCTCGTCGAGGTCCCACGTGGTGAGGCCGGTGCGCTCCATGCCGCGCGTGGCGGATCCGGATGCGCCCGCGACGCGCTCGACGGGACGAGCCGTCGCGCGGGCGACGCTGTCGCGGGCGCGGCTGGAGAGCCGGGCCTGCAGCTCGGTGAGGTCGCGGCCGGCGGCGACCTCGCGGCCGCGCTCGTCGACCACGCGGAACGCCATGCGGAGGTGGGCGGGGATCCGGTCGAGGTCGAAGTCGTCGTCGGCGACGCGCACGTGCGCCTTCCGCATGATGAGGCCCGCGATCGTGGTGGTGAACGCGACCGGGTGCTGCGGATCTGGCTCGGGCAGCCCCTCGAGGAGACGGTCGGCCCAGTCGGCGGCGGGCACGACGTTCTTGCGCAGCGCCTTGGGGAGGGCCTTGATCATGGCGGTCACGAGGTCGCGCCGCATGCCCGGCACCTGCCAGTCGAAGCCGGCGGGGCTGAGGCGCGCGAGGAGCGCGAGCGGCACCTGCACGGTCACGCCGTCGTCGGGCGCGCCCGGCTCGAAGCGGTAGGTGAGCGAGAGGCGCTGGTCGCCCTGCTGCCAGGTGGGCGGGAACGCGGCTTCGTCGACGTCCACCGCGTCCTCCGCGAGGAGCTCCTCGGCGGTCATGGTGAGGAGCTCCGGCGTCTCCTGCCGCTGCTTCTTCCACCAGCCCTCGAAGGCGCGCGTGGAGGCGACGTCGCGCGGGAGCCGCTTGTCGTAGAACTCGAACACGGCCTCGTCGTCGTTGAGGATGTCGCGGCGGCGCGTGCGCTCCTCGACCTCGGCGAGCTCCTCGCGCAGCTTCCGGTTGGCGCGGTCGAACGCCTGCTGCGACTCCCAGTCGCCCTCGACGAGCGCGTGCCGGATGAAGAGCTCGCGCGCGTACGCGGGATCGATGCGGGAGAACTGCACGCGGCGCTTCAGGATGATCGGCACGCCGTAGAGCGTCACGCGCTCCCATGCCACGGTCGCGCCCTGCTTCTTCTCCCAGTGCGGCTCGCTGTGGGTGCGCTTGACGAGCCCGCCCGCGATCGGCTCGGCCCACGCCGGGTCGATGGCCGCGTTGGTGCGCGCGAACAGGCGGCTGGTCTCCACGAGCTCGGCGCTCATGATCGCGTCGGGCTGCTTCTTCGCGAGCGCGGATCCGGGGAACACGACGAAGCGCGACTGGCGCGCGCCCACGTAGTCCTTCTTCTGCGCGTCCTTCAGTCCGATGTGGCTGAGGAGGCCCGCGAGCAGCGACTTGTGGATCCCGTCCGGGTCGGCCTTCGGCTCGTTCATCTGCAGGTCGAGCGGGCGGGCGAGCTGGCGCAGCTGCCGGAAGACGTCCTTCCACTCGCGCACGCGCACGTAGTTGAGGAACTCGGCCTTGCACATCCGACGGAACGCGCTCGAGGAGAGCTCGGCCTCCTTCTCCTCGAGGTGGTTCCAGAGGTTGAGGAGCGTGATGAAGTCGCTCGCGGGATCCACGAAGCGCGCGTGCTGCTGGTCGGCCTGCGGGCGCTTCTCGAGCGGCCGCTCGCGGACGTCCTGGATGGTGAGGCCGGCCACGATGATCATGACCTCGCGGCTCACGCCGTGCTTGCGCGACTCGACGACCATGCGCGCGAACCGCGGGTCGATCGGCAGGCGCGACAGGTCGCGGCCCACCTTCGTGAGGGCGGGCGTGCCGTCGGGGGAGCGGACGACCGCGCCCAGCTCCGTGAGCAGGTCGACGCCGTCCTTGATGCCGCGCGAGTCCGGCGGCTGGAGGAACGGGAACGCGGCGATGTCGCCGAGGCCGAGCGAGACCATCTGCAGGATGACGGCCGCGAGGTTCGTGCGCAGGATCTCCGGCTCGGTGAACTCGGGGCGGCGGGCGAAGTCCTCCTCGGAGTACAGGCGGATCGCGATGCCGTCGCTCGTGCGGCCGGAGCGGCCGGAGCGCTGGTTCGCGGAGGCCTGCGAGATCGCCTCGATGGGGAGCCGCTGCACCTTCGAGCGCACGGAGTAGCGGGAGATGCGCGCGGTGCCGGCGTCGATCACGTACTTGATGCCGGGAACGGTGAGGCTCGTCTCGGCGACGTTGGTGGCGAGCACGATGCGTCGGCGCACGCCCGCCTGCGTGGACGGCTGGAAGACGCGGTGCTGGTCGGCGGACGAGAGCCGGCCGTAGAGCGGCAGCACCTCGGTGTGCGGGAGGTTCCTGCTCCGGATCGCGTCCTCGGCGTCGCGGATCTCGTTCTCGCCGCTGAGGAAGACGAGCACGTCGCCCGAGGACTCGGCGGCGAGCTCATCCAGCGCGGCGTTGATCCCCTCGAGGAAGTCGCGATCGTCGGCCGGGCGCTCCATGGGCGCGTCGGCGAGGTCGTCGTCCTCGCCCGCGACGGCGGCCTCCGCGACGAGCGGGCGATACCGGATCTCCACCGGGTACGTGCGCCCGGAGACCTCCACGATGGGCGCGTCGCCGAAGTGCTTCGAGAAGCTCTGCGGGTCGATGGTGGCCGACGTGATGATGAGCTTGAGGTCGGGCCGGCGCGGCAGCAGCTGCTTGAGGTAGCCGAGCAGGAAGTCGATGTTGAGGCTGCGCTCGTGGGCCTCGTCGATGATGATCGTGTCGTACTTCTTGAGCAGCCGGTCGCGCTGGAGCTCGTTGAGCAGGATCCCGTCGGTCATGAGCTTGATGCGGGTGTCGGACGATACCTTGTCGGTGAAGCGCACCTGGTAGCCGACGAGCTGGCCGACCTCGCCGCCGAGCTCCTCCGCGATGCGCTCCGAGATGGTGCGCGCGGCGAGCCGGCGGGGCTGCGTGTGGCCGATGCTCTCGCGGCCGAGCTCGAGGCAGATCTTCGGCAGCTGCGTCGTCTTGCCCGAGCCGGTCGCGCCCGCGACGATGACGACCTGGTTGTCGCGGATGGCGTCGGCGATCTCGTCCCGCATCCGGCTGACGGGGAGCTCGGGCGGGTACGCGATGCTGAATTCCATGCTGGTTTGAGTCTATCCGCGGGGCGCCGCCCCTCCCCGTGGCCGCGGCCCGGAGGTAGCGTCGGGGAAAGGCGCCGGGCACATCACGGCGCGCGGGTCGCAGTCGCCGCCCGAGTCGACGACGACCGACGGGATCCGCCCATGAGCTCCGACACGCCCCTCCAGCCCGAGCACGAGCAGCCGCACGGCGGGTTCTCCACCGTCTCGGTCGCCGCGATCCTCGCCGAGTCCGCCGAACGGCACGCCGACCGGGTCGCCGTGGTCGTCGGCGACGTCTCCACCACCTACCGCGAGCTCTGGGACGAGACGCGCGCCTACGCCGGCGCCCTCCGCGACCGCGGGGTGGGGGAGGGGACGCGCGTCGCGATGCTCATCCCGAACGTCGCCGACTTCCCGCGCGTCTACTACGCGGTGCTCGCGCTCGGCGGCGTGGTCGTGCCCGTGCACGCGCTGCTGAAGAGCGAGGAGATCGCGTACGTGCTGCGCGACTCCGGATCCACGCTCATGGTCTGCGCCGGCCCCCTGCTCGAGCAGGGCGCGAGGGGTGCCGCGCTCGCGGAGGTGCCCGTGATCAGCGTGCTCGTGCCGGCCGCCACCGAGGGCGGGCCCGACCGGCTGGAGGAGCTCGCGCGGGCCGCGACGCCCATCCGCACCTACGTGCCGCGTCGGCCGTCGGACACCGCGACGATCCTCTACACGTCCGGCACCACCGGCCAGCCGAAGGGCGCGGAGGGCAGCCACCTGGCGCTCGTGATGCAGGTCGACGTGCTCATCCTCGACACCTTCGACCTGCGTGCGGGCGACCGGATCCTCGGCTGCCTGCCCCTGTTCCACACCTTCGGGCAGACCTGCACCATGAACGCGTCGTTCCGGGCCGGCGCGACCATCGTGATGGTGCCCCGCTTCGACGGCGACACCGCGCTCGCGCTCATGGTCGAGCACGAGACGCAGGTGTTCATGGGCGTGCCCACCATGTACTTCGCGCTGCTCGCGGCCGCCGCCCGGAACCCCGCGCGCCCGTCCCTGCGCTACGCCATCTCGGGCGGCGCCGCGATCCCCGTGGCCGTCATCGACGCGTTCCGCGAGCAGTTCGACGCCGAGATCCACGAGGGCTACGGCCTCACGGAGACCTCGCCCGTCGCGTCGTTCAACCACGTCGGCGTGCCTGCCCGGCCCGGCACCGTCGGGAAGCCGATCTGGGGCGTGCAGATCGAGATCGCCGACCCCGAGCACGAGGACCGCGTGGAGCTCGTCGAGCGGGGCACGCTCGGCGAGATCGTGATCCGCGGCCACAACCTCATGAACGGGTACCTGCACCGCCCCGAGGACACGGCCCGCGCGGTCGTCGACGGCTGGTTCCGCTCGGGCGACCTCGGCACCATCGACGAGGACGGCTACATCCGCGTCGTCGACCGGACGAAGGACATGATCCTGCGCAACGGCTACAACGTGTACCCGCGCGAGGTCGAGGAGGTGCTCGCCCGGCACGAGGCCGTCGCGCAGTGCGCCGTGTTCGGCGTGCCGCACGAGGAGCACGGGCAGGAGATCGTCGCGGCGATCGTGCCGAAGGCGGACGCCATGGTCGACGCGGCGGAGGTCGTCGCGTACATGAAGGAGCGCATCGCGTCGTACAAGTACCCGCGGCGGGTCGAGGTGGTCGAGGCGCTGCCGCTCGGGCCGAGCGGCAAGATCCTCAAGCGGACGCTCGTCGAGCGGTTCGGCGCGTGAGCGGCGGCGACCTCCGCAGCCCCATCCCGTCGGTCGCCATGGGCGACGGCGTCCCCATCCCGCAGTTCGGCGTCGGCACCTACAAGGTGTCAGATCCCGACGCCGAGCGGATCGTCTCGGAGGCGCTCGAGGTCGGCTACCGGCACATCGACACCGCGGCCATGTACGGCAACGAGGAGGGCGTCGGGCGGGCGATCCGCGCGTCCGGGATCCCTCGCGACGAGCTCTTCGTCACCACCAAGGTCTGGAACGACGACCACGGGCGCGACCGGGCGGCAGAGGCGATGCGCCGCAGCCTCGACCGGCTGGGCCTGCCCGCGGTCGACCTGATCCTCATCCACTGGCCCGCCGCCGAGCGCGGCCTCTACGTGGAGACGTGGGAGGCGCTCGCCCAGGCGCGCCAGGAGGGGCTGACCCGCTCCATCGGCGTATCCAACTTCCTCGTCCCGCACCTCGAGGCGCTGGATGCCGCCGGGCTGCCCGCGCCCGCGGTGGACCAGATCGAGCTGCACCCGCGGCACCAGCAGCGCGCGACGACCGCGTACCTCGCGGAGCACGGGATCGCGGTGCAGGCGTGGAGCCCGCTCGCGCGCGGCGCCGTCGCGGACGCGCCGGTGGTGCGCGACGCCGCCCGCGCGCACGACCGCACGGATGCGCAGGTCGTGCTCCGCTGGCACGTGCAGCGCGGCACGATCGTCTTCCCGAAGACCACACGGCGCGCGCGCCTGGTCGAGAACGCGGACGTGTTCGACTTCGCGCTGACCGACGAGGAGATGGCCGGGATCACCGCGCTCGAGGCCGCCGGACGCGTCGGCAGCCATCCGGATCAGGTCGTCTAGCCGACCGCTCCCCAGCGGCACGGAGGCGTCACCTCGGCCGGGTACGGTGTCCGTCATGTCCCAGCACCGCATCCGCACGCGCCTCAAGTCCGTGGTCTCCCGGGGCGTCGCGCCCCTCGGCGGCCATGCGGGCGGCGCGTCCCGGGCGCGCGCCGAGCGGGAGGATCCGGCGGAGCAGTCGGGCGCGCGCCGCCCGAGCCTCGTCGACAACGGCGTCTACGTCGACGGCTGCCGCGTCGCCTCGCCCGCCACCCTCGCCGACACGTTCCGCGAGCTCGACGAGCGGCCCGACGCGATGGCGTGGATCGGCCTCTACCGCCCCACGGTCGAGGAGCTGCAGGCGCTCGCCGAGGAGTTCGACCTGCACGAGCTCGCGGTGGAGGACGCGGTGCAGGCCCACCAGCGGCCCAAGACCGAGCGGTACAGCTCCACCCTCTTCACCGTGCTGCGCGCGGCCCGCTACGTGGACGACCGCGAGGAGGTGGAGTTCGGCGAGCTGCACGTGTTCCTCGGCCGCAACTTCGTGATCACCGTGCGGCACGCGGAGTCGCCCGATCTCTCGGCCATCCGCACGCGCATGCAGGAGCGGCCCGAGCTGCTCACCCACGGCCCGCAGTCGGTGCTGTACGCGATCCTCGACGCCGTCGTCGACGGGTACGCGCCCGTCGTCACCGGCCTCGCGAACGACATCGACGAGATCGAGGACCAGGTGTTCGACGGGGATCCGGCCGTGTCCCGCCGCATCTACGAGCTCAGCCGCGAGGTCATCGACTTCCAGCGCGCGGTGCGCCCGCTCGGCGGCATGCTCCAGCAGCTGCAGGCGGGATCCGGCAAGTACGAGGTGAGCGAGGACCTGCAGCAGGCGCTCCGCGACGTGGCCGACCACGTCATCGTCGTGAACGAGCGGGTGGAGGAGTTCCGCGTGCTGCTGCGCGACATCCTCACTGTGAACTCGACGCTCGTCGGCCAGCGCCAGAACGAGGAGATGCGGGAGCTCAGCGAGTCGAGCAACCGGCAGAGCGTGGAGACCCGCAAGATCTCCGGCTGGGCGGCCATCCTCTTCGCGCCCACGCTCGTCTCGAGCGTCTACGGCATGAACTTCGACATCATGCCGGAGCTGCACTGGGAGTGGGGCTACCCCTTCTCCCTGGTGCTGATGCTCGGCGTGAGCGGCGTGCTCTACGGCATCTTCCGCAAGCGCGACTGGATCTGACGCCCGATCGGTCGCCCGGTCCCGTCGAGCGACCCGCGCGTAGCGTGGACGCATGCCCAACCGCCTCGCCGACGCCGTCAGCCCGTACCTCCTCAGCCACGCGGACAACCCGGTCGACTGGCGACCGTGGGGTCCCGAGGCGTTCGCGGAGGCGGCCCGACGCGACGTGCCGGTGCTCGTCTCCGTCGGCTACTCGACCTGCCACTGGTGCCACGTGATGGCGCGCGAGACGTTCTCGGATCCCGCGCTCGCCTCGCGTCTCAACGACGGTTTCGTCGCGATCAAGGTCGACCGCGAGGAGCACCCCGAGGTCGACGCGGCGCTGATCACCGCGGCCGGCGCCTTCACGGACCAGCTCGGCTGGCCCCTCAACGTGTTCACGACGCCCGAGGGCCGCACCTTCCACGCGGGCACCTACTCGCCGCCCGAGCCGCGTGCCGGGCACCCGTCGTTCCGCCAGGTGCTCGACGCCGTCGCCGACGCCTGGACGACCCGCCGCGACCAGGTCGAGCAGGGCGCGGGGCAGCTGAGCCAGGCGATCCGGGAGGCCTCGGAGCGCGGATCCGTCGCGTCGCCGCTCCCCGACGCCGCCGCGCTCGACCGGGTCGCCGCCGAGCTGGCCGCGTTCGAGGACGCGGAGCACGGCGGGTTCGGATCCGCACCCAAGTTCCCCGTCGCGCCTGTGGTGCTGCTGCTCGACACGCTCGCGACCTCGGGCGCCCTCGCGCCCGAGCGCGCCGCGGCGACGGGCGCGCTCGTACGGCGCACGCTCGACGCGATAGCTGGATCCGACCTGCGCGATCCCGTGGAGGGCGGCTTCTTCCGCTACTCCACGCGCCGCGACTGGTCCGAGCCGCACTACGAGCGGATGCTCTACGACAACGCGCTGCTCCTCGACGCGTACGCGCGGGCCGGGGACGAGGAGGTCGCGGCGGGCATCGCGGCGTTCCTCACCGGCACGCTGCGGCGCGCGTCCGGCGGGTTCGCGTCGGCGCAGGACTCCGAGAGCACGGTCGCCGGGCGCCGCGTCGAGGGCGGCTACTACGTGCTCGACGCCGCCGGGCGCGCGGCCGAGGAACCGCCGGCCGTCGACGGCAAGGTGCTCACCGGCTGGAACGGGCTCGCGATCGGCGCGCTCGCCCGGGCGGGCCGCGCGTTCGGACGCGGGGAGTGGATCGACGCGGCCCGCGGCGCCGCCGACATGCTGCTCGCGGAGCACGTGCGCGCCGACGGGTCGCTCGTGCGGGCCTCGATCGACGGCCGCGTCTCGCCCGCCGTCGCGACGCTCGAGGACCACGGGATGCTCGCCGACGGGCTCCTCGCGCTGGCGCTCGCGACGGGCGAGGTCGGCTACGCGGTGCGGGCGCGGGGGATCGTGGACGCGCTCATCGCCGCCGCGGACGCAGCCGCGGATGCCGCCGCCGGGCAGCCCGGACCGGGGGAGCCGCAGCGCGGCGCCGCGGGGTTCCGGGTGCCGACGGGTGCGGATCCGGTGCTCGCGGGCTTCGGCCTCGACCTCGCGTCCGACCCCTCCGAGGGTGCGTACCCGTCCGGCCTCACGGCTGCGTCGTCGGCCGCGCGCGTGCTCGGGCGGCTGACGGCGGATCCGCGCTACGAGCGGGCGGCCCGCGCCGCGCTCGCGACGGTCGCCGCGGGCGGGGCGAGCCGACCGATCGCGTTCGGCGGCGCGCTCGAGCAGGCGGCGGCGATCGAGGCGGCCGGGCGGCAGCTCGTCGTCGTGCTGCCCGACCAGGCGGAGGCCGGCGACGACCCGCTCGCCGCGATCGCGCACGCGCTGATCCGCCCGCCGCACGTGTCGCTGGTGGTCACGGAGACGGCCGCGCGCGCCTGGGCCGATGCGGGCTTCGAGCTGCTCGCGGACCGCGTCGCCGGATCCACCGCCACCGCCTACCTGTGCGCCGACTTCGTCTGCCGCCTCCCGGTGACGACGGCCGACGCGCTGCGGGCGCAGCTGGCCGACGGGGCCTGACCCCCTAGCCGACCACGTCCTCCCCGTGCGCCAGGATCCGCTCGAGCTCGGCCAGCTGACGCGGCGACGGATCCACGAGCGGCGCCCGCACGGATCCCACGGGCACCCCGCCCAGCCGCAGACCCGCTTTGATGAGAGACACCGCGAACCCGGGCGTCTCGTCGCGCAGGCGCACGAGCGGCGTGAAGAACTCGTCGAGGAGGAAGCGCTGCCGCTCGAGGTCGTCGGCGCGGTAGGCGGCGTGGAACGCGCTCGCGATGCGCGGCGCCATCGCGAACACGGCCGACGAGTACAGCGGCACGCCGATCGCCCGGTACGCGGCCTGGCTCGACTCCGCCGTGAGGAGCCCGTTGAAGAACTGCACGTCGTCGCGTCCGGCCCGGCGGGCGGCGAGCACGAAGCGCTGGAACAGGGCCACGTCGCCCGCGCCGTCCTTGATCCCGGCCAGCGTCGGCAGCGCGAGGAGCCGCTCGACCGTGTCCTCCGTGAACTGCGCCTGGCCGCGGTGGTAGGCGATGAGCGGCAGCGGCGTCGCGCGGGCGACGGCTTCGACGTAGGCGGCGAGGCCCTCCTGCGGGCCGGCGACGAGGTACGGCGGCAGCACGAGGATGCCGTCGGCGCCGAGCTCGGTGGCCAGCTGCGCGCAGCGGCGCGCGTGCCCGAGGGGTCCGCCGACCCCCGCGATGACGAGGTGGCGGCCGCCCGCCGCGGACACCCCGGCGCGCACGGCCTGCGCGTACTCGTCGATGTCGAGCGCGTGGAACTCGCCCGTGCCGCAGGCGACGAACGCGGCGCCGGCGCCCTGGTCGAGGCCGTGGGACACGTGCGCGGCGAGCACGTCGACGTCCACGCGGTCTGCCTGGTCGAACGGCGTGACCGGGAAGAAGAGCACGCCCTCGAACGGCGGCAGGAGGCCGGTGGATGCGGGAGCCGGGGCGGTGGCGGGGTGGGCGGCGGTGTCGGTCGTCGTCATCAGAACCTCGGGAGGGTGGGGTCGTAGGCGGGCTGGATGGCCTGCATGTAGCCGGAGTCGTCGCGCGCGGTGCGTCCCGACTCGACGTACACGAGGTGCTGGCGGTCGAGCGCGGCGTGGTCGAGCTCGACGCCGAGCCCGGGGCCGGTCGGCACGGCGACGGATCCGCCGACGATCTCGAGCGCGCCCGGCACGATCACGTCGTCGCCGCGGTTCCACGGGTAGTGCGTGTCGCAGGCGTACGCGAGCTCGGGGCTGGCCGCGGCGACGTGCGTCATGGCGGCGAGCGAGATCCCGAGGTGCGAGTTGGAGTGCATCGAGAGGCCCACGCCGAAGGTGCGGCAGATGGCCGCGAGCTCCCGGGTGTGCGCGAGCCCGCCCCAGTAGTGGTGGTCGGAGAGCACGATCTGCACGGCGTCCTTCGCGAACGCCTCCCGGATCTGCTCGAACGTGACGACGCACATGTTCGTGGCGAGCGGCTGCGGCAGCTCGGCGGCGACGCGCGCCATCCCGTCGATGCCGAGCACCGGATCCTCGAGGTACTCGAGCACGCCGTCGAGCTCGGCCGCCACGCGCACGGCCGTCTCGTGGGTCCACGCGCCGTTCGGGTCGATGCGCAGCGGGTGCGTCGGGAACGCCTCGGCCAGCGCGCGGATCGCGGCGACCTCCTCGTCGGGCGGGAAGACGCCGGCCTTGAGCTTGATGGATCCGAAGCCGTACCGGTCGATGAGGAGGCGCGCCTGTGCGACGATGCCGGCCGGATCGAGCGCCTCGCCGAACGCGTCGGGCTCGGCGCCCGGGTGCGCCGCCCACTTGTAGAAGAGGTACGCGCTGTACGGGACCCGGTCGCGCACGCGCCCGCCGAGCAGCTCGCTCACGGGCAGCCCGGTGATGCGGCCCCACGCGTCGTGCGCGGCCACGTCGATCATCGAGAACACGACGCGGCGCTCCTGCCGGCTGAGCGGTCCGGCGTCCCCGCCGAGCGCGGCGTCCACCGCCCGCTCGATGCCGTGCAGGTCGGTGACGCGGAGGCCGACGATCGCGTCCCGCACCGACGCGACGCGCGCGGCCACGACGGCGCCGCCCTGTCCCTCGCCGAGGCCGACGACCCCGCCGTCCACGACGAGCTCGACGATCGTGCGGAGCGCGAGGGGCTCGTGCACGCCGTCGGCGTTGAGCAGGGGCGGGTCGCGGAAGGCGATGGGGGTGACGACGAGGTCGTGGATGATCATGGTGCTATCCCTTCGTCGCGCCCGAGGTGATCCCCCGGATGAGCGACCGCTGCATGAGCAGGTAGATGACGAGGCTCGGCAGGAGCGCGAGCAGCGCCCCGGCGAGCAGGACGCCCGAGCCGACCGTGGGGTCGGTCCGGAGGACGCTGAGCGCGACCGTGAGCGTGTAGTCGCTCGGGTCGTTCGCGGCGATGAGGGGGAGCAGGTACTGGTCCCAGATCATCATGAAGCCGAAGATGGTGACGACGCCCAGCACCGGCTTGCACAGCGGCAGGATCACGGTCCACAGCATGCGCAGCTCGCCGCAGCCGTCGAGGCGCGCGGCCTCCTCGATCTCGAGCGGGATGTCCTTCATGAACTCCGTCATCACGAGGATCGAGAAGCCCCACACCGCCACCGGCAGGATCACGCCGAACGGCGTGCCGCGGAGGTCGAGCCCCGTGCCGCCGACGTCGCCGATGACCTGCGACAGCGGGATCGCGATGACCTCCTCGGGCAGCATCATCGTGAGCAGGAACAGCAGCAGCACGAACGACTGCCCGCGGAACCGGTGCCGGGCGAGCGCGTACGACGTGAGGATCGCGACGCTCACCTGCAGCACGAGCCCGCCGCCCGCGATCACGAGCGAGTTGCGGAGGTAGCCGAGCACGCCCGAGTCGAACGCGACGCGGAAGGACTCCAGCGACAGCTTCTGCGGGAGCAGGTGGATGCTCGTCGACGACGTGAAGGCGTCGAACGCGCCGGACACGATGATCACGAAGGGCGCTGCGAACACCACGAAGGCGACGGCGCAGAGCGCGAAGCGGATCACGTTCGACGGGCGGAGGCCGGGCTTCCAGCCGAGCGCGCTGTCGAACTGGCCGTCGTTGCCGCGGCGGGATGCGCCCGTCGGGCGCTCGAGGATGCTCATCTGGCCTTCTCCTTGCGGGATGACAGGGCGCGGACGCCCAGGGTGAGGCCCAGGGTCGCGAGCAGGAGCAGCACGGAGGCCGCCGACGCCACGCCCAGGTCGTTGGCCTTGAAGCCGAGCGAGAACACCCGGGTCATCCAGACCTCGGTGGATCCCGCGGGTCCGCCGCCCGTGAGCACGTACACCTCGGTGAAGGTGCGGAGGCTGCGGATCGCGGCGAGCGTCAGCACGACGCTGACGGCGGGGCGGAGGGCGGGCATCACGATGTACCGGAAGCGCTGGCGCATGGTCACGCCGTCGACCGCCGCGGCCTCGTAGAGCGTGCGGTCGATGCCCGTCAGGCCCGCGAGGATGATGACCATGTTGTAGGGCGCGCCCGTCCAGACGCCGACGAGCATCACGTACCCGAGGGCCGTCGACTGGTCGCTGATGAAGCCCTGCGGCGGGATCCCCACCATCCCGAGCAGCGAGTTGAGGAACCCGGTCTCGGTCGGGAAGTAGAGGATCCGCCAGATCTCGCCGATGACCGCCACCGCCGTCACGACGGGCAGGAACACGGCCGTGCGCACGAACCACAGCCGACGCGACGTGCCCTCGAGCAGCAGCGCGAGCGCCAGGCCGATGATCAGCGCGCCGACGGTCTGCCCGATGCCGAGCAGCACGGTGTGCCCGAGCGCCTCCGTGAAGCGCCGGTCGCGCAGCACGTGCGCGTAGTTGTCGAGCCCGAGGAACTCGTCGCCGAGGAACGGCTGGACCTTCACGAAGCTCATCCGGAAGCCCTCGAGCATGGGGATGAACTTGAACAGCGCGCCGAGCACGAGGCCGGGCACGAGGAAGGCCCACGGGATGAGGGAGCGCGTCCGGAACGGCAGGCGGCCCTTCGGCTGCACGGGGCTGCGTCCCGCGGGCGCGCGGCGCTCGGTCTCCACGAGGAGAGGGGCGGGGGCGCCGATGCTCATCCCTGCACCCCCTGCTCGTCGAGCTCGTCGGAGAGCTGGGACTGGATGTCGGACAGCGCCCCGGGGATGTCGCTCGAGCAGTCCGCGATGACGCCGTTCAGGCCGTCCGCGACGATCTGGCGGTACGGCGTGAAGTCGATCGCCCACGGGAACGACCTGCCGTGCTCGTCGTAGACCTCCTTCGCGGTGTCCCAGCGCGGGTCGGCCTTGACCTGGCCGATGTCGACCGAGGTGGTGACGGGGATCCGCACCACGGGCTGCGCGAGCACGCCCTGGTCGTTCGTCTTCACCTGCATGGCGAGCTCCTGCGCCTCGGGCGTGATTATGAACTCCGCCAGCTGCTCCTGCAGGTCCTGCTTCTTCGATGAGGCGCCGAAGTAGATGTTCTCCCCCTCCGCGAACGAGTCCGTGCCGCCGCCCGGGCCGGCCGGGGTCGGGATCACCTCCACGTTGTCCTTGCCGACCGCCGCGTCGAACGAGCTGAGGTTGTAGGGACCCGTCTGGTAGATGCCGGCCGTGCCCTGCGCGAAGAACGGCGTGTTGGCGGTGGTGAGGTTGACGGAGCCGGGGACGACCACGCCCGGCGTGCAGAACTGGTCGCGGATCCACTTCACGGCCGTCGCGGTGCCCGGGGTGTCGAAGTCGGCGGTGTAGGTGCCGTCGCCCCCGTCCTTGAGGATGTCGCCGCCGGCCTGCCAGATGTACGACGCGGCCCAACGCGCGATGTAGCCGTTCTCGGCGCTGCCCGGAACGACCATGCCGTAGGTGTCGGCCTTCCCGTCGCCGTCGGGGTCGTCCTCGGCGAACGCCTTCGCGACCGCGGTGAGCTCGTCCCACGTCTTCGGCACCTGCATCCCGACGGCGGCCAGCCAGTCCTTGCGGATGAAGGTGATGTTCGCCTGGCGCGACCACGGGATGCCGTAGTGGTCGCCGTCGGTGCCGAGCGTGCTCTTCCACGTGGCGTCGGAGATCTGGTCGCCGCCGGCGACGGCGTCGCGGTCGACGGGGCGGAGGAACCCCTGCGACTCGTAGGCGCCGAGGTTGCCCGCGTCGGTGACCATCACATCCGGGAGGCTCCTCTGCTGGGCGCGCGCCTGCAGCTGCGTGTCGAACTCGGGGATGGGCTTGTAGTCGATCTTGATGCCGGTCTTCGCGGTGAAGGCGTCGAACACGAACTGGTACGACGCGGCGTCGTCCGGCGTGCTGCGCGTCCACACCTCGAGGGAGCGGTCGTCCGCGGACGAGCCGCCCCCGTCGTCCGACGCGGAGCAGGCGCTCAGGGTCCCCGCGAGCGCGGCGACGGACGCCAGGGCGATCGCCCTCCGCCCGAGTCGAGTCTTCATCATCGAATCTCCATTTACATGCATGAATGCATTACGTCAGTGTGAATGCGGTGCTAACGTAGGTGGACTCGACGGCGATGTCAATCGCCGCGGCCCGACCCTGGGGAGAAGGCATGACGACCTCGACGCGCATCGTGATCACGGGAGCGGCCGGCATGGCCGGGCGGGGCGTCCGACCCCTGCTGCGGGCGGCGGGCCACGAGCTCGTGCTCCTCGACCTGGTGGATCCGGATCCGGTCGACGGGGAGCGCGTCACCATCGCCTCGGTGCGCGACGTCGCCGCGATGCGCGAGGCCGTGCGCGACGCGGACGTCGTGGTGCACCTCGGGGGCATCAGCCGGGAGCGGCCGTGGGAGGACGTCCTCGCGGCGAACGTCGACGGCACGCGGACCGTGCTCGACTCCGCGCGCGAGGAGGGCGTCCGCCGCGTGCTCCTGGCGAGCTCCACGCACGCCGTCGGCTTCCACCCCGCGCCCGCGGAGCCCATGGACCACCTGCCGCCCCGGCCGGACAGCCTCTACGGCGTGACGAAGGCGGCCATGGAGGCGCTCGGATCCGTGTACGCCGACCGCCACGCGATGAGCGTCGTGAGCGCGCGCATCGGCACGCTCCTCGACCGGCCGAACGGTCGCCGCTCGCTCTCCACCTGGCTCTCCTTCCCCGACCTCGCGCGGCTCATCGAGGCCGTCGCCGCGCTCGAGGAGCCCGGCCACCACGTCGTCTGGGGCGTCTCGCGCAACACCCGCGCGTGGTTCCGGCCCGACGCCGGCGAGCGGATCGGCTACTACCCTGAGGACGACGCGGAGGCCTTCGCGGGCGGCATCGACGACGTGGACGACGCCGACGGGAACGGCCTCATCGGCGGCGAGTGGGCCGCCCCGGAGCACGCACTGGGAGACGCATGGTGACCGAGGAGCAGGCCGCCGAGCGCGGCGCCCGGCCGGTCAAGTCGGCGGAGCGCACGCTCGCACTGCTGGAGCGGCTCGCCGCGTCATCCGAGCCCGTCTCCGTGGTGGAGCTCCACCGCGCGTCCGGCTACCCGCGCTCGAGCCTGCACCAGCTGCTGCACACGATGGCGGCGAGCGGCTGGATCGAGATGCTGCAGGACGGCACGCACGTCTCCATCGGATCCCGCGCGCTCGTCGTCGGCACCGCCTACCTCGACCGCGACAGGGCCCTGCCGCACGCGCTCGCCGCGCTCGAGCGGATCCGCGACGAGACCGGGTACACCGCGCACTACGCGCGCCGCGAGGGCGACCGGGTGCTCTACCTGGCCACGCGCGAGACGACCGAGTCCCGGCGGGCGACCTCGCGGGTCGGCCGCCAGCTGCCCGCGCACGCGACCTCGCTCGGCAAGGCCCTGCTCGCGGAGCTCAGCGCCGAGGAGCGGCGCGAGGCGCTCGGATCCGGCCCGCTCGCCGCCCTCACGCCCCAGACCGTGACCGACCCCGCGGCGCTCGACGCGCAGCTCGATGTGGCGCACGAGCGCGGCTACGCGCACGAGCGCGAGGAGAACCTGGCCGGCGTCAGCTGCGTGGCGGTGAGCGTGGGCTACCGGATCCCCGCGACCGACGCCATCAGCTGCTCCATGCCGATCGACCGCGCGACGCCGAAGGAGGCGGAGCGCGTGGCCCGCATCATCGGCGCGCACGCGGATCGGCTCGCCCAGACGCTGCGGTCGGCGGGCGTGCGGTGAGCGTCTCCTTCTGCGCCTACCCGTGGGACCTGATCGACGACCCGGACGCCGTGGCGCGGGTGCGGGCGGCGGGCGCCGACGGAGTGGCCATCGCCGCGGCCTACCACTCCGTGCGGGCCGCGACGCCGCTGCATCCGCGGCACCGCATCGTCGACGCGCGCTCCGCCGCGCTCTACCTGCCCGTGCGCGACGGGGCGTGGGGCGAGCTCCGGCCCGACGACGACACTCACTGGGTCGGCCCGGACGCGTTCGCGCGCGCCGCCGCGGTCGCGCGCGCGGCGGGCCTGCGCGTGGAGGCGTGGATCGTGCTCACGCACTCGACGTCGGTCGGCACGCGCCACCCGGACAGCTGCGTCGTCAACGCGTTCGGCGAGGCGTACGCCTACGGGCTCTGCCCCGCGCGGCCCGAGGTGCGGGAGTACGCGGCCGCCCTCGTCGCCGAGACGGCCGCGGCGGTGGACCTCGACGGCGTGATGCTCGAGGCGTGCGGCCCCATGGGGCTCGGCCACCTCGGCCACCACGAGAAGACCGCGGGCGCCGACTGGTCGGCCGCCCAGGAGGCGCTGCTCTCGATCTGCTTCTGCACGGTGTGCGTCGCGCTGCTGGCGGAGGAGGGCGAGGATCCGGACGCGCTCCGTGCCGAGGTGCGCGCCCGCGTCGACGCATCCGCGGGGCTCGACGGCCTCGACGCCGTCCTCCGTGTGCGCGGCCGGGCCAGGCGGCAGCTCCTCGACGCGTGCGTCGGGGTGGCGCGCGCGGCCGGCGTGCAGCGCGTCGTGGTGCACGCCCAGGCGGATCCCTGGGCCACCGGTCCGTTCGCCGCGCTCCTCGACGACCTCGACGAGGTGGACGGCGTCGTGGTGCTCGACGCCGTGGCCCACGACCCCGAGGCCATGCGCGGGCTCCGCGAGCGGCTGCCCGGCACCCCCATCGGCGGCTACCTCTGGGCGCTGCCGCCGGCGAGCCCCGCGAGCATCCGTGCCGGCTGGCCCGACGCGGTGCGCGGGCTCGACGACACGTACGTGTACCACCTCGGCCTCATCGGCCGAGAGCGCCTGGCGGCCGTGGGCGACGCGCTGCGTGCGGCGGCAGCGCCGCGCTAGTCGCGCCGGGTCCGCGGCGGCCCGTACCGCTCGGCGTCCTGCCGCTCGGCCTCCTGCCGGCGGGCGACCCGCTTGGCCGCCTGCCCCGCGCGGAACGTGCTCCAGACGATCCCGCCGACCAGCAGCAGCCCGCCCCAGCTCGCGACGCTGTTCATCCCGGCACCGGCCGCGATCCCGCCGATGACGCCGCCGATCGCGACGGGCAGGCACGTGCTGCGGAGCGCGGGCAGGGCGGCCACGTGCCCGGCCCGCCAGGCCTCGTCGCTCGCCATGAGGGGGCGCGTGCGGATCCCGATCCAGCCGTTGCGCTTGAGGAGGCCCCAGGCCGCGAGCTGCGTGGTGCCGAGGACCAGCAGCGCCGCGACGGCGAGCAGCAGCGCGGGGACACCCATGCACCCAGCCTGACACGGCCGGCCGCCGCCGGGGCGCTCAGCACTCGATGACGTTGACCGCGAGGCCCCCGGTGGACGTCTCCTTGTACTTGGTGGACATGTCGAGGCCCGTCTGGCGCATGGTCTCGATCACGGTGTCGAGCGAGACGAGGTGCGTGCCGTCGCCGTGCAGCGCCATGCGGGCGGCGTTCACGGCGGTCGACGCGGCGATGGCGTTGCGCTCGATGCACGGGATCTGCACGAGCCCGCCCACGGGGTCGCACGTGAGGCCGAGGTGGTGCTCCATCGCGATCTCGGCGGCGTTCTCGACCTGCCGCGGGGATCCGCCGAGGACCGCGCACAGCGCGCCGGCCGCCATCGCGCACGCCGTGCCGACCTCGCCCTGGCAGCCGGCCTCCGCGCCCGAGATGCTGGCGTTTGCCTTCACGAGCGAGCCGATCGCGGTGGCGGTGAGCAGGAAGTCGCGGATCCCGTCGCGGTCGGCGCCCGGCACGAAGCGCAGGTAGTAGGAGCCGACCGCGGGGATGATGCCGGCCGCGCCGTTCGTGGGCGCCGTGACCACGCGCCCACCGGACGCGTTCTCCTCGTTGACCGCGAGCGCGAACGCGTGCAGCCACTCGTGCGAGGTGTCGCGCGCGCTCTCGGCGTCGATGGTCGCGAGCTGCGACGCGACGCGCGCCGCCCGGCGTCGCACGTTGAGCCCGCCCGGCAGCGTGCCCTGGCCGCCGAGGCCCGCGGTCACGCACGCGGCCATGGCGTCCCAGATCGCGTCGAGGCCGGCGACCGCGCGGCGGGATCCGTGGATCGACTCCTCGGTGTCGCGCGCGACGTCGGCGATGGAGCGCCCGGTGGTCTCGGCCAGCGCGATCAGCTCGTCGGCGTTGGAGAACGAGTGCGGCAGTCCGGTGGGCAGCACGGCCGACGGCGCCTGGTCCTCGCGCAGCACGAAGCCGCCGCCGACCGAGAACCACGTGCTCTCGAGCACCGTGCAGCCGTCGGCGTCGAGCGCCGCGAGGTGCATGGCGTTGGGGTGGCGGGGGAGGCGCGTGAACGGCTCGAACGTCAGGTCGCGGCCGACCATGCGCACCGGGTGGATCCCCGCGAGCGGCACGTCGACGCCCTCGCCGAGCCCGGACCAGCGGCCGCGCACCTCGTCGGGGTCGCACGTCTCCGGCGCGAGGCCCGCGAGCCCCGCGACGACCGCGTCGGGCGTGCCGTGCCCGAGGCCGGTCGCCCCGAGCGATCCGAAGAGCCGCACGGTGACGCGCGCCATCTCCGTGAACCGGGGCGACGCCCGGCACTCCTCGGCGAAGAGCAGGGCCGCGCGCATGGGTCCGACGGTGTGCGAGCTCGACGGCCCGATCCCGATGGAGAAGAGGTCGAGTGCCGAGACGTACGCTGTCATCCCGTCAGACTATGCCGCCGCCTCCGCGGAGCCGGTCGCGGGGGCGCTCGCGGGACCGGCGGATGCGCCGGACGACCTACGGGCGGGCCCGCGCGAGGCGAGCGCCAGCCAGGTCCAGCCGACGGCGAGGCCGAGCATGGTGATCACGCCGCGCGGGAAGAAGATGTGGCTGTCGACGAACGAGACGGCCGCGACCACGGCGATGACCGCGCCCGGCAGCGCCCGCAGCCCCGCGTGCCGGAGGACCAGCGCGCTCGCGAGCACCGTCACGGCGACGTACGACCAGACGCCCGTGATGACGATCCCGTCCGCGAGCGCGTACATGGTGGTCACGCCCTGCCCGCCCTCGAGCTTGAGGGCGCCGGCCGCGATGCCCGCGAGGATGTCGAGGGCCTGGTAGCAGACGGCGTACGCGAAGCCGAGGACGACCGCGAGGATCCCGAGGCGGCGGTCGTGGCGGCGCGTGACGAGGATCGGCGCGATGGCGAGCAGCGGGAAGACGGGGAGGAGCGCGATGTGCAGGTCGCGCCAGTGCATCGCGGTGTCGTCGGTCAGCGAGCTCGGGTGCGACAGGCCCGCGGCGGCGAGGGCCAGCGGCGGGAGCGCGACGGCGACGAGGACGGCGGCCGTGCGGGAGCGGGAGGGCGAGGAGGAGGGCGGGGCGACGGCGTCGGGCATGCGGTCATCGTAGGCACGGCCCACGGCGCGACCCGCCCGGATCAGGAGTCCGACATGACCTCCGGTATGACGAGAGCCCCCGCTGCCGATCCGGTCCGGATCAGGCGGCGGGGGCTCCGCGGAGCAGGAAGGACTAGGCCTTCTTGCGGCCCACGATCGCGCCGTAGACCAGCAGGACGATGATCGCGCCGACGATGGCGAGCGCGAGCGAGCCGAGGTCGAAGCCGTCGACCGGCTTGTTGAAGAGCGCGCTGCCGATGAAGCCGCCGAGGAAGGCCCCGACGACGCCCAGGATCAGCGTGACGATGATTCCGCCACCCTGCTTGCCCGGGAGGATCAGCTTGGCGAGCGCTCCGGCGATCAGACCCAGAACCAGAAAACCGATGATGCCCATGTGCGTTACTCCTCGAAGATTTCGTGCTGTGTGACACCCGAATGCGGGTGGACGTGCCCTAGTCAAGCACCCTGAGGACCATTCGTGCAAAAACGTTTAGTGGATACGTCTTTACCGGACGGGGGCGCGAGACCCCGTCCGGCCGGGGCATCCGGGGCGCTCAGGAGCCCGCGGTACCGTCGGCGCATGCGCATCCCACCCGCCCGACGTCCCCGCGAGATCCCCGGCGAGGGCCAGGAGTCGGTGTGGGACTACCCGCGTCCGCCGCGCGTGGATCCGTCGTCCGAGCGCATCGTGATCGAGCTCGGCGGACGCGTCGTCGCCGACAGCCGATCCGCGGTGCGCGTGCTCGAGACGAGCCACCCGCCGGTCTACTACCTCCCCTCCGCCGACTTCGCCGCGGGCGTGCTCTCCTCCGCCGCCGGTCGGTCGTGGTGCGAGTACAAGGGGGAGGCGTCGTACCTCTCGCTCACGGCGGGCGGCGTCACGGCCGACCGCGCCGCCTGGTGGTACCCGTCGCCCACGCGCGGCTTCGAGGTGCTCGCCGACAAGGTCGCCGTGTACCCGTCTCGGATGGACCGCATCACGGTCGACGGCGTCACGGTGGAGGCGCAGGAGGGCGACTTCTACGGCGGCTGGATCACGCCGCGCGTGGTCGGCCCGTTCAAGGGCGCGCCGGGCACGCTCGGCTGGTGATGCGGGCGGGCGTCTCCGCTACACCGCGGCCTTCCGCGAGCTGATCACGCCGGTGTCGAAGCCGAGCAGGTGCAGACCGCCGTGGAAGCGCGCGTGCTCGACCTTGATGCAGCGATCCATGACGACCGTGAGCCCGCGGGCCTCGGCGTCCACGGCTGCCTCCTGGTTCCAGATGCCGAGCTGCACCCAGATGACGGGCGCGCCGATCGCGACCACGTCGTCCACGACGGACGGGATGTCGCTCGCCTTCCGGAACACGTCGACGATGTCGGGCACCTCGGGCAGCGACGCGAGGTCGGGATACGCCTCCTGGCCGAGGATCTCGGTGGCGTTCGGGTTCACGAAGTACACGCGGTAGTCGCTCGACTGCTGGAGGTACGTGCCGACGAAGTAGCTGGAGCGGGCCGGGTTCGGCGAGGCGCCGACGATGGCGACGGACTTCGCGCGGCGGAGGATCGCCTGGCGCTCCTTCGCGCTCGGGCCGGTCCACGTGCGCTCGGAGCGGAGGAGCGCGGCGAGCGGGCTGGAGCGGGGGATCGCGCAGGTGAGGCCGTTCTGGAGCTGCGTGGTCTGGGTGCCGTCGGCGTCGCCCCCTCCGGCTGGCGCTGTGGCGACGGGCTCGACGGGAGTGGATGCGTCCGCCTCGGCGGCGTCGCCCGCCGCGCGGTCGGCGGCCTCCTCGGCCGGGTCGAGCGGATCGAGGTCGGCCGCGTCGGCGGCCGGGTGGGGCGCGGATCCGGTGCGCTCGGGCGGCACTCCGCCGGTGTCGAAGCTCACTTCGCTCCCTCCGTGGCGGCGGCCAGCGCCTGGTCCAGGTCGTGGATGATGTCGGCGACGTCCTCGATGCCGACGCTGATGCGGACGATCCCGGGCAGCACGCCCGCGTCCACCAGCTGCGCCTCGCTCAGCTGCGCGTGGGTCGTGGACGCCGGGTGGATGACGAGCGTCTTCGCGTCGCCGATGTTCGCGAGGTGGCTCGCGAGCTCCACCGACTCGATGAAGCGCTGGCCCACCGCGCGGCCGCCCGCGACCTCGAACGTGAACACGGATCCGGGTCCCGTCGGCAGGTACTTGCGCGCCCGCTCGTGGTGCGGGTGCGCGGGGAGGCCGGCCCAGTTGACGGCGGTGATGCGCGGATCCGCATCCAGCCACTCGGCGACGGCCCGCGCATTGTCGATGTGCGCCTGCATCCGGTACGGGAGGGTCTCGACGCCCTGCGCGAGGAGGAACGCGGAGTGCGGCGCGAGCACGGGCCCGATGTCGCGGAGCTGCTCGGCGCGGAGCCGCGTGAGGAACGCGTACTCGCCGAAGTTGCCGGTCCAGTTGAGGCCGCCGTAGCTCGGCACGGGCTGGTCGAGGAGCGGGAAGCGCGCGCTCTCCCAGTCGAAGAGGCCGGACTCGACGACCACGCCGCCGAGCGTCGTGCCGTGCCCGCCGAGGAACTTGGTGGCCGAGTGGATGACGATGTCGGCGCCCCACTCGATGGGGCGGTTGAGGTAGGGCGTGGCGATGGTGGAGTCGATGACGAGCGGGACGCCGGCCGCGTGCGCGACGGCGGCGAGCCCCTCGATGTCGGCGATCTCGCCCGACGGGTTCGCGACGGTCTCCGCGAAGACGAGCTTGGTGCGGTCGGTGATCGCGGCGGCGTAGTCGGCCGGGTCGCTCGACTGCACGAAGGTGGTCTCGACACCGAAGCGGCGGAGGGTCACGTCGAGCTGGGTGATGGATCCGCCGTAGAGGTTCGCGGACGCGACGATGTGGTCGCCGGCGCCCGCGAGCGAGGCGAAGGTGATGTACTGCGCGCTCAGCCCGCTCGACGTCGCGACCGCGCCGAGGCCGCCCTCGAGGCTCGCGACGCGCTCCTCGAACGCGGCGACCGTAGGGTTCGACAGGCGCGAGTAGACGTTCCCGTACTTCTGCAGCGCGAAGCGCGCCGCGGCGTCTGCGGTGTCGTCGAAGACGAACGCGCTCGACTGGTAGATGGGGAGGGCGCGCGCACCCGTGGTGGCGTCGGGGATGTTGCCCGCGTGGATCGCCCTCGTCTTGAACCCGTACTCGCGATCGACCATGGGGACGACGCTAGCCCGCGCTCCCGACGGTTCCCCGGCCGCGCCGTAATGCGGCGACATGCGGGCCGCCGACGCGGCCGGCGGATCAGGACAGGCGCACGGCCGCGAGCGCGAGGCCCGCGATGAGGGCCCAGGAGAGGAGGCCGGCGGCGAGCGCGGATCCACCCTGGCCGACGAGCTCGCGGAGGCGCACCGCGGATCCGAGCGCCACGAGCGCGATCGCCAGGAGCGCGGTCTGCACGAGCTGGGCGGCGTCGAGGACGCCGTCGGGCAGCGGCACGAAGGTGCGGATGAGCACGGCCGCGAGGAAGCCGAGCACGAACAGCGGCACGATCGGCGGACGCGCGGCGCCCTCGACCCGGCCCTCGCGGCGGCGCATCACGACGCCCGCGACGGCGACCACGGGCGCGAGCAGCAGCACGCGCGTGAGCTTCACGGCGATCGCGATGGTGAGGGCCGCGGATCCCGCGATCTGCGCGGTCGCGACGACCTGCCCCACGTCGTGCACGCCCGCGCCCACCCAGTGGCCGAACGCGACGTCGTCGAGGCCGAGCGGGCTCGCGAGCGGTGGCAGCACGGCGATCGCGAGGGTGCCGCAGAGCGTGACGAGCGCGACGGGCGCGCCCTGGTCGGCGGGCTTCGCGCGCGTGACGCCGGCCATCGCGCCGATCGCGCTCGCGCCGCAGATCGAGAACCCGGTGGCGAGGAGGAGCGGCTGCTGGCCCGGCATGCGCAGCGCGCGGGCGATCGCGTAGGTGCCCGCGAACGAGAGGATCACGACCGCGACCACGAGCAGCACCGCGCGCCAGCCGAGGCCGACGATGTCGGAGAGGCCGAGCTGCAGGCCGAGGAGCACGACGCCGATCCGCATCAGCCGCTTGGACGCGAGCGTGAGGCCGGGCTTCAACGGGCCGGTGAGCGCGGGACGCGCGGCGGGGATCTGCGCGGCGACGATGCCGAGCGCCACCGCGACCGTGAGCAGCGGGATCGCCGGGACGAGCGCGTGCACGGCCCACGCGACGAGCGCGGCCGCCGCCGCGGCGCCGAGGCCGGGGAGCGCGGGGTGGATGCGGGTGGCGGTGGCGGGCATCAGATCCAGCCCGAGGGGATCCACGCGTGCAGCCGCCAGAACCAGGTGGGCACGAGCTGCCCGGTCCACAGCGGGTAGAAGAACGCGCTGACGAGGGCGCAGACCACGAGGATCACGCCGACGATCACGATCCCGCGCGTGCGCCTCGGCCGGGGATCGCGGCGGTCGCCGAGGATCATCCCCAGCACCATCGCGAGGCAGAGGATGAGGTACGGCTCGAAGGCGATCGAGTAGAACTGGAAGACCGTGCGGTTCACGTAGAGCAGCCACGGCAGGTAGCCGACGACCATCCCCATGAGCACGAGGCCCACGCGCCACTCGCGGCGGGCGGCGAGCCGGTAGACGAGGTAGAGCATCGCGGCCACCGAGAGCCACCAGATGATCGGGTTCGCGATCGAGGTGATGGACGTCGAGCACGCGTCGATCGTGCAGCCCGCCTCGCCGTAGCCGTAGCCCTCGTAGTAGAACTGCGTCGGCCGGTAGAGCAGGAGCCAGAGGCGCGGATCCGCGCGGTACGGGTGCGTGACGTCGAGTCCCACGTTGAACGCGTACTGCTGCGCGAGGTAGTGCCACAGGCTCTGGATCGACAGGGGCACCCACGCGAGCCCGCCCTGCCAGGCGTTCGCGCCCTCGGCCGCCCAGTTCCGGAAGTACCCGTTCGAGGTCGCGAACCAGCCCGCGTACGAGGCGAGGAACGCGGCGATCGCAGGTGGGACGAGGAGGAGGAAGGAGACGGGACCCTGGACCGCGGCGCCCGCCGTGAACCACGCGGCGAGCCCGTGGCGTCGGCGCAGCAGCATGTCGGTGAGCACCACGTAGAGGCCGAAGCCCGCCAGGAAGAAGATGCCCGACCACTTCACGGAGGAGGTCGCGCCGAACGCGAGGCCCGCCGCGATGAGCCACGGGCGCCAGAGGATGACCGGGCCGAACTCCAGCGGTCGCGCGTCGCTCGGGCGGGCGTCGCGGCGGAGGGCGAGCAGCCGCTCGAACCGGCGCTCGTGCCAGGTGCGGTCGAGGAGGATCGCGCCGAAGCCCAGCAGGCCGAAGAACATGACGTGGGTGTCGAGCAGCGCGATGCGGCTCATCACGATGGCGTGGCCGTCGATCGCGAAGAGGAACCCGGCCATCGTCGCGACGACCGCGGAGCCCGTGAGCCGGCGGGCGATGAGCATGAGCAGGATCACGGCGAGCGTGCCGACGACGGCCGTCGCGATGCGCCAGCCGACGGGATCCGCCGCGCCGAAGACCGCGAGGCCGAGCGCGATGATCCACTTGCCGAGCGGCGGATGCGCGACGAACGCCGGCGCCTGCAGGTAGCCGTCGGTCTGCCCGGCGATGAAGTCAGGGTTCGGATCGTCGGGCCACGACCCCTCGTAGCCGAGGTGGAGGAGGGTCCACGCGTCCTTCACGTAGAAGGTCTCGTCGAACACGAGGGTCGCCGGATGGCCGAGGCTCTGGATCCGCAGGATCGCCGCGAGCAGCGTGATCGCGATCGGGCCGCCCCAGTGCCAGGCGCGGCGTCGGGTGGGGGTGGAGACGAGGCGCGCCCAGAGCTCGTCGAGGCGGGATCCGCGTGCGGTGACCGCGCGCTCGCCGGCGCGCTGGGATGCGCGGGTCGGCGACGCGTCCGCCTCGAGGGCGGTGTCCGCGGTCACGGGAGCAACGGTGCCGGCCGCCTGAGTGCCGTCGTCCCCGTGCTCGGCGGGGCGGTAGGGCGAGTCGGGCACGGCTCATCATCGCATGCAGGTGCGCGGGTGCCCGGGTCGCGGACGCTGCGCGGCCCGGGCGCGTCGAGACCCCGTGAGGTTCCGGTCGGGAGCCGTAGGGGTGTCGTGAGCGCGCTCGCGCAGCGGGGTCGCGGGTGGATGGACTGGGCGCATGCCCTTCCCGTGCCGCGTGCCTCCCGTCCCCGTCCGTCCCGTCCCCGTCCGTCCCGTCCGCGACCGCCGTGCGCGGGTGCGGCGATGAGCGTCCTCGCGGCGGTCGCGCCGCCGCGCGTGGATGCACCGGCCGCGACCGCGCCCGCCGCGCTCGACGACGTCGTGGTCGCCGGGGTCTCGATGCGGCGGCTCGTGGAGGTGTGCGGGACCCCGTGCGTGCACTCGGCCGAGGCCATGGGGATCCGCGCGGGCGGGGACGGCTGCGGCGCGCTCGTCGTCGTGGCGGTGACGGCCGTCCTCGCGGGACCCGTCGGGGAGCGCGTCGTGTGCGTCGACGGGCATCTCGACGGCGTGGACGCGCGCTGGGCGGAGGCACGGGTCCTCGGCCGGGCGGTCGGTGGATGCTCGGTCGCGCGGATCGTCGCGGCCGCGCCGACGTCGGGGACGGCCGCGGTACCGCTGCCCGACGACCTTGCCGTGGGCGACCTCGTCGTCGTGCCGTGCGGGGGATCGCCCGCCCTGCACGACGTGCGACTGAGCGGGCGCCCCGTGGGGACGGGGCTCGTCCGAGGCGGCCGCGGCGCGGGGGAGCGCCGCGTGCCGCCGCGTCGCCGGCGGAGGCCCTGAGGTGCGCGCGCCGCTCCTCGACCCGTCAGCCGGCGGCAGCCGACCCCGGACGCCGCGTCTCGCGTTCGCGGGCGACGCCATCCCGGCGCTCGCCGACCTGCGCGCCGCCTTCGACGGCCGGGACGAGGAGGATCCGCGTCCCGTCCGGGCGCTCGTCGTGGGCGTCGACGCCCAGGCCGGCGGGATCCGCGGGGTGCACGCCGTCGCCCGGTGCCTGCGTGCGGTGAGGGTGCCGGATCACCTGCCGGAGCTGCGGCACCTGGTGGTCGTGGTCGGCGGGCGCGTCGGGGCGATCCGGCCCGACCTCCGCGCGCTGGACGCCTGGGTGGTGCGCACGCACGCGGGGCTGGAGCGCACGCGCGGCGCGGACGTCGCCGTGACGGGGATCCTCGCGTCCGGCTGCGTGACGCCCCGGCTCCTCACGAACCGGGTCGTCGACCTCGTGCGGCACCCGATCGCGGCGCCGCGGATCGCCGTGGAGTGGGCGGACATCCGCGACCGGCGGATCCGCGACGTCGCCCTCGAGGCGTGGTGCTGATCCGCCGGCGGGAGGTCGCGCGGCCCTGGGGCCGGCCGGCCTACGCCTCCTCGGCCTCCTGCTCCTCGTCGAGCAGCAGGAACAGGCCCGCGTAGGGCTCGAGCTGCACGGGGAAGCTGGACAGGTCGTCGACCGTGCCGACCTCCTCGCCCGTCGTCGCGTCGCGGACGACGCGGCGGGCGGGGAGCTCCTCGGAGCGGACGGTCGCGAGGATCGCCTCGCCCGTGAAGTTCAGCACCGTGAGCTGCAGGCGGGCGTCGGCCTCCGGGTCGCCGTTGTCGAGCCGGTGCACCATCACGAGCATGCCGGGGTGGCCGACGTCCGGGACGTCGACCTGCGTGCCGAGCGCGACGTCGAAGCGCTCGCGCACCTCGAGCACGCTGCGGAGCCCGGAGACGAACGACCGCGGGTCGTCGACCTGCGCGGGCAGCGACCCGTAGAGCGAGCGGCCGCGGGGCATGCCGGATCCGGATCCGGTCGCCTCGGGCGCCGCGTCGAGCAGGTCGTGCCCGCCTCGGTGCACCCAGCGGGTGTCGCCGCCCTCGATGAGGTCGGCCACCTGCGACGCCCGCAGCGGCAGCACGCCGAGGAGGTCCCACGCGGAGAGCGCGAAGACGCCCGGCTGCCACGCGTTGAACTTCGCGAGCAGGAGGTGCGCGGCGCGGATCCCCGCGACGTCGTCGTCCCCGATCGCGTCGAGCGTCGTGAAGCCCTGCGCGGCCGCGATGACCGACGCCGTGGTGCAGGCGATGCCGTTCGTCGTGAACACGTGGTTGTAGTCGGCGCTCTCGCCCGTGAGCTCCTCGAGGAGGTCGCCGCGGATCGTGACGGCGAGGTCCGCGCCGGTCACCTCCTCGCCGCGGAACGGGAACACGTCCGCGCAGTGCTCGGTCGCCCAGTGCACGAGCTCGTACGTGAGCTCGTCGTGGTTCTGGAGCGCGTGCACGAGGGTCACGGGCTCGACGCCGACCTCGAGCGAGGTGCGGAGCGTGAGGCGGAGGAACTCGGTGTCGCCGGTCGCGAGCGCGTGCTGGTACGCGGGCCGGTTGATGAAGTCGTAGGAGAGGTCGGCGCCCACGCGTCCGGTGTCGCGGATGTCCTCCATCGTGAGGTTCAGCTCCTGGAAGGAGAACCCGCCGACCTTGCGCACCATGCTCGCGATGAGGTGGTTCGCGGCCTCCGAGAGCGGGTGGCCCTCGGACCACGCCGGGCCCTCGACGCTCTTCTCCACGCCGAGGAAGCCGTTCGCGTCGAGCCGGAGCGCGCTCGCGCCGAGGTCGCCGAGCGAGTGCAGCGCGTCGCCGATGACCATGCGCATCCCGGCGAACGTGGGGTCCAGCCAGTTGATGGAGGGCTGGCCCTGCTTGAAGTAGTGCAGGTAGACCCAGCGGCGCGTGCGGCCGTCGACGCCGAGCACGGGCGCGGTGGCGCTCCAGTTGGTCTCCTTGACGCCGGGCGCGTAGAAGATTACGCGCTGCAGGCGGCCGATGATGTAGCCCTGGTCGGCGAGCGCCTGCTCGGCGGCCACGTCGAGGTTCACGGCGTCGCGGCCCGGGAGCACGTCGGGCAGAAGGCCCCAGTCCTCCTCGGGGATCTCGACCATGTGGTAGATCCCGGGGAAGTCCTTGTAGCCCATCTCCGCGAGGCGGAAGTCGGCGCCCTTGCCGGTGTGGCCGGGCACGATGTCGTCGATGACGCTGCCGCCGTGCTGGTCGGCGACCTCGGTGAGGCGGCGGAACTCGTCCTCCGTGCCGAACGCGGCGTCGATCTGGGTGCTGATGCGGTCGAAGTGTCCGTCGACGCTCGCGGTCTGCGACCACTCGGTGATGCCGCCGGCGAGCTTCACGGGCCCGGTGTGCACGGCCTCGATGCCGATCGACTGGAAGATCTCCCACAGCTGCGGGTCGCCGAGCGCGCCGAGGTACGACTCGCCCTCCTTCGTGATGAGCGAGATCGGGTAGGCGGTGAACCAGACCGAGGCGGTGTCGATGGCGCGGCGCGCGTCCGGCCGGGCGTACGGGTTCGACCACATGCTGGGGGATCCCGAGAGGCCGCGGCTCAGCACGTCCGCGTCGCCGAGCATCGACTGCCGGCGGAGCCACTCCACGTAGGAGGGGTTCGACGCGTCCGCGGCGCGCGGGTCGTTCGACGAGCGGCGTATCCCGCTGGCGCGCAGCTGCGGACGGGCGCGGAGCCGGGCGGGGCGGGCAGGGAAGCGCTCCTCGTCGTACGTGATCTCCGTGGGCTCCGGCTCGGGGATCGCGTTCGTCTCGATGGCGTCGTCCACTGGTGCTCCTCGGGGTGGTGGGGTGGTGCGTCGTGCCCGATCCGGGCAGCGTCGGCCCGCGGGGCCGCTGTCACGAGCGTACGCAGGATGCGGGGGCGCCGTGAGGGGTCGCGGGGCGGCCGGGCGCGCCGCGGTGACGTCGGACGGCGTCCGTCGCCCGGAGCCGGCGGCTAGCCTGGCCACATGAGCGATGACGCGCGCGAGCGCCCTCCGGGACGCCCGAAGCCCTTCGACTTCCCGCGGCGCGTGGCGGCCTGGGCCGCGATGATCGGCGGCGCGATCGCGACCTACCGCGGTGCGACCGGGGAGCTGGGCTCGATCTTCCTCATCGTCGGGCCCGCTCTCATGGTGCTCGGCGTCATCGGGTTCTTCCTGTACCGGTGGATGGCGCGGCGGGGGCTCTGACCGCCCGCGGCACGCGCGGGCCGGTCCTAGGGGAGGTCGGCCGCCGTCACGATCGATCTGATGGGCGGCAGCGCCACGCGCGCGTCGGCAGCGGCCTCATCGACGATCACCGCCACGGCGACCAGCTCGGCGCCCGCGTCCGCGATCAACCGCTGCACGGCCAGGGCCTGGCTGCCGGTCTCGATCCAGTCGTCGACCAGGCCGGCCCTCTGGCCCGGCGCGAAGTGGTCCCGTCGGGACCCGAGCGCCTGCGTCCTGCCGCGGTAGTCCGGCTCGCTCCGATGGCGGATCACATCGCCGGGGAACACCGCTCCGTCCTTGCGGATGGGGGAGAAGCCGATCCCGAGGGCGAACGCGACCGCCGGTCCGAGGGCGAAGCCCCTCGCCTCGATGCCGACGATGACGTCCAGCTCCTGGTCGGCCAGCAGGTCGGCGAGGGCCTTCACGATCGCCCGCAGCGCATCCGCGTCGCGCAGCATCGTCCACGTGTCCGCGTCGCCGTCGATCCAGCGGAAGCCCTCGAGGACGTGTCGGCGGCCGAGGACCTGCTTCGCGTGATCGACCATGTGGTCACCGTAGCGACGCACGTGCGACGACCGGGCCCGGGCCGTCGTCTCCGGCTCCCTTGCCCGCCGTGCCGCGGTCTGCCAGCGTTGCCGCATGGGCGACGACGGGACCACGCTGCGTCGGGTGCCCGGCTTCCGTCCCTACTGGGCCGCCGCGACGGTGTCCTCGTTCGGGACTGCGGTGAGCGCCGTGGCCGTCCCGGTCCTCGTGGTGACGGTGCTGCACGCGACGCCGTTCGAGGTCGGTCTGGTGAACGCGGCCCAGTTCCTCCCGTACGCGCTGCTCGGCCTGATCGTCGGGGCGTACGTCGACCGCTTCCCGCGGAAGCCGCTGCTGATCGCGGCGAGCGTCGGCCGCGGGCTGTGCCTCGGCGTGATCCCCGTCCTGTGGGTGCTGGGGGTCCTGGACCTCTGGATGACGGCGGCGGCGCTGTTCGTGTTCGGCGTCCTGTCCGTCGTCGGATTCGCCGCGACGCAGTCCCTGCTGCCCCGGATCGTGCCGCGCCCCCTGCTCCTGGCGGCGAACGCGCGCGTGGACCAGAGCGAGGCCGCCGCCCAGACGGCGGGCCCAGCGCTCGGCGGTGTGCTGGTCAGCATCGTGACGGCGCCGGTCGCGATCGCACTCGACGCGGTGAGCTACTTCGTCGACGCCGTCCTCATCGCCCGCGTGCGCGTGGTCGAGCATGCCCCGACACGTCCCGCGGGTGCGCGCCTGGGCCGGGACATCGCCGACGGGCTGCGATGGACGTACGGCCACCCGGCCCTCGCGCCGCTCGCGGTGTCCACGCACCTGTGGTTCCTCGCGAACGCCGCCGGCCTCACGGCGTTCGCGATCCTCGCGCTCCGCACGCTCGCGCTCCCCGCGGCCGTCTACGGAGCGATCCTCGCCGTCAGCGGGGTCGCGATGCTCGTCGGCGCGACAGCGGCACCCCGCCTCGGCGCGCGGTTCGGCGCCGGCCGGACGATCATCGCGGCCCGTGCCGCCTACCCGTTCGCCTGGGCGGCGATCGCGGTCGCGACGTTCGGGTCCGGTACCGGGGCGCCGCTCGCGACGGTGGCCACCCTGTTCGTGGCGTTCGCCGTCCAGGGCGCTGCGGCCGGATGCGAGAACGCGAACGAGATGAGCCTCCGTCAGACGGTCACGCCGGACGAGCTCCTCGGCCGCATGAACGGCACGATGCGCAGCGCGAACCGCACGCTCGCCGCGGCGGGTGCCGTGGGCGGTGGCGCGCTGATGTCCACCGTCGGAGGCGGACCCGCGCTGCTCGTCGTGGTCGTCGTGTTCCTCGCCGCGGCCGTGGTCGCCGTGTGCTCGCCCTTGCGGACCCTGGACGTGCGGTAGGGATCCGTCCCCGTGCGACCGCTCAGGCGGTCCGGCGTCGGCCGAGGAGGCCGTCGACGCTGAAGCGGCCGGCGCCGAGCAGCACCAGGACGATGAGACCGGCGATCAGGGCGAGCACGAGCTCGTAGCCGCCGCCGTCGACGAAGACGCCCTTGTCGGCGTGCACGATGACGAAGGCGCCGAGCAGGTTGAGGACGTTGAGGGCCGCGACTACGGGCGTCAGGAGGCCGAGGATCAGCGCGGCCCCGCCGACGGTCTCGACCGTCGCGGCGAAGACCGCCGCCGCGGCCGGGATCGGGATGCCCATCTGCGTGAAGGAGGCGGCGGTGCCGTCGAGCGTGTAGTCGAGGAACTTCTGCAGGCCGTGCGCCATGAGGATGAAGCCGATCGCGACGCGGGCGATGAGCAGGGCGGCGTCCTGGAGGGCGGGCGACGTGCGGGCGGGGTGGAGCAGCGTGCGCATGCGGGGTTCTCCTCTGTTCGGTGATGGTGGTGGTGGAAGCGGATCGGTTCGTGTGGGCCGAGGGGCCGGGGCCGGGTCGGCCCCCGTGATCGACGCGCGGATCTCGGCGGAGCCCGATCGGGCGATCTCGTGGGGGAGCGTCGCGGGCTCGGCGCACTCGAGGGGCCACGGCCATGCCCGCCGCCAGCGAGCGGGGCGGCGAGGTCCCGGCTCATCCGCGATCGGACGCCGGACGACCGGCCGCGCTGCTCGCGACCGTGCCGGGATGCGGCTCATGAGCCGGCCGGACCGCCTGCGATCGGCTGTCCCGACATGCCCCCGGACACTCCGCGCTATTTCGTTGAACGTTCAACGACCGTAGGACGCTGTGGGCGGGGGAGTCAAATCCCTGCGCGGCGGGGTGGGTGATCCCGCGGGGTCGTGCTGGCCTCGGCGGCATGGGCCTCGCCGCCCGCGCCCGCCGTGCCAGGCTGGATCCGTGCCCCTCCTCGATCCCCGCCGCGTCTCCGCGCTCGCACCCGCCGCCGCGGACCCCGACGCGCCCGCGGTGCGCTGACCCGTGTTCCTGCGGAAGGGGTCGCGCGGGAACGAGACCCTCGGGCTGGTGATCCTCGGCGTCGTCCTGTGCGTCGTCTCGGTGCTCGGCCTCACGGGCGCCTTCGGGGAGATCAGCAACGGAGGGCGCTTCGACACCATCGTCCTGCTCGGCGTGCCCCTCGGGCTCGTCTCTATCGGCGGCGGGATCGTGAACTGGATCCGCGGCTGGAGCGACCCGGGCGACGCCGAGGTCGACGATCCTCCCCACGTCGGCGACCGCTCCGGCCTGCCTGACCCGGACGGGGATGGCCCGGGCCGCCCCGCCCCGGATGGGATGATCGACCGGTGATCATCCTCGGCGCGACCCCCATCGGCAACCTGGGCGACGCGTCGCGGCGGCTCGTGGAGGCGCTGTCGTCCGCCACGGTCATCGCCGCCGAGGACACCCGCACCACCATCCGCCTGCTCGGCGCGCTCGGCGTCGAGAACCGGCCGCGCCTCATCGCCCTGCACGACCACAACGAGCAGGAGCGCTCGGCCGACCTCGTCGAGCTGGCGCGCGAGACCGACGTGCTCGTCCTCTCCGACGCCGGCATGCCCGCGATCTCCGACCCCGGCTTCCACCTGGTGGAGGCGGCGGCCGCGGCGGGCGTCCGCGTCACGGTGATCCCCGGACCGAGCGCCGTGCTGAGCGCGCTCGCCGTCTCCGGCCTCCCCACCGACCGCTTCACGTTCGAGGGCTTCCTGCCGCGCAAGGGCGGCGACCGCCGCCGCGTGCTCCGCGAGCTCGTGCGCGAGCGCCGCACCATGGTCTTCTTCGAGTCGCCGAACCGGCTGCAGGCGTCGCTCGAGGACGTCGTCGCCGAGTGGGGACCCGACCGCCGGCTCGTCGTGTGCCGCGAGCTCACGAAGCTGTACGAGGAGGTGCGCCGCGGATCCGCCGCCGAGCTCGCCGCCTGGGCCGCAGAGGGCGTGCGCGGCGAGATCGTCGTGGTGGCGGAGGGCGCCGCGGCGCTCGAGGTGGATCTCGCGACCGGCGTGGCGCAGGTGCTCGAGCTGGTGTCCGACGGCGCGCGCCTCAAGGACGCGGCCGGCACCATCGCCGAGGCGACCGGCCTCGGCAAGCGCGACCTGTACCAGGCGGCGCTCGCCGCGCGCCGACCCGAAGGCGCCTAGCCGACCGGATCCGCCGCCCGGCGCTCCCGGAACGCGACCATGTTCATCCGGTTGCCGCAGCGCACGCTGCAGAACCGCTTCGACCCGTTGCGGGAGAGGTCGACGAGCACGCCGTCGCAGTCGTCGGCGGCGCACTCGCGGAGGCGGTCGGTGGCGTCGGAGCGCACGACGTCGACGAGGGCCATGGCGGCCTCCACGAGGATCCGGTCGGCGAGCGGCGCGTCCTCCGGCGTCGCGTGCAGGTGCCAGTCGAGGGCGTCGTGCCGGACGAGCCGCGGTGCCGCGTGGTGACGGGCGAGCAGCTCGTTGACGGGATCCACCATGGCGTCGCGGTCGAGGCCCCACAGCTCCCGGAGGCTCGTGCGGGCGCGGTGGACATCGCGGAGCTCGCGCTCGTCGCGGTCGAAGCGGCCGGAGAAGCCGCTGCGGGTCATCAGGTCGGCGAGCTGCTCGGGCGTCGCCAGCAGGTCGTCGCCGGATCGGGTGGCGCGCGGGGCCGTGTTGAGGATCACGGCGTCGAACGTGAGCACGTCCTCCGTGTCAGGGGTGAAAAGCAAGTTGACTCCTTATCCATGACGAGTCTAACGTCAGGACCGTAGGCCGCATGGCCCCTGACGAGACGAGCGCACCATGGATCGACGCCACCTGACCACCGGATTCGTCCTCGCGATCGTCGCCGCCTGCTCCTTCGGGTTGTCGGGCGCGTTCGTGAAGCCGCTGCTCGAGGCCGGGTGGAGCCCTGTCGCCGCCGTCGCGCTGCGGGCGCTCGTCGGCGGGCTGATCCTCGCGCCCGTCGCGCTCGTGCAGCTGCGCGGCGACCTGCGCCCGGTGCTGCGGGCGTGGCGGCGCGTGCTCGGCATGGCGCTCGTGGGCGTCGCGGGCGCGCAGGTCATGTACTTCGCGGCCATCGAGCGGATCCCCGTCGGCACGGCGATCCTCATCGAGTTCATGGCGCCGCTGCTGCTCGTGGCCGTGGCGTGGGCGCTGAGCCGGCGGCGGCCCGCGGTGCCGGTGCTCCTCGGATCCGTCGCGGCGGCGGGCGGGCTCGCGCTCGTGGTGTCGCCGTCGGGTGGCGGGGCGCTGGATCCCGTCGGCCTCCTCTTCGCGCTCGGCGCGATGGTCGGCTGCGCCGGCTACTTCGCGATCGCCGCCCGCGGCGCGGACGGGCTGCCGCCGGTGGCGCTCGCGGCCGCGGGGCTGCTCGTCGCGGCGGTGCTGCTGGCGCTGGTCGGTGCGACCGGGATCCTGCCGTTCACGGGATCCGTCGCCGACGTCGTGATGCTCGGCAGCGTCGTGCCGTGGTGGGTGCCGATGCTCGTGGTGGGCGTGGTCGCGACGGCGCTCGCGTACGGCGCGGGGATCACGGCGGGCGCGATGCTCGGATCCCGCCTCGCGTCCTTCACCGGCCTCCTCGAGGTGGCGGCCGCCGGCGCCTGGGCCTGGCTGCTGCTCGGCGAGGCGCTGACGCTGCTCCAGCTGGTGGGCGGCGTCCTCATCGTCGCGGGCATCGTCGCGGTGCGGTTCGACGCGCGGGCGGATGCGCTGCCGGTCGGCGGCGAGACGGGATCCGCGGCGGCAGCGGCGGAGGGCGCGGAGGAGGCCGGGCCCGACCCCGCGCTACGGGGCCGGTGACTCCGCCGCGTCCACCGGCTCGAGGTGCCGCAGCACGCGCTTGAGGTGCATCGCCGTGAGGACGCCCGGCCCCATCGCCCGACCGAGCTCCTGCGACTGGCGGTCCACCGCCTCCACGAGCAGCCGGACCTGCCGGGCCGCCTCGCCCATCGCGCGGTGGCGCTCGGGGGAGTCCGGGTCGTCGAGGTCGAGGACGCCCGCGACCGCGTGGCACGCGTCGCGGATGGGAGCGGCGATCCCGTGGTCGAGGCCGAGGGATCCGCGCTGCTCCCAGATGGTGTCCGCGAGCGCCGCCGAGATGTCGCGGACGTGGAACACGATCTGGTCCATCGCCTCCAGCCGGGCGTGGTCGATGCGCACGTCGCGCTTGTCGACGAGCGTGCGCGGGTTGCCCTTGCGGCTCTCGTCGGCCTCCCGGAGGTCGGCGCGGACGGCTCGCGCGGTGCCGGCGAGGTCCTCGCTGGCGCGGATCCAGTCGGCGTGCGCGGGCGGGGAGTCGGACTCGACCGCGTCGCCGACCTCCCGCAGCCGCTGGGCGACCTCGCGCTGGAACGCGCTGATCCGGGCCGCCGCGCGCCCGCTCGACAGCGTCGGGGCGATGAGCACGTTGATGAGGAGCCCGGTCACCACGCCGACCGCCATCTGCACGAGGTAGCCGAGCGAGTACGTGTCGGCGTCCTGCCCGCCGATGATCAGCACGAACAGCGCCGCCATCGGCACGTACTCGCGTCCCGCGCCGAACCAGCCGGAGCCGGAGAGGATCACGCCGATGCCGACGATCACGGGGATCGACCACCACGAGGGGCCGGTGGTGACGATCACGGCGGTCGCGAGGACGATGCCCGCCGCGAGGCCGAGGAGCGTCTGGAGGCCGGTGCGCGCGGATCCCATGAGCGTCGGGTACATGCTCACGAGCGCGCCGAGCGGCGCGTAGTAGGGGTACTCGTTCGCGACCCCGGGCACGTAGGGCGCGACGGCCCACGCGATGCCGACCGCGAGCGCGGTCTTGGCGGCGAGCAGCAGCCGGTCGGGGGAGACGGCGGCGTGCCAGGCGCGCGCGACCTCGTGCCGTGCGCTGTCCATCCCCATGTCCCGAGGCTAGCGAGGCGGGGAGCGCGCGACCGCGTCGGCCGTCGCGCGCTCCCGCCGGGATCAGGCGCGCGTTGCCTCGATCACCATGTCGTCGCGCGACGGGCTGCCGTCCGGACGTTGGAGGCACGTGATGACGACGAGCCGGCCGGGGGTGTCCGCCCAGACCTCGGCGTCGTCCGGGAGCGCGCCCTTGGCGACCGCCCGGCTGGATCCCACGGAGTAGTCGACGCCCGCCACCTCGATCACCGCGCCGGGGGCGACGCTCGCGCTGCCCGCCCGGTCGTCGATGAGCAGGTCGCCGGGGCCGGTGCCGCCGCCGCGCACCGAGTGCATCACGACGAACACCGTGCCGGAGGCGGCGTCCTCGGGCGCGACGCCGAGGTCGCGCACGCGGTACGCGGAGGAGAAGCCGGGGGGATCCACGACGCCGCCGACCACGTCCACCGCGCCGAGCGGCACGTCGAGCCCGACCGAGGGGGCGCGGAACCGACCGAGGCCGGAGTCGACGGACGTGGCCGCGTCGGCGCTCGCCGCGGGCGCCGGCACGTCGGCCTGCACCGGGGCGCCCGCGAGGTCGCGCGGGAGGCCGGAGGCGGCGGGCCAGCCGCCGACCGCGGCCAGCGCGCCCGCGACGACGGCCGCGGACGCGACGACGACGCCGGCGGCGGTGAGGATCCGCCGCCGGGTCGTTCGGCCATCCGTGGTCACGTCGGTCGTCACGGCCTGCGCAGCGCGGCGCGACGGCGCGCGACCGTGCGGCCCGCGATCGCCGCGAGTCCCGCGAGCCCGAGGGCCGCGAGCGCGAGGCCCGGCCACGGGTCGGCGGCGACGGACGCGCCGCCGGTCGCGACCGCGGGGCCCGCGTGGCGCGCGCCGGTCGCGGTCGCCGTGACGGCGGAGACGGCGGCGGCGGCGCTCACGGTGATGGTCGCGGGATCCGAGACCGCCCGGCCCTGCGCGTCCACGAGGGTCAGCGTGTGCGTGCCGGGGTCGGTGCCCGCGGGGATCGTGACGGTGCCCGACGCGGTGCCGTCGGATGCCGCGGTGACGGATCCGACGTCGGTCGGCGTGGAGTGCAGGATGACGCGGTAGGTCGCGCCCGGGGTGAGGCCGGCGGCGCGGAACGCGACGGTGCCGCCCGCGGTCGGCGCGGATCCCGCAGGCAGCGCGATCTCCGCGAGCCCGGCCGTGATCCGGTACGTGCGCGTCGTGCGCCCGTCCGCCGCGGTCACCGTGACGGTGACCGTGCGCCCGTCGACCGCGACGGACGACGTGGCGGATCCGTCCGCGGTGGTGACGTGGACGTCGGCGGCCGTGAGTGCGGGGAGGCCGACGGGCACGACGGCCCCGGCGGATCCGGCCGCGTCGCCGAGCGGCACGGTCACGCCGCCCACGGTGATGGAGGCGGCTGCCGCGTCGTCCGAGACGAGGAGCTGCGCGCGGAGGGCGCTGATCTCCTGGTCGTCGACGCCGAGAGTGGTGCGGATGTAGGAGTCCATCCCCGCGTAGCGCGACGCGATGCCCGCCTCGAAGGTGCCCTGGAGGAGCGCGGGCTTGGCCCAGTCGACGCCGAGCTGCGTGTTCGAGAGCAGGTAGTCGTGGAGGATGTCCGCGCTGCCGACGCCGAGGATCCGGTCGAGCAGGTCGATGACGGTGCCCGTGCGGTCCATGCCGTGCGAGCAGTGGATGAGGATCGTGCCGTTGCCGGTGTGCGACGCGATGGCCCGCAGGATGCTGCGGTACGCGCTGATCATCACGCCCGGGTCCGCCGCGTCGACGTGGCCCTTGTCGATGAGGTCGCGGTACATGACCGTGTCGTCCGGGTAGTCGCCGTCGGCGCCGAACATCGAGATGGCGACGGTCTTCGCGCCCGGGATCGGCACGTCGGGCTTCGCCTGGATCTGGCCGGGCGTGCGCAGGTCGATCACGAGGTCGACGTGGTGCACGCTCGCGAGCGTCGCGGCGCCGGCCGCGGTGATCTTGTCGAGCGACTCCGTGCGGATCAGGCGGCTCGCGGCGACCGTGCGCCCGTCGAGACCGGTGAACGCGCCGAGCTCGCGGCCGTTGACGAGGCCGGGCACGTCGGTGATGAGGTGGTCGCTCGCGGTCGGCGCGGGCTGGAGCGCGGGGTCGGCGGCGGCGTGCGCGGCGGGTGCGCCGATGCCGACGGAGAGCACCACGGCAGCGGCTGCCGCGGTGAGGGCGCCGATGCGCGCGGGGGCGGCACGGCGGGCAGGGGTGATCGTCACGTTCGTCCTTCTCGAGGGGGGATGCGCGCGGGGTCGCGCAGGCCGGTCCGCGCAGGCGCGCGGGAGATCGGCATCAGGATCATGGGGCGCGGCGCGGCCCCGTGCATGAACGGGATGTTCTGCTTCCGTGAACTCCCGGTCGGGCGGCGCAGCGGCTCTAGGGATGCGGACGGGCGCCCCGCGCTCGAGTGCTCGCTCTCGGCGGTGCGGGACGCGGTGATGGACCCGACCGAGGATGGCGGGATGCGTACGCTCGGGCCATGACCGACATCGACTGGAACTCCGGCTCCTGGACGAACGCGCCCGCCCACGTGGCGGTCGTCGACGACGGGATGCGCGTCACCGCCGTCGAGGGCAGCGATGCCTGGCGCATCACCTCCTACGGCTTCGTGCACGACACCGAGCACGCCCTCCTCGTGCCCTTCGACCAGGGCGCGGCGATGGAGGTGTCGTTCCGGCTCGACCTCTCCGCCCAGTTCGACCAGGCCGGCATCTTCGTCCGCGTCGACGAGAGCACGTGGATCAAGGCCGGCGTCGAGCGCAGCGACGGCGAGGACGGCCTCGGCGCGGTCGTCACCCGCGGGATGTCCGACTGGTCGCTGGCGCCCGTCCCCGACTGGTACGGCCGGCTCGTCACGATCCGCGCCAGCCGCTCCGGCGACGCGCTGACGGTCCGCGCACGGGTGGACGACGAGCCGTGGCGACTCGTGCGGGTGGCACCCCTCGATCCCGATGCCGCCGTGACCGCGGGCCCGATGTGCTGCGCGCCCACGCGCGCGGGATTCACGGTCCACTTCACCGCGTGGAGGACCGGGCCGGCCGACGCCGGTCTGCACCCCAGCGACTAGGTCGTGAGGCTGGACAGCGCCACCAGCCACACGTCCACCGCATCCTCGCGCTCGACCCGGAACCCCGCGCGCTCGTAGAGCCGCCGCGCGGCGCTGCCCTGGAGCACGTCGAGGCGGAACGGGCGGTCGTCGTCGTGCCGGGCCATCAGATCGCGCAGGACCTCGCCGCCGATCCCCGCGCCCTGCACCGCGGGATCCAGGTAGAAGTGCTCGATCCAGTGCGCGTCGGGCTCGTCGCGGCAGGCGATGAGGCCGACGTCGTGGCCGCCGACGCGGATCACCGAGGTGCGCTCGGGTGCCCAGCCGTCGAGGAAGCGGCGGCGGACCCGCACCGGATCCCATCGCCCGAGGCGCTCGAGGTCGGCCCGCAGCGCGACGGCGCGGAGCTCGGCCATCCACGTCGCGTCGTCCGGGAGGGCGGGGCGGAGGATCCAGCGGGGGAGCAGCCCGGGATCCGCGTGCAGGTCCCGCTCCATGCAGACGCTGGTCGGATCCTCGGCGTACGGCCCGAAGCGCGGCACGTGCCGGTAGCCGCCGCGCTCGTACATGGCGATGGCGGCGGTCTGCGGCAGGCCGGTCTCGAGCCGCATGGTCGTCGCGCCGAGCGCGCGGGCGCGCTCCTCCGCGGCGACCAGGAGCGCGCGTCCGACGCCGAGGCCGCGCGCCGCGTCCGTGACGAACACGCGCTTCAGCTCCGCGGATCCGTCGCCCGCGTCGACGACCGCCGCCGTGCCGAGCGCGCGGCCGTCCTCGCGCGCCACGAGGAACGTGACGCCGGGCCGCTCGAGATCGGTGACGTCGAGCGCGTGGTAGTTCTCGGCCGGGTAGAGGGCGAGCGCGAACTCGTCGGCCTGCCGCAGCAGCGGCAGCACGTCGTCCTGGCGCGGGGACTCCGGGGCGACGGTGGGCACGCCCCAGCGTAGGAGCGTCCGGCGGTGGATACGCTGGACCGGTGCCGCGCGGACGAGGCCACGAGCCCTCCGCGACAGGCGCCCGACCGTGAGGAAGAGCATGCAGATCCACCGCGTCCGCGTCCACCGCAGCGACGAGGCCCTGCCTCCCGGGGAGCAGCTGGCGGGGCGCATCGCCGCCGTCGCCGCGGACCCGGTCGAGGTCGACGCCGAGGTCACCGAGATGATCGTCAACCGCATCATCGACAACGCGGCCGTCGCGACCGCATCGCTCACCCGCGCGCCCGTCGTCGCGGCGCGCGCGCAGGCCCTGGCGCACGGGCCGTCCACGGGCGGCGCGGGCGCGACCGTCGTGGGCGCGGATCCCGCCACCCGCGTCAGCGCCGAGTGGGCGGCCTGGGCGAACGGCGTGGCCGTGCGCGAGCTCGACTACCACGACACGTTCCTCGCCGCCGAGTACTCGCACCCGGGCGACAACATCCCGCCGATCCTCGCGGCCGCGCAGCACGCCGCCGCGGCCGGCCGCCCCGACGGGCGTGCGCTCACGGGCGCCGACGTGATCCGCGGCATCGCGACCGGCTACGAGATCCAGGTGGACCTCGTGAAGGCCATCAGCCTGCACGCGCACAAGATCGACCACGTCGCGCACCTCGGCCCGTCGGCGGCCGCCGGCATCGGCACGCTCCTCGGGCTGGATCAGGAGACCGTCTTCCAGGCCGTCGGCCAGGCCCTGCACACCACGACCGCCACGCGCCAGTCGCGCAAGGGCGCGATCAGCACGTGGAAGGCGCACGCGCCCGCGTTCGCGGGGAAGATGGCCGTCGAGGCGATCGACCGGGCGATGCGCGGCCAGACGAGCCCGACCCCGATCTACGAGGGCGAGGACGGCGTGATCGCGTGGCTGCTCGACGGCCCCGACGCCTCCTACGAGGTGCCGCTGCCCGCGCCGGGCGAGGCCAAGCGGGCGATCCTCGACACGTACACGAAGGAGCACTCGGCCGAGTACCAGGCGCAGGCGTGGATCGACCTCGCGCGCCGGCTGCACCACGCGCACCCGGTGCTCGCCGACGCGGACGCGATCGACCGCGTGCTCATCCACTCCTCGCACCACACGCACGTGGTCATCGGATCCGGCGCGAACGACCCGCAGAAGTACGACCCGCGCGCCAGCCGCGAGACGCTCGACCACTCGATCCCGTACATCTTCACCGTCGCGCTGCAGGACGGCGCCTGGCACCACGTCGACTCGTACGCGCCCGAGCGCGCCGGCCGCCCCGACACGGTGGACCTGTGGCGCCGCGTCACCACGACCGAGGACCCGGAGTGGACCCGCAGGTACCACTCCATGGACCCGGCCGAGAAGGCGTTCGGCGGCCGGGTGGAGATCCGCCTGACGGACGGCTCGACCATCGTCGACGAGATCGCCGTGGCCGACGCGCACCCGCTCGGTGCCCGGCCGTTCGCGCGCGCCGACTACGTCGCCAAGCTCCGCACGCTCGCCGACGGAGTGCTGGAGGACAGCGAGGTCGACCGCTTCCTCGCGCTCGTCGAGCGCCTGCCCGAGCTCGGCGCCGACGAGCTCGCCGGCCTCACCGTGACCGCCAGGCCCGGCCTCCTCGACGGCGCCGGCTCCCCGAAGGGACTCCTCTAGTGCTGCACTCGAACCTCACCTCCGCCGCCAAGCGCCGCGCGTTCCGCGAGCGGCTCGCGAGCGGGGAGCTGCTCCGGATGCCCGGTGCGTTCAACCCGCTGTCGGCCCGCCTCATCCAGGACAAGGGCATGGACGGCGTCTACATCTCGGGCGCCGTGCTCTCGGCGGATCTCGGCCTGCCGGACATCGGCCTCACCACGCTCACCGAGGTGGCCGGGCGCTCGCAGCAGATCGCGCGCGTCACCGACCTGCCGTGCCTCGTGGACGCCGACACGGGCTTCGGCGAGCCGATGAACGTCGCGCGGACCGTGCAGATGCTCGAGGACGCGGGCGTCGCGGGCCTCCACATCGAGGACCAGGTGAACCCCAAGCGCTGCGGCCACCTCGACGGCAAGCAGGTGGTGGACGAGTCGACGGCGCTGAAGCGGATCCGCGCGGCCGTCGACGCCCGCCGCGACCCCGACCTGCTGGTCATGGCCCGCACCGACGTGCGCGGCGTCGACGGCATGGCCGCGGCCGTCGACCGGGCGCGCGCGCTCGTGGACGCCGGCGCCGACGCGATCTTCCCCGAGGCGATGGCGGACCTCGCCGAGTTCGAGGCGATGCGCGCCGCGGTGGACGTGCCGATCCTGGCCAACATGACCGAGTTCGGGAAGAGCGAGCTCTTCACGACGCAGCAGCTCGCCGACGTGGGCGTCGACATCGTCATCTACCCGGTGTCGCTCCTGCGCCTCGCGATGGGCGCCGCCGAGCGCGGCCTCGACGCGATCCTCGAGGAGGGCACGCTCGCCTCGAAGGTGCCGGAGATGCAGACCCGCGCCCGCCTCTACGAGCTCCTCGACTACGCCGGGTACAGCGCGTTCGACGAGGACGTCTTCACCTTCACGCTGGAGGGGAACCGCGGCGGGGCGTGAGGCCCGCTAGTCGCGCTCGTCGAGGCGCCGGAGGGACCCGTCGAGCGCGAGGCCCAGCATCATGACGGCCAGCAGGATCCCCATCGCGAGCGACGTCAGGACGTGCCCCGCGCGGGTGACCGCGCGCACCCCGCCGGATCGGGCGGCGGGGGCGGCGGGCATCCGGCGAGGCTAGCCGTGGGCGTCCCGCGCGGCGCCGGAGCGTCCACACGCAGCCGGGATCACAGCCGCGGATCCACCGCCTCGGACTCCATCGCGAGCACGCCGAAGACCGCCTGGTGCACGCGCCACGTCGGCTCGCCCGCGACGAACCGCTCGACCGCCTCGACGCCGAGGGCGTACTCGCGGAGCGCCATCGACCGCTTGTGGCCCACGTCGCGGTCGCGCAGGCGATGCAGGTTCGCGGGCTCCGTGTAGTCGGGCCCGTAGACGATGCGCAGGTACTCGCGGCCGCGCACCTTGATGCCCGGCTGCGCGAGGGCCTTCCGCCCGCGGACGAGACCCGCGACGGGCTTGACGACCATGCCCTCGCCGCCCGCGTCCGTGAGCTCCTGCCACCAGCGCGTGGCGGCGTCCTCGGACTCCGGCGACGCGAGGTCGACGGCGACGGAGCGGGTGGGGATCACGAGGCCCGGATCCGCGACCGCCAGCCGGTCCGCGAGCGCCAGGTGCCAGGAGTGCTCGCGCGCCAGGTGGGTCGCGCCCTCGGTGGCGAGGAGCTGGAACGGGGCGAGCCGGACGTCGTCGAGGCCGGTGGAGGGCGCGGCGTGCCGGCGGTACGCGGCCACGTACGCCTCCGCGTCGGCGGCCCGAGCGCGCGTGCGGTCGAGGAGGCCGGCCACGTCGATCCCGGCGGCGGCTGCCTGCTCGAGCGTGCGGACCGCGGCGGGCAGCGCGGCCGTCGCGGCGGCGCCGACGGAGGCGTACTGGTCGCGGATCAGCGGCCCCGCCTTCACCGACCACGGCAGCAGCTCCGCGTCGAGGAGCAGCCACGACGTGTCGAGCTCCGCCCAGAGGCCGGCGGTCTCCACGGCGGCGTCGAGCCGAGCGAGCAGGGCGTCCGTGTCGGCTGCGTCGAAGAACGGGCGGCCCGTGCGCGTGTGCACGACGCCGCGCCAGCCCGCGGGGGCGCCGAAGCGGGCCGGGTCGCGGGTGAGGAGCACGACCGCGCGGGATCCCATGTGCTTCTCCTCGCAGATCACCCGCTCCAGGCCGTCGCGGCGGTACGCCTCGAATGCCTCGGCCGGGTGCTCGAGCACGTCGTCGCGGGACGAGGTCGCGGGCGGGCTCATCGTCGGCGGCAGGTAGAGGAGGTGCCGCGGGTCGACGGCGAAGCGGCTCATGGTCTCGAGGGCGCCGGCGGCGGCGTCCTCCCGGATCCCGACCCGGCCGAAGGCGCGCGTCTCCACCACCTGCTTCCCGAGCACGTCGTCGATGCGGAGCAGGCCGGGGGCGCGCTCGTCGTCCCCGGCGGATCCCGAACCGGATGCGGCGGCGGCGGAGGACGAGGCGTACCGGCGCCCCAGCGGCACGGCCGGCTCCGACCAGACGCGCTCCGCGGGCACGGCGACGACCTCGCGCTCGGGCCAGCGGAGGGCGGTGAGCTCGCCGCCGAAGACGCATCCGGTGTCGAGGCACATGGTGCCGTTGACCCACTCGGTGCCGACGCCGGCGACGTGCCCGTAGAGGACCGTCGCGGATCCGCGGTAGTCGAGCGCCCAGTCGCGGCGCACGGGCAGGCCGTGCTCGTCGGTCTCGCCGATCGTGGCGTCGCCCCAGAGCGCGAACGCGCGCACGCGGCCGGACGCTCGGCCCTGGTACGCCTCGATGAGGCCGGCGTGCGCGACGACGAGGTCGCCGCCGTCGAGCACCAGGTGCGAGACGAGCTCGCGGCAGAAGCGCTCGACGCCGACGCGGAACGCGTCGTCCTCCTCGGCGAGCTGCGCCAGCGACTCGGCCAGGCCGTACGCGACCCGCACCTTCTTCCCCTGCAGCGCCTTCACGAGCTTGTCCTCGTGGTTGCCCGGCACCGCGAAGGCGTGGCCGGCGCGCACCATCCCCATCACGAGGCGGAGCACGCCCGGGGTGTCGGGTCCGCGGTCCACGAGGTCGCCGAGGAACACCGCCCGCCGGCCCTCCGGGTGCGCGGCGTCGACGGGTCGGCCCCGCTCGTCGCGCTGGATCTCGTAGCCCAGCTCCCCGAGCAGCGTCTCGAGCTCCGCGCGGCAGCCGTGCACGTCGCCGATCGCGTCGAAGGGACCGCGCTCGTGGCGGAGGTCGTTGAGGAGCGGAGCGACCGTGAAGCGCGCCGCGGCGATCTCGTCCACGCCGCGGAGCACGTGCACCTTCCGGAAGCCCTCGCGGCCGAGGCCCTTCAGCGACCGCTGGAGCTGGTCGTGCTGGCGCTTCACGACGGAGGCGCCGAACGTGCGATCCGTGCGGGCGGCGTTCCGCTCCACGCACACGCCGACCGGCACGTCGAGCACGATCGCCACGGGCAGCACGTCGTGGTCGCGGGCGAGCTGCACGAGGGATCGGCGTGACTCGGGCTGCACGTTCGTGGCGTCGATCACGGTCATCAGACCCCGGCGGAGGCGGTGCGCGGCGACGTGCCGGAGCGCCTCGAAGGCGGCCGACGTCGCCGACTGGTCGTTCTCGTCGTTCGAGACGAGGCCGCGGAACACGTCGCTCGACAGCACCTCGTACGGGCCGAAGTGGGTGCGGGCGAAGGTGGACTTGCCGGATCCGCTCGCGCCGACGAGCAGCACGAGCGACATGCGGGGGATGGGGAGCGCCGCGGGAGCGGCATCGGTGACGTCGGTCATCGCGTGGCCTTCCGGAAGAGCGCGAGCTGGGTGGGGGAGCCGTGGACGGGATCCGCGTCGCCGACGGGCCGGATCTCCACGCGGTAGCCGAAGCGGCCGGCGACGCGGTGCGCCCAGGCGGCGAACTCGGCGCGGGTCCACTCGAAGCGGTGGTCGGGGTGGCGCAGGGCGCCCGCGGAGAGGCCCGGGTAGAGCGCGTTGTGCTCGGCGTTCGGGGTCGTGACGATCACGGCGGCCGGCGACGCGGATCCGAACACGCTCGCCTCGAGGGCCGCGTGCCGGTCGGGATCCACGTGCTCGATGACCTCCATGAGCACGATCGCGTCGAGGCCGGCGATGCGCGGATCCTCGTAGGTCGCGGAGGACTGCAGCAACCGGATCCGCTCGCGCACCCGGTCGCCCGCCTCCCGGAGGTCGAGGCGACGGGCCGCGGCCTCGAGGTCGGACGCGGAGACGTCGGTGCCGATGATCGTCGTGAACGCGGGATCGGCCACCAGGTGCCGCAGCAGCGCGCCGGATCCGCAGCCCACGTCCGCGACCGTGCGGGCACGGAGCTCCGTGAGCACGGCGTGGACCGTCTCCGCGCGCCGGCGGGCGAGCGAGGGGGAGCGCGGCGCGGGCGGTTCCGTGGCGGGAGCGGCGTCCGCGGGCGCATCGGATCCCGCGTCGAGCAGCTCGTCCGCCTCGCCCACGAGGTCGCGCTGGTGCGCGAGGTAGCGGCGGGTGATGAGGTCGCGCGACGGGTGCTCGGCGAGCCACCCCTCGCCGGCGCGCAGGAGCTTGCCCACCTCGTCCTCGGAGACCCAGTAGTGCTTGCCGTCGTCGAGCACGGGCAGCAGCACGTAGAGGTGGCGGAGCGCGTCGGCGAGGCGGACCTCGCCCGTGAGCACGAGGTCGACGTAGCGGGAGTCGCCCCAGGCGGGGAACGCGGGATCCAGCGGCACGGGCGTCGCCTCCACCTGCCAGCCGAGGGGCGCGAACAGCGCGTGCACGAGGTCGGCGCCGCCGCGCGCGGGCAGGGCGGCGACCGTGATGCGGAGCGGGAGTGCGTTCGCCGCGAGCTCGGGGAAGGTCTCGCTGCGGCCGCCCATCGCCGTGCGGAAGACGTGCCCGAGCGCGACCGCGAGCATCGACGACGACGCGTAGGGCCGGTCGTTCACGTAGTGCGCGATGCTCGACGCACCTGAGCTCCGGAAGCGCGAGGAGCGGACGAGCGCGATCGGATCCACCTCCAGCAGCAGCGCCACCGTGCACCGCTCGTCGGTCGCCTCCGGGTAGAGGACGTGCGCGGTGCCGACCGCGAGGTCGAAGGACTGCGCCTTCGCCGGGTGCTTGCGGAGCAGGTGGCTGAGGTCCGACGCCGAGGGCGCGGTCGAGGTGAGGGTCATGAGCACGGCGGACTCCCTGGTGGGCGGATGCGACCCGGTGCGGAGGCCGAGACCCACCGTAGCGATCGGGGGGGTCCCCGCGGGGGCGCGCGACACGGCCCCCTCATCGGGGGTTCCGTCCGGCGTCGCGCGCGTGGTCGACTGGGCGGGACGAGGAGCCATGCGACCAGCACCGAGACCGGCACCGGCATCAGCGCCGGCCGAGAGCCCCGCGGGCGCGCCCGCCGCGCGCCGCCGACCGCGCCTGCTCCTCCGCGCCGCGCTCCTCGGCGGGATCCCGCTCGTGGTCATGTCGGCGATCGGCGCGTCCCTGCTCGCCGCCGGCCAGATCGCGGACGGCCGCTCCACCCTCGCGGTCGGCGTCATCGCCGCGGCGACCGCCGCCGGCTCGCTCCTCTACCAGGTGGACCGCTGGAGCGTCACCCGGGCATCCGTCACGCACTTCGCGCTCATGCTCGTCACCGTGCTCCCGGCGCTCCTGCTCAGCGGCTGGTTCCCGACGGACACCGCGGGAGGCGTGGTCGCGGTCGTCGGGATCTTCCTCGCCACGGGCCTCGTGCTCTGGACGACGCTGTACCTCGTGATGACGGCGGTCGAACGTGGCCGGGCGACCCGGGCGCAGGCCCGCGGGTGAGGCATCCGGGTGTCCGAGCGGTGGCGGCGGCTCTCGTCGCGCTCAGCCTGCTCGCCGGGTGCTCGCGCACGCCGATCGGCGACCCCTACGAGGTGCCGCTGGACGACCTGCGCACGGGCATGGGCGGGCGCGACGGGGACGCGGTGATCCTATGGATCGAGCCCGGCGAGCGGTTCTCGCTCACGACGTTCGGCTCATCGGGCTGCCCGACGGCGCCCATGGGGATGCGGGTCGACGACGACGTCCTGCGCATCTCGACGGTCCTCACCGGGCAGACCGGCGGCGCGGCCTGCTCCGCCGACCTCTCGCCCACCAGCTACGCGCTCGACGTGCCCGACGGGCTGCGCGACCGGGATGCGCTCGACGTGGTCGTCGAGCTGCCGGAGGGCGACGAGGCGCTGCGCCTCGCGCCGTAGGGATCAGCCTCCGCAGAGCCCGTCGCGCACGTGCGCCGCGAGGGCCGCGCGGCGCCGCGCATGGAGGGCCGCCGGGTCGTCTGCCGCCGCGACCGTCGTGATCGAGATCTGCGCCCAGCTCGCGGCGGTGGCGATGAGCAGGGTCCACACGTCGTCGGGGTGGAGGTCCGCGCGGATCCGGCCGGACGCCTGGGCCGCGACGATGTCGCGCCGGTGCGCCGCGTCGTGCTCCTCGAGGCCGGGGTAGAGGTACCCGGTGCCGTCGCGCTCGAGCCGCTTCCACATCACGAGGCGGGCGAGCGCGGGATCCTCGAGATAGTCGTCGTAGAGGCTGGCCGCGTAGCCGGGCAGGTCGTCGCCCGTGAAGGGGACGCGGTCGCCGTTCGCGATCACGTGCTCGGCGAACACCGCGTCGAACAGCCGGTCCTTGCCGCCGAAGTGCGAGTACAGCATCGGCTTGCTCATGCCGGACGCCTGGGCTATCCGGTCGACGCGCGCCCCGGCGATGCCGCGGGCGGCAAACTCCTCCGTCGCGGCGTCGAGGATGCGCTGGCGCGTGCGGTCGGCGGTCGAGGTCATGCATCGAGCATACGTAGCTACCAACTAGTAGGTAGAGTAAGGGCATGAGAACCACAGCCCTTCTGTCTCCCGCGTCCGGCCTGCCGCTCCGCCCCACCGAGATCGCGCGCCGCGACCTCCGTCCCGACGATGTCGACGTCCGCGTCACCCACTGCGGCGTCTGCTTCTCCGACCTGCACGCGCTCGACCAGCACGGCCGCGACGACGCGCTCGTCCCCGGCCACGAGTTCGTCGGGGAGGTGGTGGCCGTCGGATCCGCCGTCACGGCCTTCGCGCCCGGCGACCCGGTCGCGGTCGGCAACATCGTCGACTCGTGCGGCGTCTGCGCCATGTGCCGCGGCGGCCACGAGAACATGTGCGTCGAGTTCCCGACGCTCACCTACGGCGGCCGCGACCGCGTCGACGGATCCACGACCCGCGGCGGCTGGTCCGGCCGCTACGTGGTCCGCGAGTCCTTCGTCTACCGCCGGCCGGCGTCGCTGGATCCCGCCGCCGTCGCCCCGCTCATGTGCGCGGGCGTCACGGTCTGGGAGCCGCTGCGGGCCGCGGGCGTCGGCCCGGGCACGCGCCTCGGGGTCGTCGGCCTCGGCGGCCTCGGCCACCTCGCGGTGCGGTTGGGGAGCGCCCTCGGCGCGGAGGTGACGGTGTTCACCACGAGCGCGGCCAAGGCGGCGGACGCCGAGCGGCTCGGCGCGAGCCGCGTGGTCGTCTCAACCGACCCCGCCGCGATGGCGGCCGCCGCCTCAAGCCTCGACCTCGTGCTCGACACCGTCTCGGCCACCCACGACCTCGGCCCCTACCTGCGCGTGCTCGACCTCGACGGCACGCTGTGCGTCCTCGGCTTCCTCGGCCCGCTTGGGGTCCAGGCGATGGACCTGCTCGGCGGCCGGCGTCGGCTCGCCTCCTCGGGCAGTGCCGGACGACCCGCGACGCAGGACCTGCTCGACTTCTGCGGCGAGCACGACATCACAGCGGAGGTGGAGGTGCTGCCCGCGGCCGAGGTCGCGACCGCGATCGACCGGCTCCGCCGCAACGACGTGCGCTACCGCTTCGTGCTCGACATGACGGGGATCGACGACGGCGTCTGAGCAGGCCTCAGAGGCGGACGACGCGATATTCCTCGTCAACGGCGAATCCGGCACGGGCGTAGACGGGGACCGCGCGAGGGCTCGAGTGCACGCGGACGTACCGGCAGCCGGCGGCGCGGGCTTCGTCGAGGAGCGCGGCCACCAGCCGGGGCCCGGTCCCGGACCCGCGCAGTTCCGGGACGACGTAGACGGACTGGATGTCGCCCGCGACGCGGCTCAGGTCGTCGGGGGTGGGCGGCCGATCCGTGAGGGCGAGCCAGGCCAGTCCCACCACGACGCCGTCCCGTTCGGCTACGACGCACCCGTGCGTGCGCGGATGCGCGGTCGCGAAGGCCGCGGTGGCGGCGACGTAGCCCGCGATGTCCGTCACAGGCGCGTCGCCCTCCTCGTCCACCGACCACCGCCAGCGCAGCTCCGCGACCGACGTCATGTCCGCGGGCTCTGCGGCGCGGATGACGACCTCGCCGGGATCGGGACGGGAGCGGCCGGCGACGTGCGGCCGGCCGGCGACGTGCGGCCGGCCGGGGAGGGGATCGGAGGTCGTCATGCGCCCGAAGGTAGGCGATGCCGGCCGCGCGCCGCGGAGACCGTCTCGTCCTCGGCACGGAATGGCGAGGCGGCTCCCGGTCGTCAGCGTCGCGTCGCGCTCCGCATCAAGCGCCGATCCCGGCGTCCTCCGCGGACGTGGCAAGGACGCAGAACTCGTTGCCCTCCGGATCGCCCAGCACCGCCCAGCCGTCGGTCTCGCGGCGGTCGTCCACCATGCTCGCGCCGAGCGCCAGGATCCGTTCCACCTCGGCGTCGCGCGTCGTGCCGGCCGGGCGGAGGCACATGTGCATGCGGTTCTTCACCGCCTTCGGCTCCGGGACCCGGATGAACTCCAGCCACCGGCCGCCCGGGCCGCGGAGCTCGGCCTCGTCGTCCTCCATCGTCCCCCCGGGCACGATCGCGAAGTCGTCGAGAACCTGCGCCCACCAGAGCGCCTGGGCGCGGGGGTCGAGGGTGTCGATGCAGAAGTTGGCGGTGCGGGAGGCCATGTCGGCACTGTACCGACGGCCGCGGACGACGACGGGCTGCCGGCCGATGGGATCCGCGCACGGGCGGCGGCTGCGGGTCCGGGGAGGCCCGCGGGATCAGCCGACCGCCGCCGCCACCTCCGCGACGGCCCGCTCCACCTCGGCGCCCACGGCGTCGCGGTCACCCGACTCGGAGTCGTGCACGAACGCCAGGGCGCCGTGGCGGGCGCCGCAGTAGTCGAGGATCCCGTGGCCGATCTGCGTCTGGAACGCGGACAGGTAGCCGTGCCGGGCGAAGGACGCGCGACCGAAGCCGGCCACGGGCAGGAGGTGCACGGTGAGGCGCTCCAGGTGCGTGTGGACGCGGCCGTCATCGTCGATGTCGAACGCCCAGCCGCCGATGAAGACGCGGTCGATCCAGCCCTTGAGGAGCGCCGGCATCGACCACCACCACACGGGGAAGACGAGCACGACGTGGTCCACGACGTCAAGGCGCGCCTGCTCGGCGAGGACGTCCGCGGGCGCGGGGCCGCCGGCGTAGGCGGCCCGGTCGGCCATGCCGAACACCGGGTCGAAGCCCTCCTGGGCGAGGTGCGCGACCTCCGTCCGGTCGGCCCCGAGCTGGGCGACGAGCCGGCGGGCGACGTGGTGGGTGAGGGAGTCGGGATCGGGATGGGCCGTGACGATGAGCGCGGTCATGCCTCCATCCGATCACGCCCGCCCGGGCAGCGCCTCAGTCGAGCTCGCCCTCCCGGTCGTCCTCCTGCAGCAGGCGCCGGGCGGCGATCCCGATGATCGCGCTGTACGTCGGGTACGCGAACCGCACGTGCGCGAGTGTGGCGACGTCGACGCCCGCGGCCATCGCGGTGGTGACCGACTGGATCACCTCGACCGCGTTCTCGCCCACGGCGTGCGCGCCGAGGATCAGCTCGCGGCGGCGGTCGGCGATGAGGAGGAGGAAGCCGGCCTCGCGGTCGTCGATCACAGCGCGGTCGACCTCGGCGAACGGCACCCGCGCGATCACGCACGCGCCGTCGCGCTCGCGCGCCTCCGCCTGGGTGAGGCCGACGCCCGCGTAATCGGGGTCGGTGAAGCCGCCGGCCGGGAGGAGCTGCAGCGGGATCCGCCGGTTGACCCCGAGCACCGCGTTCTCGGCCGCCGCCTCGCCCTCGGACTGCGCCGCCTGCACGAGCATGTCCTTGCCGTTGGCGTCGCCCACCGCGAGGATGTGCGGCACGCGCGTGCGGAGGTAGCGGTCGACCGGGATCGCCGAGCGCTCCACCTCCACGCCGGCGTGCTCGAGCCCGAGGTCGTCGACGTCGGCGGGCCAGCCGGTGGCCATGATCACCGCGTCGAAGCTGGAGGACTGCGGGCGGTCGCCGTCACGCCAGAGCAGGGTGATGGATCCGTCGCCCGTCTTCGTGAGGCCCGTCACGGTGTCGATGCCGGTGTGGACGCGCACGCCCTGCGCGGTGAAGGCCTCGGCGACAGCCTCCGAGATCGCCTCGTCGGATGCGGTGAGCACGCGCGGCGCGACGTCCAGCAGCGTGACCTCGGAGCCGAACGAGCGGAAGACGGTGACGAGCTGCGCGCCCGTGTTGCCGGCGCCGATGACGGCGAGGCGGCGGGGGATCCCCGGCAGCGCGAGCACGTCCTCGGGCACGGTCGCGAGCTCGGCGCCGGGCACGGGCAGGCGGCGCGAGTGGCCGCCGACGCAGACGATGATCGAGCCCGCGGTGATGCGCCTGCCGCTGTCGAGCCGGAGCGTGCGGTCGTCGACGAAGCGCGCGCGGCCCTCGTGGATCAGCGTCACGCCCGCCGCCTCGAACCGGGCGGCCTCGTCCTTGAGGGAGCGCACCCGGTCGACCTGCGCGTGCACGCGCGCGACGATCGACGGCCAGTGCGGCGCGGGCTCGCCCACGCCGATCCCGTTCTCGCCCGCGGAGCGCACCTCGCGCACGAGCCGCGCGGTCTTCGCGAGCACGCGCGTGGGCACGCATCCGGTGTTGACGCACGTGCCGCCCACGCGGCCGGCCTCCAGCACCACGACGCTCGCGCCGAGCTCGGCGGCGCGGAGGGCAGCGGCGGTGCCCGCGGGTCCGGCGCCGATTACGGCGACGTCGTAGTGGTCGGGCTCGGTCGCGGCGTCGGGCTGCGCGTGGTCGCGCTGCTCGCCGGCCGCGCGCTCGGCGGTCTCGGCGGCGGGATCGGCGTGGTCGGTGCTCTCGGGCATGGCGTCCTCCGGGTCGGCGCTGCTGCGCGGGCGGCGCCTCGGGCGCGCCTGATCGAGAGGCTACCGAGCGGATCCCGCGGCGGCCCGGGTGCGGAGGCGCCGGTCATCGCGCGGTCGCCCCGCGCCTCCTCCGCAGCCCGCCGCCGCGCGTCCACCGCATCGACGTCGGCGCCCCTCGCCCCCGCGCCACCCGCCCCGATACAGTGACGAACGCACCCCGAGGCGACCCGATCCGCCCGACCAACGCGGGTGCGGCATGACGCGAAGGAGCACCATGGCCGACATTCGCAAGGGCCTCGCCGGGGTCGTCGTCGACACGACGCGCATCAGCAAGGTCGAGCCGGCCACCAACTCCCTCCTCTACCGCGGGTACCCCGTGCAGGAGCTCGCGGCGCACTGCTCCTTCGAGCAGGTCGCGTACCTCCTCTGGCACGGCGAGCTGCCCACCGACGAGGAGCTCGCGCACTTCGAGAACCAGGAGCGGTCCGAGCGGCGGCCGTCCGACGCCGTGCTGCGGATCGTCGACGCGCTGCCCGTCGACGCCCACCCGATGGACGTCCTCCGTACCGCGGTGAGCGCGATCGGCGCCGCGGATCCCGCGCCCGACGACCACTCGGCCGACGCCGACCTCGAGCGGTCCGTGCGGCTGCTCGCGCAGATCCCGGTGCTCATCGCGTACGACCAGCGCCGCCGCCGGGGCCTCGCGCCCGTCGAGCCGCGCGACGACCTCGGCCTCGCCGAGAACCTGCTCCTCATGGTCCACGGCGAGCGCCCCACCGAGGCCGACGCTAAGGCCATGGAGGTCTCGCTGATCCTCTACGCCGAGCACTCCTTCAACGCCTCCACGTTCACGGCCCGCGTCATCACCTCGACCCTCGCCGACCTGCACTCGGCGGTCACGGGCGCGATCGGGGCGCTCAAGGGCCCGCTGCACGGCGGCGCCAACGAGGCCGTGCTCGAGACGCTCGACGAGATCGGCGACGCGTCGCGCGTCGAGTCGTGGCTCGACGAGGCACTCGCCGCGAAGCGCAAGGTCATGGGCTTCGGCCACCGCGTCTACCGCGCGGGCGACTCGCGCGTTCCCACCATGAAGGCGGCGCTCGACGACCTCGTCGCGGTGCGGGTCGAGGCGGGCGGCGAGGCGGGGGAGTCCGCCCGGCGCACCATGGACCTGTACGACGCGCTCGAGCGCGGCATGGCCGAGCGCACGGGGATCCTGCCGAACCTCGACTACCCGTCCGGCCCCGCGTACGCGCTCCTCGGCTTCGAGACCCGCGCCTTCACGCCGCTGTTCGTCGCCGCGCGCGTGGTCGGCTGGACCGCGCACATCGTGGAGCAGCGGGCGGCCAACTCGCTGATCCGGCCGCTCTCCGAGTACGACGGACCCGCCGAGCGCCACCTGTCCTGACCGCCGCCGCAGCCGCCCGGGGCCCGCGTCACACGGCCGGGAGCGCTCCCGCCGATCGTTAGGATGGAGCCCATGTCCCGCGGCGAGCCCTTCTACATCACCACGCCGATCTTCTACGTGAACGACGTCCCGCACATCGGGCACGCGTACACGGAGGTCGCCGCCGACGTGCTCGCTCGCTGGCACCGCCAGCGCGGCGACGACACCTGGTTCCTCACGGGCACGGACGAGCACGGGCAGAAGATCCTCCGTACCGCCACGGCGCACGACACGACCCCGCAGGCCTGGGCCGACCGCCTCGTCACCGAGAGCTGGCAGCCGCTGCTCGAGGCCGTCGACATCTCCAACGACGACTTCATCCGCACCACCGACGCCCGCCACGAGGAGTCCGTCAAGGTCTTCCTGCAGCGCCTCCACGACGCCGGGTACATCTACACGGGCGAGTACAAGGGCTACTACTGCGTCGGCTGCGAGGAGTACAAGCAGCCCTCCGACCTCCTCGAGGGCACGGGTCCGTTCGAGGGCCAGCTCGTCTGCGCCATCCACTCCAAGCCCGTCGAGCTGCTGGAGGAGAAGAACTACTTCTTCCGCATGAGCGACTTCGGCGAGCGGCTCCTCGCGTTCTACGAGGAGCGCCCCGACTTCATCCAGCCGGAGAGCGCGCGCAACGAGATCCTGTCGTTCGTCCGCCGGGGCCTCGAGGACCTGTCGATCTCGCGCTCCAGCTTCGACTGGGGCATCCCCATCCCGTGGGACGAGAGCCACGTCGTCTACGTGTGGTTCGAGGCGCTGATGAACTACGTCACCGCCATCGGCTACGGCGTCGACGACGAGCAGTTCCGCCGCCGCTGGCCCGCAACGCACCTGGTGGGCAAGGACATCCTCCGCTTCCACGCGGTCATCTGGCCGGCCATGCTGATGGCGCTCGGTGAGGAGCCGCCCCGGCGCGTCTTCGGCCACGGCTGGCTGCTCGTCGGCGGCGAGAAGATGTCGAAGTCGAAGCTCACCGGCATCGTGCCGCAGACCATCACCGACACCTTCGGCATCGACGCGTTCCGCTACCACTTCATGCGCGCCTTCGCCTTCGGGCAGGACGGCTCGTTCAGCTGGGAGGACCTGTCGGCGCGCTACCAGGCCGAGCTCGCGAACGGCTTCGGCAACCTCTCCTCCCGCGTGATCGCCATGGTCGGCCGCTACTTCGACGGCCGGGTCCCCGAGGCGAACGAGCTCACCGAGGCCGATCTCCGCGTGCAGAGCGTCGCGCGCACCGCGGCGTCCACCGCGGACGAGGCCATCGAGCGGCTCGCGATCCACGAGGCGCTCGCCGCCGTGTGGACCCTGGTCGACGAGCTCAACGGCTACATCACGAGCCAGGAGCCGTGGGCCCTCGCCAAGAAGGAGGACGGCCGCGAGCGCCTCGAGACCGTGCTGCACACGGCGGTCCGCGGCCTCGGCACGCTCGCCGTGCTTCTCGCGCCCGTGCTGCCCGGCGCCACCGCGAAGCTCTGGACCGCGCTCGGCGGCACCGGCACGGTCGGCCAGCAGCGCATCGACCTCGCCGACGAGTGGACCGGATCCGGCACCGTCACCCCGCTCGAGGCGCCGCTGTTCCCGCGCATCGAGCAGGAGCCGGCGACGCCCGTCGCCTGACGCCGCGCCCGCCCGGCGCGGCACCCGCCCCTCGGTAGAGTGAGCGCGATGTCCGACTCCAACTACGTGCGCCAGCGCGACACCACCGCGGTCCACGGCCAGACGCGCGACCTCACGTACCCGCCGCTGCCCGAGGCGCTCACGGTCCCGGTCTACGACAACCACACGCACCTCGAGATCGCGGACGGCGAGTCGCCCATCGACTTCACCGAGCACCTCGACCGGGCGAGCTCGGTCGGCGTCCGCGGCGTGATCCAGGTGGGCGGCGACCTCGAGACCTCCCGCTGGTCCGCCGAGACCGCGGCGCACGAGCCGCGCATGCTCGCGGCCGTGGCCATCCACCCGAACGAGGCCCCGGTCTACGAGGAGGCGGGCACGCTCGACGATGCGCTCGCGGAGATCCACGAGCTGGCCGGACGCCCGCGCGTGCGCGCCGTCGGCGAGACCGGCCTCGACTTCTTCCGCACGGGCGAGGAGGGCCGCGCGGCCCAGCAGCGCTCGTTCGAGGAGCACATCCGCATCGCCAAGGAGCGCGGCATCGCCCTCCAGATCCACGACCGCGACGCGCACGACGAGGTCGTGGCGACGCTGCTGCGCGTCGGCGCCCCCGAGCGCACGGTCTTCCACTGCTTCTCCGGCGACGAGGACCTCGCCCGGATCTGCGCGGAGAACGGCTGGTACATGTCGTTCTCCGGCACGGTCACCTTCAAGAACGCGCACGACCTCCGCGAGGCGCTCGCCTTCGCGCCGCGCTCGCTGCTGCTCGTGGAGACGGACGCGCCGTTCCTCACGCCCGTGCCGTTCCGCGGTCGGCCGAACGCGCCGTACCTGATCCCGCACACGCTCCGCGCCATGGCCGCGCACCTCGGCACCGACGTGTCGATGCTCGCCGCGCAGATCTCCTCCAACACCGAGCTCGTCTACGGGCGCTGGGACGACGAGCCCGTGACGTCGCCGTCGAAGGACCCCGCCGAGATCGACCCGGCGGGCCGCGCGTGAGCGACGAGACGGAGCCCGGCGCTCCCGCTCCCGCCGCGGCGCCGACCCTCCTCGGCCCCGCCGAGATCCGCGACCTCGCCGAGCTGCTCGGCGTCGCGCCCACCAAGAAGCTCGGCCAGAACTTCGTCATCGACGCGAACACCGTGCGCCGCATCGTCCGGGTCGCCCGCGTCGAGGCGGGCACGCACGTGGTCGAGGTGGGGCCGGGCCTCGGATCCCTCACCCTCGGCCTCCTCGAGACGGGCGCGAGCGTCGTCGCCGTGGAGATCGACGGCCGGCTCGCCGAGCAGCTGCCGATCACGGTGGCGCTCTACCAGCCCGACGCCGCGCTCACGGTGGTGCACGAGGACGCGCTCCGCGTCGCCGAGCTGCCCGGGGATCCCACCGCGCTCGTCGCGAACCTCCCCTACAACGTGTCCGTGCCCGTGCTGCTGCACCTGCTCGAGCACTTCCCGGCGATCCGCACGGGCGTCGTCATGGTGCAGGCCGAGGTCGGCCACCGCATCGCCGCGGCGCCGGGGTCCAAGGTGTACGGATCCCCGAGCGTCAAGGCCGCTTGGTACGGCGCGTGGCGCACGGCAGGCCAGGTCAGCCGCCAGGTGTTCTGGCCGGTGCCGAACGTCGACTCGGTGCTGGTCGCGTTCGAGCGGCACGCGGAGCCGTTCGCCTCGGAGGAGCTGCGGAGGCGCACCTTCAAGATCGTCGACGCGGCCTTCCAGCAGCGCCGCAAGATGCTCCGCCAGGCGCTCGCCGAGCTGCTCGGCGGGAGCGAGGCCGCGTCCGCGCTCCTCGAGGCCGGAGGGGTCGCCCCCACTTCGCGGGGCGAGGAGCTGAGCGTCCACGACTACCTCCGCGTAGCCCATGCCTGGGCGGATCGCGACGCGGACGGAGTGCCTCCCAGCCTCCGCTAGGTTGGATCACATGACCTCCGCGGCCACCACCTCAGATGTGGTGCACGCGCGGGCCCCGGGCAAGATCAACGTCTCGCTCACGGTGGGCGCCCTCCAGGAGGACGGCTACCACGACGTCGCCACCGCGTACCAGGCCGTCGGCCTCTACGAGGACGTGTGGGCCACGAAGGCCGACGGGTTCTCGGTCGAGTTCGGCGGATCGATCGACACGTCGCACCTCACCACCGGCGCAGACAACCTCGCCGTGCGCGCGGCGCGGCTCCTCGCCCGGAGCACCGGCTACCGCGGCGGCGTGCACCTGCGCATCGAGAAGAACGTGCCGATCGCGGGCGGCATGGGCGGCGGATCCGCGGACGCCGCGGCCACCCTGCTCGCCTGCGACACCCTGTGGGGCACCGAGCGCACGCGCGACCAGCTGCTCGCGCTCGGCGCGGAGCTCGGCGCCGACGTGCCGTTCGCGCTCGCCGGCGGCACCGCCATCGGCACGGGCCGCGGCGACCGCCTGAGCCCCGCGCTCGCCAAGGGCACCTTCCAGTGGGTGCTCGCCATCGCCGAGTTCGGCGTCTCCACGCCCGACGTCTACGGCGAGCTCGACCGGCACCGCGAGCGCCACGCGCAGGACATCTTCCCGGCGCAGCAGATCCCGCAGGTCGACTCGGGCGTGCTGCAGGCGCTGCGGGCGGGGGATCCGCACATGCTCGCCGAGGTCCTCCACAACGACCTCCAGGCGCCGGCGCTCCACCTCGCGCCCGGCCTCGGCGAGGTGCTGCAGCTCGGCGAGGAGAACGGCGCGCTCGCGGGCATCGTCTCGGGATCCGGCCCCACGGTCGCGTTCCTCGCGGCGGACCTCGACAGCGCGCTCGAGCTGCAGATCGCGCTGAGCGCCGCCCGCCTCACGGTCATCCGGGCCACCGGGCCCGTGCACGGCGCGCGCATCATCACCGGCTGACCCGGCCCGCTCCGCACCATGCGCACGATGCTGCCCCGCGCCATCCGGCCGTCCCGCCCCGAGTGGGCGCTCATCGGCATCACGGCGATCTGGGGCGGCACGTTCCTCGCGGTGCACGTGGCGATGGAGCACAGCGGGCCGCTCTTCTTCGTCGGGCTCCGCTTCCTCGCGGCGGGGCTGATCAGCGCGGTCCTCTTCCGCCGGGCCCTCCGCGGGATGCGCCGGATCGACCTCGCGGCCGGGTCGGCGATCGGCGTCATGATCTTCCTCGGCTACGGCCTCCAGACGTACGGGCTGCAGACGATCCCGAGCAGCACGTCCGCCTTCATCACCGCGCTATACGTGCCGCTGGTGCCGCTGCTGCAGTGGGCGGCGTTCCGGAAGCGGCCGAGCGCGCTGGCCCTCGTGGGCGTCGCGCTCGCCTTCGTCGGGCTGCTCCTCGTCGCCGGTCCGCAGGAGGGCGTGGCGTTGGGTGCGGGGGAGCTGGCGACGCTGGTCAGCACGCTCCCGATCGCCGCCGAGATCATCCTCATCGGACTGTTCGCCGGTCGCGTCGACGTCGGCCGGGTGACCGTCGTGCAGCTCTTCGTCGCCGGCGCGCTCTCGCTCGCGTGCATGCCGCTGGCCGGGGAGGCGATCCCCGCCTTCTCGTGGGTGTGGCTCGTGGCGGCGGTGGCGCTCGGGGCGAGCAGCTGCCTCATCCAGCTCACGATGAACTGGGCGCAGCGCTCCGTCTCGCCGACCCGCGCCACGATCATCTACGCGGGCGAGCCGGTCTGGGCGGGCGTGGTCGGACGCGTGGCGGGGGAGCGGCTGCCCGCGCTCGCGATCCTCGGCGCGGCGCTCATCGTCGCGGGGACGGTCGTCAGCGAGCTGCGGCCGCGGCCGGCGCGGGAGCCCGTCTAGCGCACGGCGCCCGTCGCGCGGAGGTGGTGGATCAGGTCGGCGGGATCGGCGCACATCGCCTCGAACACCAGGTGGAGCGTCTCGGTGCGGTCCGGCGGGCCCACAGCGACGCAGGGCTTCCCGAGCCCGAACGCGATGCCGGCCTCCATGTGCGCGGCAGCTCCTGCCGGGAGCACCAGCACGAACCGGTCGGCGGCACGGAGCGCGGCGAGGTCCTGCTCGAACAGCCCGCGGATCCCCGGGGCGTCGAGGTCGGCGTCGTCCGCGCCGCCCGGAACCGCGAAGGCGGCGGCCTCGGCGTCGTAGGAGGCCCGGATGAAGCAGGTGGACCGCGCGCCCACGCCGTCGAGCGCGTCGAGGACATCGGCGATCGCCTGACGACTGCGCCAGCTGCCGGCGACGAAGAAGGTGCTCACGGGGTGACGTTACTGCGGGCGACGGGGCTGGGGCGGCGGCGTGCGGCGATCTGTCTCATCGGGAGACAGGGAGGCCGTCGACGATACGCGCCGCAGCGTCGCCCAGCGTGAGCGCTGCGTCGTCGCCCGACGGGCGGTGGACGAGCATGGCCCGCATGCCGACCGCCCGCGCGCCCGCGACGTCGGCGACGGGGTGGTCGCCGACCATCCAGCTGTCCCTGGCTGCGCCCGTCATCCGCAGCGCGGCCTCGAACATGCGGGGATCCGGCTTCTCCATCCCGAGCGATGCGCTGGTGATGGTCCGAGTGACCGGGGGTGCGAACCCGAGCGCGCGCACGAGGTCCGGAAGCTCGGGGGCGTGGTTGCTGAGGATGACGCTCGGGAGCCCCGCACGCGAGACGGCGTCGAGGGCCTCGTGCGCGCCCGGGAGGATCCGCCACGCATCAGGCCGGTAGTAGACGCGTGGGACCTCGGCCATCACGCGCTCCGTGGTCGCCCCGTCGACGCCCGCCTCCCGGCACGCGCTCCCGAGGGCCGGGGATGCCTCCGCCCACCAGTCGGATGCGCGGGCGTGGAGGCCCATGCCGCCGGGGCCCCAGCGCGGGAAGCCGGTGCGAAGTACTCGGTCGAGGGCCTCCAGGTCCACCGCCTGCGTCGGGTTGACGGCGAGGATCGCCTCCTGGAGCACGCTCGGCCACATCCCGTCACGGGCGGCGAGGGTGCCGTCGAAGTCCCAGAACACCATCAGCGCGTCGCCCATGCGCCCACCGTACGGGCGGGGAACGCGACCGCCGCGCGTCAGTCGCGCACCCGCTGCGCGTGCGCGCGGGCCTTCATCCGGTTGCCGCACGTCGCCATGGAGCACCACTTCGCGGTGCCCGGGCGGCTGTGGTCGACGAGGAAGAGCTCGCACTCGGCGTTGGCGCACGGGCGGAGGCGGCCGGGCAGGCGGGCGGTGACGCTCGACCAGGCGAGCACGGCGTCGACCGGGAGGCGGTCGTCGCGCGGCACGCGGATCTCCCAGTCCACGCCATCGGCGGTGACGCGCGGCCTGCGCACGACGCCGTCGACGACGGCGGCGAGCTCCTCGACCGCGGCGGGCGCGGCGTGTCCGCGGACGACGGCCTGGATCGCGTCGCGGGCGCGGCGCAGGCGCTCGAGCTCGGCGGCGGTGCCGGTGCCGCCCCACTCGCGGGCGAGCTCGCGGCCAGATGCGCCGGCGAGCCGGTCCTCGCGCCGCCCGTCGACCACCGGCGCGCTGTTCAGCACGGCCAGCAGCAGCTCCTCGTCCGGCTCCACGGCTCCTCGATCCTGCGCGCCCGGGTGGCGCGATGGATCCATGCTACCGTCCTGCTAACCACCAAAACAACTCAAAGGGGTTAGCCATGGTCACCGTCCACCACCGCACCGTCTCGGTCTCCGTCGACGGGCTCGACGGCCTCGACGTCTTCTGGCGCGAGGCCGGGCCCGCCGACGCGCCCGTGCTCCTGCTCCTGCACGGCTACCCGGCGAGCTCGCACATGTTCCGGCACCTGATCCCGGCGCTCGCGGGTCGCTTCCGCGTCATCGCGCCGGACCTCGTCGGGTTCGGCCGTTCTTCCGCGCCGTCCGTCGAGGACTTCGACTACACGTTCGCCGCGCTCGCCGAGGTGACCGCCCGCTTCCTCGCCGCGATCGGGGTCGAGCGCTACGCGATCTACGTGCAGGACTACGGCGCCCCCGTCGGCTGGCGGCTGGCGCTCGCGGATCCGTCCGCCGTCACGGGCGTCATCTCGCAGAACGGCAACGCCTACGAGGAGGGCTTCGTGCCGTCGTTCTGGGATCCGATCTGGGCCGACGCCGCCGAGCGCACCGACGCCACGCGCGACGCCCTCCGCCCCGCCCTCGGTCGCGCGGCCGTCGAGTGGCAGTACACGCACGGCGTGCCGGACCCGACGGCCGTGGATCCCGACGCCTGGGAGCACGACCTCGCGCTCCTCGACCGCCCGGGCCAGGACGACGTGCAGCTCGCGCTCTTCCGCGACTACGCCACCAACCGCGAGCTGTACCCGGCGGTGCACGCCTGGCTCCGCGAGTCCCGCGTGCCGCTGCTCGCGATCTGGGGACGGAACGACGAGATCTTCGCCGCGGCCGGCGCCGAGGCCTTCCGCCGTGACGCCCCGCAGGCGCGGATCGAGCTCGTCGACGGCGGGCACTTCCTGCTCGAGTCGCACCTCGACCGCGTCGTGGCGGCGATCGGGGAGTGGAGCCCCGTGGCCTGAGGTGCCGCGGGATCAGCCCGCCGCGACCCGCTCGTAGCGCTCGACGTTCGCGTTCATCACGTGCCAGGCGTCGGTCTTGGCGAAGCCGCGCGGGGTGAGGGCCTCGGCCACGTCGTCGCGGATGTCCTGCTTGTCGCTCGTGACCAGCCACACGACGTCGGCGCCGTCGACCTCGTCGACCCGGTCGGCGAGCGGGTAGGTCTGCTCCCAGAGGCCGTCGGTGTCGCCCGGCGGGGTGCGCAGGAGGATGTCGTCCATGCCGCGGAACGCGTCCGGGTAGGAGTACGCGACGATGCGCGAGGTCGCCTTCGGGTGGCGGCGGACCGGCCCGAAGATCACAGCCTCGGTGGTGCCGGGGGCCTCCTGCGCGCGCTCCTCCGACACGATCCGCGCGATGGCGGCCCAGTCGGAGTCGGCCTTCACGGTCGTCGTGCGGTCGTGCACCAGCTGCATCACCGACAGCGCGACGAGCACGGCCGTGACGGCGGCGACGAGCGGCTTCCACTTCAGCGCGAGGATCCCGACCGCCATGAGCATCGCGAAGGCGGGCGCCGTGTACGCCATGTAGCGCGGCGAGTAGAGCGGCGACATGAGGGTGGACGCGCCGATGAGCAGCAGCGTCGGCACGACGAACCAGACGACCGCGAGCTGCAGGATCGTCGGCGACCATCCGGCGTGAAGGTACGCGGACTCGAACTCGGCGAGGGCTCCCTCTGGCTCGAGGCGCGAGGCGCGGCGGGCGCGCACCAGGCGGATCCCGCGGCGCACCAGCAGCGCGAGGCCCACGAGCGCGAGCGCCCAGGCGAGGAAGCCGAAGACGTCGTTCTGGTAGAAGAGCTGCGTCGAGATCACCTGCGTGATCGTGTTCGGCCCGATGGGCTTGATCCACCCGACCTGGCCCGACTGCTCCGTCACCACGCGCACGAGCGGCAGCGACAGCAGCCCCGCCGTGATGGAGGCGAGCGCCCAGCCGAGCAGCGACACGACCATGGGCCGGCGGCTGCGGCGGCCGACGCGCGCGGATGCGATGGCCCACAGGATCACGACGCCGTGCGCGCCCACGAGCAGCGCGAGGTACACGAAGGTGGATGCGCCGAGCCACGCGAGCAGCCCGTACAGCGCCCACCATCTGGCCTGCACCTGCCAGCGGGATCCGGCACGGCGGGCCGCGAGCACGAACGCGACGGTGAGCGCCACCGCGATGAGGGTGCCGAGCGCGAACGAGCGCCCTTCCGTGCCCATCCACGCCGAGCGCGGGATCACGACGAAGACGATGCCGGCGACGATGCCGGTCGCGCGAGTGGAGATCGTGCGGGTGAGCAGCACCACGCCCGCGGCGGCCAGGCCGATGAACACCGCGCTCGGGAAGCGCAGCGACGTGGGCGAGTAGCCGACCAGCTCGAACCACACCTTCATGCCCGCGTAGTAGAGGCCGTGGACGGCGTCGACCGTGCTGAGCTCGCGCAGGAGGTCGTCCCAGCCGCGCGTGGCCGAGATCACGGTGGCGGCCTCGTCGTACCAGACGGAGGGGGCGCCGGCGAGGGGGAGCGCGAGCAGGAAGCCGAGGAGGCCGATGAGCCAGGCGTCGCCCCAGCGGCGGTGGTGGAAACGGCCGAGGGGGCCGGACGGGCGGCCGCCGCGGGGACCGTCGGCGGGCCGTCGTACGCTGGGTCCGGTCGACGCGCGTCCGCGTCCGCCGTCCGTACGGAGGTCTGTCATGGGGTCGTCTCTGCCGCTCGTCGATCTGGACGGCACGCACCCCGGGGGGCGGGGCCTCGGTGGTCATGGCTCCGGGCAGGATGCGCACGAACGGCGCGAACGCCACTCCCGGCACCTCGCCCTTCCCGGCATCGGGATGGGGGGTCAGTCCCGCATCGACCAGGCGCGCGTGCTCGTGATCGGCGCGGGCGGCCTCGGTTCCCCCGTGCTGCAGTACCTGGCCGCGGCGGGGATCGGGACCCTCGGAATCGTAGACGACGATGCTGTGGACCTCTCCAACCTCCAGCGCCAGACCATCCACGGCACGCCCGACGTCGGCCGACCGAAGACCTCGTCAGCAGCGGATTCCGTCCACCGCACCGACCCCGGCGTCGAGGTCGTCGAGCACGCGGAGCGCCTGACGAACGACAACGCCATCCGGATCCTCAGCGGATACGACGTGGTCGTCGACGCCACCGACAACTTCGCCACCCGGTACCTCATCAGCGACGCGGCGGCCCTGGTCGGCGTGCCGTGCGTGTGGGGATCCGTGTACCGGTGGGACGCGCAGGTCACCGTCTTCTGGGACGCGGCGCCCGGCGGCCGCGGCATCGACTACCGCGACGTGTTCCCCGAGCCGCCGGCCGACGGCGCCGTGCTCTCCTGCGAGGAGGCGGGCGTGTTCGGCGCGGTGTGCGGCACGGTCGGTGCGCTCATGGCGACCGAGGTCATCAAGCTCGTCACGGGCGCGGGGACGCCGCTGATCGGCCGGGTCGTCGTGCTCGACGCGCTCGCCGGCACCAGCCGCACCATCGGCGTGAAGCGCGCGAAGGGCCGCCAGCGGGTCACGGCGCTCGCCGACTACGACCTGTTCTGCGGCGTGGGCGCGGCGACCGACGGCACCGAGCTCGACGCGGAGGAGGTGGAGCGGATCCTCGCCTCCGAAGAGGAGGTGGTGCTCCTCGACGTGCGCGAGCCCGACGAGCGCCTCGTCGACTCCATCCCCGGCCATGTCGCCGTGCCCGTGCGCATCGTCACGGTGGATCCGGGCGCGGTGCCCGGCGAGATCACCGACCGCGTGATCGTCTACTGCGCCTCCGGCGTGCGCTCGCGGGCGGCCGCGGCGGCGCTGCGCGAGGCGGGCCGGGACGCGGTGAGCCTCCGCGGCGGGATCCAGTCCTGGCGGAGCGTGGCGGGGCGGGCATGACGGGCGGCGTCGACGCGGGTCCGATCCTCGGGCTCGACGACGACGCGTTCCTCGAGCACGTCGCCGATGCCCTCGCCGCGGTGCCCGCCGTGCGGGGCGTCGCGCTCGGCGGATCCCGCGCCCAGGGTGTCGCCCGGCCCGACAGCGACTGGGACGTGGCCGTCTTCTACCGCGGATCCTTCGATCCCGAGGCCCTGCGCGCCCTCGGCTGGCCCGGCGTCCTCAGCGCGCGCGGCGGCTGGGGCCGGATCTTCGACGGCGGCGGCGCGCTCCGCGTCGACGGCCGCACGGTCGACGTGCACTACCGCGACCTGGACGCGATCGAGGCCGTCCACGAGGAGGCGCTCGCCGGCCGCTTCACCCTCGACACGCTGCTCTTCCACCAGGCGGGCCTGCCGAGCACGATCCTCCTCGCCGAGGTCGGCGTGAACCGTCCCCTCCGCGGCGAGGTGCCGGCGTTCCCGTACCCGCCGGCCCTGCGCGCGTCCGCGCCCGGGATCTGGTGGCAGCGCGCCGAGCTCACGCTGCACTACGCCCGCGAGGGTCACGCCCGCCACGGTCGGGTCGCACAGTGCGCCGGTCTCCTCTCGGAGGCGGCGTGCTCCGCGGCGCACGCGATCCTCGCCCACCGCGGCGAGTGGATCACCAACGAGAAGCAGCTGCTGACGCGGGCGGGGCTCCGCGGGATCGATGCGGTCGTCGGGCGCATGGGCACCGAGCCCGCCGAGCTGCTCCGCGCGGTCGACGCGGTGGAGCTCCTTCTCGTCGAGGCGGTGCGGCGGGACGGGATCGCGCTCGGGGGCTGATCCGAGGCTCAGGGCTGCGCGTCGTCGCCGGTCTCGAGCTCGCCCGGACCGTCGCCCTTGCCCTTGCGGCGCCGGAGCGCGCCTTCCGCGAGCTTGAGCTGGAGTCCGTCGGCGGCCGCACGACCCCGACCGAACGCCGCGGCGCCGAAGCGACGCGCGGCGTCCACTCCCTCCGCTCCCTGGTCGCGTGCCGAGTCCCAGGTGTCGCCCACCGCGACCAGCCAGGGCCGCGCCTTCAGCGACTCGCGCTCGTCGGCCACGCCCAGCAGGCCGTTGAATTGCACGACGCCGGTGGCGACCCGGTTGCTGGATCCCACGACGGCCCGCGAGTCGAAGGGGTTCAGCAGCACCTTCGCGTTCGCGGTGCCGGCCGCGGCGTCCATGCGCTCGAGGAGCCGGTCGGTCGTGCGACCGATCACGGCGAGGCGGTTCTGCCGCACGGTGCGCAGCGCGAGGCGGTGTTGGTCGAGCTCATCGGGTGCGGCGTCGAGGACGCGGTCGAGCTCGAGGACACCGGTGGCCTCCTGGAGCTGGAAGCAGCGGGCGAGCACCGCGAGCCACTCACGCACGGTGGACTCGGCGTCCTTCGTCACCCGTACGAGGTCGTCGACCTTCGTCGTCTTCTCCATCTTCTCGGCGAGGGAATCGAGCTGACGGAGCGCATAGCCCTGCGTGCGCCCGAGCGTCATGGACGTGCCCTGCACCTTGGACCACGTCGTCTCGGAGACGCGTCCGACCTTCTCCCGGATCATCATCGCCTCGTCGATCACCATCTCGACGCCGATCATGTCGGCGAGCACGGCGTCCTTCTGCCCGCGGAGGATGTCGTCGACTTTCTCGTCGATGACGGCGAGGTAGTCGCTGATCTCGTCCATCGTCTGCTGCATGGCGTACTGGGCCATGATCCCGGCGGCGCCGGAGAGGATCGCCGGGTTGGTCAGGTACGCGCCCGGACCCCGTGCGAATTCGACGATGCCCTTGATCTTGTTGCCGTCCATGATCACTCCGCGGTCGAGGCCGGGCAGCGACCCCTTCATGGCGGAGTGCTGCTTGAGGAGCGCCGTCGACTTCTCCGACAGCTTCACCCATCGCCCGTGGTTCTCGGCGACGACCGATCCCGCCTGCATCGCGGCCGCCGCCATGCCGGCCACGGGCTTCAACCGCTCGAGCCCGAGGTCCCGACCCTTCGGCAAGTCGTTGGCCGCGAGGAAGCGCTCCACCGCGGCCGGCTCGCCGATGACGGCCAGGCCGTCGCCATCGCTGATCAGCTGGACGTCGTCATCCACGGGGACTCCTTCGGGTGGGCGGGCAGCCTGGTCGGGCACGGCCTGAGCCTCCCACCGAGCAGGCCGCCCGTGTCGCCCCCGATCGGGGCACCTCCCCTTCGCCGCTGCGCCCGATTGCTCCGAGGAGGCGCAGCGTCCCGTGGCTCCACCGAGCAGGCGCCGGTGCCGACGGTGCCGATCGGTCGCGTTCCCCGGACGGCCGCGCCGTGCCAGGCTCGCGGAATGAGCGCCGAGCCCGTCATCGCCCGATCCGACGATCCGCGGGTGGCGGAGCTGCTCGCCGCCGGCTGGATCGTGACCGCCCGGTCGTGGGGCGCGCAGCTCGACGCGGCGGACGTGGATCCCGCCCGCCTGCGCACGCTGGTCGACCGGGTCGCCGGGTCCGCGGTGCTCCGCGAGCTGGGCCCGGCCGACGTCGGTGCGATCCTCGCGCTCGACGCCGCCACGCTCGACGACTACCCGGGCGGCCCGGCCACCCGGCACGCGGGACTCACGGCCGATTCCGCCCGCGTCCCGGCACCCGGCCGCCGCGGCTACGGCGCGTTCGACGCCGCTGGCGCGCTCCTCGCGATGACGTTCGTCGACCTGGATCCCACCAGCCGCGCCGCCGAGACCGACGTGACGGTCGTCGACGCCGCCCACCGCGGGCGCGGCCTCGGCACGGCCGTGAAGGCGGCCTCCGTGCAGGCGCTCCTCGAGGCGGTCGTCACGTCGTTCCGCACCGGCGGATCGAGCGAGAACGCGGCGATCATCGCGGCCGGCGCGTCTCTCGGCTACCGCATCGACGAGGAGTGGCTCACTCTCGAGGCGCCCGAGGACGCACCCCGGACATGACGACGCGGACGGGCGGCTGAGCCGTCCGTCCGCATCGTCATGCTGCGGCGGGTCAGGCGCGCGGCGCGCCCGTCGTGTCGAACAGGATGCGCGACGCCTCGGCTGCCCGCGCGCTGTCGACCAGCACGTCGTAGCGGCCGGCCGTCAGCGTCTGGATGGAGGCGAAGTCGCGCTTGCCGCGGGTCGCGTAGTGGCCGACGAAGCCGAACAGCGCACCCCAGAGCGCGCCGATGCCGACCGCGACGAGCAGCACGCCGAGCCACGCGACGCCGGGCGTGAAGATCCCGAACAGCAGGCCCAGCATGAGGCCGAACCACGCGCCGCCCGCGGCTCCGCGCACGGCGGCGCTGCCGTTGGTGACCCGGCCCGTCACGGTCTCGACGGTGCGGACGTCGTGGCCGACGATCTGCGTCGAGGCGACGGGGAACTCCTTGTCGGACAGCGTGTCGACGGCGGCCTGCGCGTCGGCGTAGTCGGTGTAGCTCGCGATCACCTCGCGGGGCGTGGCCGGGACGGCGTGCGCGCGGGGGTCGGTGCTCGGGGTGGACATGGGGTGCTTCCTCTCGGATCGTGCGGGGCGTGCGTTCCGTCCGGGTCCGGACGATATGGTTTGAGGATACCAACGGTCGGCGAGCACGGAGGGGACGGGGATCGAACGGTGAGCGAGCTCCCAGGCAAGGGCGGTGATGCCGTCGGCGCGGCGATGGAGCGCGCGGTCCTCGCGATCACCCGCTGGGCGTCGCGGCCCGACGTGCGACGGCGCATGCTCGCCGACGAGGGCGGGGCGTTCTCATCCACCGACACGTGGCTCCTCGCCCACCTCGCCGAGTGCGGCGCGACCCGGATGCGCGTGCTCGCCGACTGGCAGGGCGTCGACAAGTCGACGATGACCGCGCACGTGCGGCGCCTCGAGGAGCGGGGTCTCGTGATCCGCGAGCCCGATCCCGACGACCGGCGCGCCGTCCTCGTGCGCGCGACGCCCGACGCCGAGCGGGTGCTCGACCGCAACTCCGCGACCGCCCGCGCGCTCCTCGGCGAGCTCGTGGGGGAGTGGTCGCCGCGGGAGCGCACCGAGCTGATCCGGCTGCTCGGGCGGCTCGTCGCCGAGATCGAGGAGGCGGGCGGAGGTCGGACGGCCGACGCCGCGGACCGCGCCGCCCGGTGAGCAGCGCGGTCCGGCGACGGACGCCTCCGGTGCAGGGCGTCTCCGGTGGGGTGATCAGACCCGCGCGAGCGCCCGGTTCGTCCAGGCGTTCGTGATCTCCACGCCGGCCCGCTCGAAGAGCTGCGTGAGCGGGCAGCGGCGCGCGACCTCGGCGACGAACGCGTCGAAGGCGGCGTCGTCGAGCTCGGTCTCGAGATCGACCGTGAGGGTCAGGCGCTGGAACGTGCCGTCGCCCTCGGCGCCGAAGACGAGCACGGAGTTGTCGAGCTCGGCCTGCACGCGGCCCTCGAAGGCGCCGAGGGTGATCCCCTGGCCGAGCGCGACGATCGTCGCCGTCACCTGGTTGCACGAGACGTACGCGGAGAGCACGAGGTCGAGCGGGCTGGGCGCGCTGTCCGTGCCGCCGAACGCGGGATGGCCCTCGGCGCGGACGGCGTGCTCGCTCCCCGCGATCGCCACCTCCTGGAGGACGCCGGAACCCGTCCCGCGGAGGTCGAACTCGAGGACGGATCCCTTGGGGTGCTGCGGCATGGTGCGCTCCTTCGTCGTGCGGGTCGGGGTCGGCCGGCCCGCCGTGGTGCGCTCGACGATAGGCAGCCGGGCTGCGATCCGGGCCCGCGTGACGGAACGTGACACGGCGAGCACCCGCTGGCGAGGGGTCCGGTGGCCGTCGGGCGTCCGCCGGCCACCGGATGGGATCAGCGCACGGGCGCCAGCACGTAGGCCGGCAGCTCCGCGAGCACCTGGTCGATCGACGTGTAGAGCAGGAAATGCCCGTTCTCCGTCTGACCGGAGATGATGCCGACCAGCTTGTGTCCGTAGGTCACGACCGGTCCTCCTGAGTCGCCGCCGGTGATGGCGTCGTGCTCGTCCGACTCGCCCGCCGACACGTGGTTCCACCTCGTCTCGACGCCCGGGGGAAGGCTCACGGGCTGGAACACGCACTTCACCCCGGATGCGAATCCGCTGGTGCAGAACCGTCCCTCCGGGCGTGCGGTGCCCTGGACCGGCTGGCGTCCGATGCGGCCGCGGTTCGGCATGAACACCTGGCCGTTGGCGCGCGCCGTGTACGTCTGGATGGGGCTGCAGAACGCCGCCGACGAGTGGTGCGACCGGCAGTAGAGCGTGCGCTCGTCGGGCTGGGGTGAGACGCGGATCAGCTCGATGTCGGAGTTGTGGGGCGAGATCCAGTCGACCGTGCCGATGGCCGCGATGCCGACGTGGACCGAGGAGTACATCGGCCCGCAGTGCGCCGCCGTGACGATGTACCGCGTCGCCTTCTGGTACGGGGTGAGGGTCAGGTACCAGGCGCGCGGAATGAGGACGGCGCCCACCGTGCAGGTGCCCGCGGACGAGTTGATCTTCGAGCCCGCGATGACGGGGAGGGTGTACCGGTCATCGGCGCTCGCCGGCGCCGCGCCCGCGGTCGTCAGGGCCGCGACGGCGGCGACGGCCGCGACGAGGGCGAGCAGTCGGGAGCGGATCCTGCGGCGGGGGCCGCTCGGATCGCGGGGTCTGCGGTATCGGACGAGATGCATGCTTCTCCTTCAGGGATGCGCCGCGCGACCGCGCGACGAGAGAGCGGAGGCACCGGGCGGCCGCGCCAGGATGTCCTGGCGGCCGCCCTCCTCCGCGAGCGGACGCTAGCGACGGCGCCGGGCGCGGGGAGCGTGCAGCGCACATGCCGGATCCCTCCGGGCAGGTCTCGGGATCGTCGGCGCGCAGACGCTGGTTCGGCTGCTAGGACGTGAACGTTCACGAACCGGCCCCGCCCGCGCTCTTGACTACCCGCCTCGGCTGGCCGTAGCTTCGTCGTGAACGTTCACGCCGACGACGCCGCGAAGGGCCCCACCATGACCGACCCCACCCCGACCACGCAGACCGCCCCCGGCTGGGCGGTCCTCGGCCCGGGCAGCATCGCCCGCCGCTTCCTCTCCCAGCTGCCCGCGAGCGAGCGCGACGCGCGCCTCGTGGCGGCCGGCAGCTCCAGCGCCGAGCGCGCCGGGGCCTTCGCCGCCGAGGCCGCCGACCACGGCTTCGCCGACGTCACGGGCGCCGACTACGACGCCGTCCTCGCGGACCCAGACGTCGACGCCGTCTACATCTCCACGGTGCACACTGGCCACGCCGACCTCGTGATCCGCGCGCTCGAGGCAGGCAAGGCCGTCCTCTGCGAGAAGCCGCTCGCCGTCAACCACGGCACCGCGATGGCGCTCGTCGACGCGGCCCGCGCGGCCGGCCTCCCGCTCGTCGAGGCGTACATGTACCGCTTCCACCCGCAGACCGCGGCGCTCCTCGAGCTGCTGCGCGACGGCGTGATCGGCGAGGTCGCCCACGTCGACGCGTCCTTCTCCTTCCGCACCGGATCCCCCACCGGCCGCCTCTACGACACCGCGACCGCGGGCGGCGGGATCCTCGACGTCGGCGGCTACACCGTCACCGCCGCGGCCGCCGTCGTGCAGGCCGCGACCGGCATCGCCGTCGCCGAGCCGCTCACGATCGAGGTCGACGGCACGGTCGGCCCGACCGGTGTCGACGAGTGGTCCGTCGCGCGCGCGACCTACCGCGCCGGCGCCGGCCAGCCGGGCATCACCGCGACGCTCCGCACGGGTGTCGCGCTCGACGAGCCGCAGGCGCTCACGGTCCATGGCTCGAAGGGCCGCATCCACCTCAGCGACCCGTGGACCCTCGGTGATGCGCCCACCATCGAGGTCTCCGTCGTCGGCGAGGAGCCGCGCACGCTCTCGTTCGCGGGCGCGAAGCCGTACGCGATCGAGGCCGACGCCACGACCGACGCCCTCGCGGCCGGCCTCGGCGAGGCCGCGCAGATGACGCTCGACGAGACGCTCGCCACCGCCCGCACCCTCGACCGCTGGCGCGCCGCGCTGGAGCTGCGCTACCCGTTCGAGGCGGAGGACGCCGACATCCCCACGGTCTCCGGCCGACCCCTCGCGGTCCGCGACGACAGCCCCATGCTCTACGGCGAGATCCCCGGCGTCGGCAAGCGCATGTCGCGCCTCGTCATGGGCGTCGACAACCAGCCCGACCTGGCGCACGCTTCCGCGATCTTCGACCACTTCGTCGAGCAGGGCGGCAACGCCTTCGACACCGGCTACATCTACGGCGGCGGCGTGCTCGAGGGGCGCCTGGGGAAGTGGATCCGGAACCGCGGCATCCGCGAGGACGTGGTCGTCATCACCAAGGGCGCTCACACCCCGCACTGCGACCCCGAGTCGCTCACGAGCCAGCTGCTCGAGAGCCTCGAGCGCCAGGGCACCGACTACGCCGACATCTACCTCATGCACCGCGACAACCTCGAGGTGCCGGTGGGGGAGTTCGTCGACGTGATGGACGAGCACCAGCGCGCCGGGCGGATCCGCTCCTACGGCGTCTCCAACTGGACGCCCGAGCGCTTCGACGAGGCGCAGGCGTACGCGAAGGCCAATGGCCGCGCCGGGTTCCAGGCGCTGAGCGACCACTTCGGCCTGGCCGAGGCGTACGACGTGCCGTGGGCGGGATGCGTGCACGTCACGGATCCCGCGTCCAAGGCGTGGCTCGAGGAGCGGCAGATCCCGCTGCTCCCGTGGTCGTCGCAGGCGCGCGGCTTCTTCACGGGCCGCGCCCGCCCCGACGACCTGAGCGACCCGGAGCTCGTGCGCTGCTACTACGGCGACGACAACTTCGAGCGCCTGCGTCGCGCCGAGCAGCTGGGCGCGGAGCACGGCGTGCAGGCGACGGCGATCGCGCTCGCCTACGTGCTCGCGCAGCCGTTCCCGACGTTCCCGCTGTTCGGCCCGCGCACCATCACGGAGGTCCGCTCCTCGATGCGCGGCCTGTCCGTCGAGCTCACCCCGGAGCAGGTGGCGTGGCTGGACCTGCGCGGCTGAGCGGATCGGGCGCGGGCGGCCGCAGCCAGGGGTCCGGCTCCGGCTCCGGCTCGGGCTCGGGCTCGGGCGATGGCCCGGCCGGCCGCGCCACGATCCACGACGTCGCGGCCGCCGCCGGGGTCTCCCGTCAGACCGTGACCCGCGCCATGAACGGCATGGCGGGCATCAGCGAGGAGACGAAGCGGCGCGTGCTCGACGCTGCGGATCAGCTCGCGTACCGCCCGTCGCGGTTCGGCCGCGGGCTCGTGACGGGCGGGGATCACCAGCTCGGCCTCGTCGTCGACGACCTGCGGAACCCGTGGTCGCCCGAGCTCGCGGCCGCCGTGGTGCGGATCGCGGCGGCCCGCGGCTGGAACGTGTCGCTCGCCGACGTGGGCCTCGCCGCCGACTCCGACCGCATGGTCGAGGCGCTCGGCGCGCAGACCGACGCGGTGATCGGGACCCTCGGGTCGCGCGCCGCCGAGTGGATCGCCCGGCTCGGCTCGGTGCCCGTCGTCGAGCTGGATCCGCGCGGCGACCCCCTCCGTGCCGCCGTGCAGCTGGATCCCTCGGAGGCGATCGACGCGCTCGCCGACCACCTCGAGGCGGTCGGCGTGCGGCACCCGGTCGTGCTCGACGCCGCCGTCGCCGCGGGCCCCAGCCCCCGCGCCGCCCTGCTCGTGCGCGTGTTCGAGGCGCGGTCGATGGACGTGTCCGTCGTCCGCGCGTCCGCGCCCACCGCGGAGGCCGCCGCCGCCGCGACCGAGCGCGTCGTCGCCCGCCCGCGCACGGCCGACGCGATCGTCGCCTTCAACGACGTGTGCGCCCTCGGCGTGCTCTCCGCCTGCCGCCGCGCGGGCGTCGATGTTCCGGGCGACGTGCGCGTGGTCGGCATCGACGGCCTGTCCCTCGGCCGACTGCTCGCGCCCACCCTCACGACGCTCGCGGTGGACCTCGACGAGCTCGCCCGCCACGCGCTCGACCTCGCCGTCGCGATGATCGCGGGCGACCTGCCGCGCTCCGGCCCCGGAGTGATCCGCACGGTGCGGCACCAGCTGGTCGTGCGCGAGTCGGCGTGACCCGCCCCTCGCTCTGAGGGGAATTGTTCGCATAGAATGCGAACATGCTCATCACGGTGGATCCTGCGGCGAAGGCCTCGCTCGCCGAGCAGGTGGCCACGCAGATCCGCTACGCGATCGCGCGCGGCGAGCTCGCGAGCGGGGAGCGGCTGCCGTCGGCGCGCGACCTCGCCGCCTCCGTCGAGGTGAACATGCACACGGTGCTCCGCGCGTACGCGAGCCTCCAGGCGGACGGGCTGATCGAGCTGCGTCGAGGCCGCGGCGCGACGGTGATCCGCTCGGGCAACGCGTCCTTCGACCGCCTGCGGACGCTCGTCGAGGAGCTGCGCGACCAGGCGGACACCCTCGAGGTGCCGCTCGACGACCTCCTCACCATGATCAAGGGAGCACGATGACCACCACAGCACCCCTGCCGCTGCCGACCGGCGCGCGCGTGGCGGTGGTCGCCCCGGCAGCGGTCATCGCCCTGGCGCTCGGCGCCGCGGCCGTCCTGCTCGCGCCGGAGCTGCCCGCCCGCATCGCGGTCCACTTCGCCGCCGACGGGACGCCAGACGGATGGGGTTCGCCCTGGGTGATGCTCGCGGTCGCGCTGGGCCTCGCGGTCGTGGCCGTGGCGCTGGCCGTCGCCGCCCTGCGGTCGCGGGATCGGCGCACGGCGGCCACGGTGCTCCTCGTCGCGAACCTCGTGACGGGCATCCTCGCCGCGGCATGGATCGCGATCGCGGCGTCCGCCGCCGTCGGCGACGGCACCTTCCCCGTCGCGTGGAGCGTCGTGCTCCTCGGGGTGGGGGCAGTGGCGGCCGGGATCCCCGTGGCCGTCCTGGTCCGCGCGGCGGGACCCGTCCCCGCGCACGACGTGGCGCCGCTCGAGATCCCCGCCACGGCCCGGGTCGCCTGGCGCGGTCGCACCGGGAGCGGATGGTTCGCGGGGATCGGCGCGGTCGTCGTGGTGCTCGGGATCGTCGCCGCGGCCAGCGCGTCGGCGGGGGACGTCGGCACGGCCGCTCTCTCCGGGATCCCGCTCGTCGTCGCCGGCCTCGCGATGCTGGCGCTCGCGCGCGTCGACGTGACGGTCGACCGGCGCGGGCTCCGGGTCGTCTCGACGTGGACGCGGATCCCGATCATGCGCGTGCCCCTCGCCCGCATGGAGTCGGCCGGGTGGGAGGACGTCTCCCCGGGGCAGTGGGGCGGATGGGGCCTGCGCGTCTCGGGCCGCGGCGTCGCCTACGTGACGCGCTCCGGGCCCGGCCTCGTCGTGCGGCTCGGCGGCGGTCGCGCGCGGCTGGTCACCGTGGCGGACGCGGATCGCGGCGCCGCCGTCCTCGAGGCGCTCCTCGCGGGGCGCCGCGCGGTCTGAGTCGCCCGCCGCATCCGCTGTCGGTCGGACTCTGGTCCGCGCGCTCGCCGGTGGCTAGCGTGGCCACGACGGCGCGCGACGAGGCCGCCGTCGGACACGAGGAGCCCCTATGCCGCGCATCACCCCCACCCTCTGGTTCGGCGAGGAGATCGAGGAGGCGGCTCGGTTCTACGTCGACCTGTTCCCCGGATCGCGGATCACCGACACCTCGCGCTACCCGGACGACTTCCCGGACCCGGCTCTCCGCGGCACGGCCCTCGTGGTCGACCTCGAGCTCGACGGCCAGGGGATCCGCCTGCTGAACGGCGGCCCCGGCATGCAGGCGACCGAGGCGGTGTCGCTGTCGATCTCGGCCGCGGACCAGGAGGAGGTCGACCGCTACTGGGACGCCTTCGCCGACGGCGGGACCGAGGGCCGGTGCGGCTGGGTGCGCGACCGCTGGGGCTTCTGGTGGCAGGTCGTCCCGGAGGCGATGGCGTCCACGATCGGCGGCTCCGACCCCGAGGGCGCCGCGCGCGCCATGGCCGCGATGATGGGCATGGGCCGGCTCGTCGTGGCGGAGCTGCAGGCCGCGTACGACGGGCGCTGACGGAGCCGGCGCCCGTCCCGGCGCCCGTCCCGTCAGGATGGGGTGATCCCCGCACCCGCCCACGCGGCGGGATCGGCCGCCCTCGATCGGATCGGATGCCCATGCTCACGGGTCTCAGCGCCTTCCCCCTCACCCCGCTCCGCGACGACACTGTCGACGAGGCCGCGTACGCGGGTCTCGTCGAGCGGCTCGCCGTCGCCGGGGTCGACTCCATCACCGCCCTCGGGTCCACCGGCTCGTACGCGTACCTGGACCGCGAGGAGCGCCGCCGGGTCGCGACCGCGACCGTGGACCACGCGGGTCCCGTGCCGGTGATCGTGGGGATCGGCGCCCTGCGCACGTCGCAGGTGCGTGCGCTCGCGGAGGACGCGCAGCGGGCCGGGGCGAGCGCGGTGCTCCTCGCGCCCATCACCTACCAGGCGCTCACGGACGACGAGGTGCACGGCCTCTTCGCCGACGTCACGGCCGAGCTGTCGGTGCCGCTCGTGGTCTACGACAACCCGGGCACCACGCACGTGACCTTCACGGACGACCTGTACGCATCCATCGCGTGCCTGCCGCACGTCGCGTCGATCAAGATCCCGGGCGTTCCCGCGGATCCCGCCGAGGCCGCCGAGCGCGTGCAGGCGATCCGCGCCCGGATCCCCGCAGACGTGACCATCGGCGTCTCCGGCGACGGCTTCGGCGCGACCGGCCTCGTCGCGGGCTGCGACGCCTGGTACTCGGCGATCGCCGGCACGCTGCCGGAGCCCGCCCTGCGGATCACCCGCGCGGCTCAGGCCGGGGATCCCGAGGCCGCTGCCGCGGAGTCCGCCCGGTTGCGGCCGCTGTGGGACCTGTTCGCCGAGCACGGCGGCAGCTTCCGGGTGATCGCCGCGATCGCCGAGCACCTGGGCCTCGTCGCGCCTGACTCGCTGCCGCGCCCGGTGCGGGGGCTGGATGCCTCTGCCCTTGCGCGCGTCGCCGCGGTCGTGGCCGAGCTGGACCTCCGCGCGTAGGGGACCGCCGGGTGCGGCGCCTCCCCGTCAGGTCCCTGCGCGCTCCGACAGCAGCAGGAGGAGCAGCGAACCGAGCGCGACGACGGCGATGAGGCCCATGAGCCAGGCGAACGCGAGGTTCCGGATGCGCGCCGTGCGCACGGTCGCGGCGACGACGAGCATGGCGAGGTAGAGGAGCGCCGTCGCGGCGATGCCAGCCAGCGGGATCGCCGTCTCCAGCCGGAGCGCCGCGACGAGCAGCCCGACGGTGACCCCCGCAATCAGACCCGCGGGGACGAGCCACTGGCGCCGGCGCCCGGTGCGGATCGCGGGCTGGTCGCGGACGCGGGTGGAATCGGGTTCGGGTTCGGCGGGCATCCCCCACCCTCCCGCTCCCGGGCGCCGCTGGCTAGGGCCGCAGCGTGGGCAGGCGATCCCGGATTCAGCCGCCCGAGAACGGCGGCAGCACATCCACCGCGCTGCCTGCGGTGAGGGGCGCGTCGCGGTCGGTGGTGGCGACGCCCTCGACGAGGTAGGTGCAGCGGGCGAGGACGGCGGCGGCGTTCGCGGGATCCGCCGAGGTGGCGGCACGGGACCCGAGCGCGTCCATCAGATCGCCGAGCACTGCGCCGTCGGGCAGCTCGAGATCGTCGGTGGTGCGGCCGAGCGCAGCTGCTGCGGCCGCGAAGAGCTCCACGGGCACGATCACGTCAGCCCCCGATCGCGCTCATCGAGCGGGCGGGCTGGATGAAGTCGGCGTCGTCCATGCCGTGGCCCTTCGGCTTCGCCCACATCGCGCCGCGCCAGAGGTCGGCGATCTCCTGGTCGGACGCGCCGGAGCGGAGAGGAGCGAGCAGGTCGGTCTCGGTGTGAGAGAAGAGGCAGCTGCGCACGCCGCCCGTCGCGGTGAGGCGCGTGCGGCGGCAGTCGGCGCAGAACGGCTCGGTGACGCTCGCGATGACGCCCACGCGGCCGAGCATCGCGGTGCCCGCCCCGCCCTCGCGCGAGTGCACGCGCCAGAGCTCGGCGGGGGATCCGTCGCGCGGCTCCTCGTCGGGCACGAGCGTGAAGCGCTCGGAGAGGCGCGCGCGGATCTCGGCGGCCGTGATCATCTCGTCGCGGTCCCACGCGTGGTCGGCGTCGAGGGGCATCTGCTCGATGAAGCGCAGCTGGTGGCCGCCCGCGACGGCCCACTCGAGGAGGTCCGCCGCCTGGTCGTCGTTGACGCCGCGCACGAGCACCGCGTTGATCTTGATGGGCGCCAGCCCCGCAGCAGCCGCGGCGTCGATCCCGTCGAGCACTCGGTCGAGGAACGGGCGGCGCGTGATGAGCCGGAACGTCTCGGCGTGCACGGAGTCGAGCGAGACGTTGATCCGGTCGAGCCCCGCGTCCTTCAGGGCCTGCGCCCGCGACGCGAGGCCGATCGCGTTGGTGGTGAGCGAGATCTCGGGTCGGTCGGGGATGGCGGCGCACGCGGCGACGATCTCGATGAGGTCGCGGCGCAGCAGTGGCTCGCCGCCCGTGAACCGCACCTGGCGTACGCCGAGGTCGCGCGTCCCGATGCGCACGAGCCGCTCGATCTCGGCGAGCTGCAGCGCCTGCCGGTCGGGCGTGAACGGGAGTCCCTCGGCCGGCATGCAGTACGTGCAGCGCAGGTTGCAGCGGTCGGTGAGCGAGATGCGGAGGTCGGTCGCGCGGCGGCCGAAGGGGTCGAGGAGCGCCGGATCGTCCGGCCGGGCGGGGCCCGGAGCGGCGGCGGGACGCGGCATCGCCGGCATCCCCAGCGAGGTGCTCATCACCCCAGGCTACGCGCGCGCCGGAGCGGGGCCGACGTGGAGCGGATGAGGGCGACGGGCGCGCGCCGCGCCTGCGGTGCCTAGGATCGTCGCATGACGCAGAAGAGGGACAGCACGCCCGCCCGCGCCGCGGATGCCGAGCCGCCCATCGCCGGGGCGAACGCCCCGGGACCCTTCCGCTACCGCGTGAGCGAGGCCGCGGCGCTCATCGGGGTGAGCGACGACACCCTCCGCCGCTGGGCCGACGCCGGCCGGCTCGACCTCGTGCGCGGCGAGGGGCGGCTGATCCAGGTCGACGGCGTGCAGCTCGCGCACCTCGCGATCGAGCTCGCGGCGGACGGGTCGCTCGCCGCATCCGGAGCCGGTCGTCCGCCGACCTCGGCGCGGAACCGCATGCCCGGCATCGTCACGCGCGTCGTGCGCGACGGGGTCATGGCGCAGGTCGAGATCCAGGCGGGGCCGTTCCGGATGGTGTCGCTCATCAGCCGCGAGGCCGCCGACGAGCTCGAGCTCGAGGTGGGCGCGCCCGCCGCCGCGACCGTGAAGGCCACGAACGTGGGCGTCGAGCTGCTCGCGCCCGAGACGCTGACGGGCGGGCGGGCGTGATGCGCCGGGGACGTCGGGCGACCGTGGCGCGCGCGGCCGTCGTCGGCGCGATCGCCGCGGGGCTCCTCGCCGGGTGCTCGGCGGCCGGATCCGCGCCAGTCGGCGTCCCCGATCCCGCCCCCGACTCCCTCGCCGGCACGCTCGTCGTGCAGGCCGCGGCGTCGCTCACCGGCAGCATGGACGAGGTCGCCCGCGGCTTCGAGAGCGCGCACCCGGGCGTGACCGTCACGGTGTCGTACGGCGGCAGCTCGACGCTCGCGCAGCAGATCGTGCAGGGCGCGCCCGCGGACGTGTTCGCGTCCGCATCCGACGCGACGATGACGACGGTCGTGGACGCGGGGGAGACGGCCGCGGATCCGCGCGTGTTCGCCCGCAACGCGCTCGAGATCGCGGTGCCGCCCGGGAACCCCGGCCGCATCGCGGGCCTCGCGGACTTCGCCGACCCCGCCCGCACGCTCGCCCTCTGCGCGCCCAAGGTGCCGTGCGGGGCCGCGGCGGCGCAGGCCTTCGCCGCCGCGGGCATCACGCCGCAGCCGGACTCGCTCGAGCAGGACGTGCGCGCCGCCCTCACCCGCGTCGAGCTCGGCGAGGTGGACGCGGCGGTCGTCTACGAGACGGACGTGCGCGCCGCGGGCGATGAGGTCGAGGGCGTGCCGCTGCCGGACGAGGTGAATGCGACGACCGACTGCGTGGTCGCGCCGCTCGCCGGATCCGCGTCGCCCGCCGTCGCCGCCGCGTTCGCCGACTACGTGGCCGGCGACGACGCCCGGGCCGTGTTCCAGGCCGCCGGGTTCCGTGCGCCCTGACCGCGCGGGCACCGGCGCCCGCGCGCGCGTCCGCGTCCGCACCCGCACCCGCGTCCGCTCGGGCGAGCGCGCCGACCGCGTCCCGGCGCTCCTCTGGATCCCCGCCGGCGTCGCCCTCGCGTTCCTCGTGCTGCCGCTCACGGCCCTCGTGGTGCGCGCGCCGTGGGCGACGCTGGGGGAGCGGCTGGCGGATCCGGGCATCGCGCGCGCCCTCGGCCTCTCGCTCGGCAGCGCGCTCGCCGCGACCGCGCTGAGCCTCGTGCTCGGGGTGCCGCTCGCGTTCGTGCTCTCCCGTTCGGCGGGCCGGCCGCCCGTGGTGCAGCGGATCCTCCGCGCGCTGGTGACGGTGCCGCTCGTGCTGCCGCCCGTGATCGGCGGCGTGGCGCTGCTGCTCCTGCTCGGGCGCCGCGGGCTGATCGGCGGACCGCTCGAGGCGCTGACGGGGATCACCATCCCGTTCACGACGCCCGCCGTGGTGATCGCCGAGACCTTCGTGGCCATGCCGTTCCTCGTGCTCGCGGTGGAGGGGGCGCTGCGCGGGGCGGACCGCCGCTTCGAGGACGCCGCCGCGACGCTCGGCGCGAGCCGCTGGACGGTGCTGCGGCGCGTGACGCTGCCGCTCGTGGCACCCGGGATCGGCGCGGGCGCGGTGCTGTGCTTCGCCCGCGCGCTCGGCGAGTTCGGCGCGACGCTCACCTTCGCGGGCAGCTTCCCGGGCGTGACGCAGACCGTGCCGCTGTCGGCCTACCTCGCGCTGCAGACGGATCCGGACGCCGCCGTCGTGCTGAGCCTCGTGCTGCTCGCGGTGTCGGTGGTCGTGCTGGTGAGCCTGCGCGACCGCTGGGCGTCGGGGGTGCACACGTGAGCGGGGACGCTCGGACGGCCTCCGCTGGCTTGGACGCGCGAGTCGTCGTGGAGCGCGCCGCGTTCCGGCTCGACGTCGCGCTCGCGGTGCCGGCCGGATCCACGACCGCGGTCGTCGGGCCGAACGGCGCGGGCAAGTCCACGCTGCTCCGGGCGCTCGCCGGGCTCGCGCCGCTCACCGACGGCCGCGTCGCGCTCGACGGGCGCGTGCTGGAGGATGCGGGCGGCTCGGCGGCGTCCGGCGGGCTCGCGGACGTGCGGATCCCCGCCGAGCACCGCGGCATCGGCGTCGTCTTCCAGGACCACCTCCTCTTCCCGCACCTGTCCGCAGTCCAGAACGTCGCGTTCGGCCCGCGCGCGCAGGGCGTCGCGCGCGCGGTCGCCGACGACCGGGCGCGCACCCTGCTCGACCGGCTCGGGATCGCGGACCTCGCCGACCGCCGGCCCGCCGCGCTGTCGGGCGGCCAGTCGCAGCGCGTCGCGCTCGCCCGCGCCCTCGTGCTCGAGCCGGCGCTGCTCCTCCTCGACGAGCCGATGGCGGCCCTCGACGCGGGCACGCGGCTCGACGTGCGCGACCTCCTCGCCGAGGAGCTGCTGCGGTTCGGCGGCGCGGCGGTCCTCGTCACCCACGACCCGGTGGACGCGCTCGCGCTGGCCGACCGGATCCACGTGCTCGAGGACGGGCGGCAGGTGCAGGAGGGCTCTCCCGCCGAGGTCGCCGCGCGGCCCGCGACCGCGTACGTGGCCCGACTCGTGGGCATGAACCGGCTGACGGGTGGGGATCCCGACGGGCGGCCGACCGCGCTGATCGCCGCGCCGGCGGACGTGCGGCTGTCCCGCGACCGCGACCGCGACCGCGACCGCGCGTCCGAGTCGTCTTCGGCCCCCGCCTGCCACGTCGCGACCGGCGTGGTCCGCCGCATCGAGGGCGTCGCCGGCCGGATCCTCGTCACGCTCCGCCTCGCACCCGACGGCCCGTCGGCGCTCGAGGGCGACGTCACCGCCGAGCTCGACGCCGTGTCCTTCGCCGCCCTCCGCCCGGTCGCGGGCGAGCGCCTCGCCGTGCGGATCCCGCACGGCGCCTGATCAGCCCGCGTCGGGCCCGCCAGCGGAGACGCGCCCCCGACCGAGCCGCCGCCGCACCGCCGCCGGCACGAGGCGCGCGCGCCCGTCCGGCCCGAGGCGCACGAGCGACCCGGCCACGACGATCACGAGCGCCGTCGCGAGCGCGATCTGCCAGGCCCACTCGTCCGGCGCGAACAGGCGCAGCGCGAGCGCAGCCACCACCGCGAACCACTCGCCGCGGCCGGTCATGGCGATGAACGGGATGAGCAGCAGCGCGTACCAGGGGTAGCGCGGGCTGACGGCGAGGAGCGTGACGCCGATCATCACGAGCTGGCCGAGCCACGGATCCGCCGGGTCGGTCCTCCACCAGACGAGGCCGGCGGTGACCACGAGGATCAGCGCGACCGCGATGAGCCCGTACTGCCCGGGCACGACGAGCTCCACGAGGGGGAACCGCCCGCCGTCGTCGTAGCCCTCCTCCTGCAGGTAGCCGGGCAGGTATCCGAGCACGGCGATCCCGGTGCTGAGCACGTACGGCACGTAGAGCAGGGCGAACGTGACGACGGCCGCGGTGATCACCTTCCACGGCTGCTTGCGGAGCAGCGCCGGCGCCGCGATGACCGGGATGAGCTTGGTCGCGATGGCCGCGCCGAGCGCGATGCCGCCGCGCCACCGCATCCCCCCGGCGACGAGCAGCGACGCCGCGAGCGCGAGCAGCGCCCCCAGCGCGTCGACGTGCGAGTTCGTGACCACCTCGCTCGCCACGAGCGGGCACCACGCCCAGAGCGCCGCCCACCACACGGGCCTGCCGCGCTTCCGCAGCGCGCGGACGAGCAGGAGCGTCACAGCCGTCATCATCACGAGCCCGGCGGCCTGGAACGCCCAGTACTCGGCGGTCACCGGGACGACCGCGCGCACGCCGGCGAAGAACAGCTCGGCCATGGGCGGGTAGATCGTCGGGACCTTGGGGCGGTTGAGCGCCGTGCACATCGGCTCGTGCGTCTCCTCCTCGCGGACGCCCATGATCCGCTTCCCCTCGCAGGTGGCGGCCCCGTCCGACCCGACGACGGTCTTCGGATAGAGCCAGTCGGGCCGGAGGTCCCGCAGCTCAGGGTCGGCCGGCGTGTACCGGTAGGGCGACTCGCCCGCGTTCTGCACGATCCCGTCCCACGCATATCGCGCGGAGTCGGTGCTGGTGTTCGGCGGTCCGGCCATCGCGACCGCGCCGAGGCCCACCGATCCGAGGATGATGAGCGCAGCGGCGGATCGGGCCGGCAGCTTCCGCACCAGGAGGACCGCCGCTCCGAACACCACCCAGATGACGACCACGAGCCAGAACAACGGCGCGGCACCCTCGCGACGGAAGAACGCCTCGTCGTCGGCATCGCCGAACAGATCGAACGCGACCACCGACCACCCGGTGAGCGCGGCCATGACGGCGAGGACGAGGGCGGTGAGGGCGGTGCGCACACTCCATCATGGCGGCGCGCAGCTCGACGACCGCCGACCGGCCCCGACCCGCCGTTCCCCGGACGAAGGACGACCCCCATGCGGACGCTGATGCACGAGGCCAGGCGCCGCCTGGCCTCGCCCGCGCGCACGACCCGGCTGGCGGTCGTGATCGGCCGCCTCCTCGGCCTCGCCTTCCTCGTGTGCTTCACGACGGGCCTCTACAGCCACTTCCTCCAGGACCCGCTGCCGTGGATGCGCTTCCCGACCGCGCCCGTGTCGCTCTACCGGCTGACGCAGGGGATCCACATCACGGCCGGCATCGCCTGCGTGCCGCTGCTGCTCGCCAAGCTCTGGATCGTCTTCCCCGAGCTGCTCACGTATCCGCCCGTCACCGGGGTCGTGTCGTTCCTGGAGCGCGCGTCCATCGCCGTGTTCGTCGGGGCGTCGCTGCTCGAGGTGACGATGGGCCTCCTCAACACGTTCCAGTGGGTGCCGTTCCCCTTCTACTTCCGGCAGACGCACTTCGCGCTGGCCTTCGTCGTGATCGGGTCGCTCGCGATCCACATCGGCGTCAAGCTGCCCGCGATCGCCAGGCACTGGCGGCGCGGGCAGGCGGACGAGTCGCCCATCGTGGAGGCGGAGGACGCGCCCGCCGACGCGCCCGACGGCACTCCGGCCCGCGCGCCCCGCGGCATCACCGGCCGCGTGCTCGCCTGGATCGACGACACCCCCGTCACGCCCACCCCGGTCGCCCGTCGCGGCTTCCTCGTGGCGGTCGGCGCATCCGTGGCCGCGGTCGTGGGCCTCACCGCGGGCCAGTCGTCCCGGATCCTCGCCCCGTTCAACGCCTTCGGCCCGCGCGTCATGGGCACCGGCCCGCAGGGGCTGCCCGTCAACCGCACGGCCGAGGCCGCGGGGGTCACCGAGACCGCCATGGACGCCGGGTGGACGCTCACCGTCTCGAACGGATCCTCCTCCCGCGCCTTCACGATGGACGACCTCCGCGGCATGGGGCTGGTCACCGCGACGCTCCCCATCTCCTGCGTCGAGGGCTGGAGCCAGTCGGCGACCTGGCGCGGCGTGCGCCTCATGGACCTCATGGACCAGGTCGGCGCCGACCCCGGTGCCCGCCTCCGCGTCACGAGCCTCGAGAAGAGCGGCGGCTTCCGGCGCACCGAGATGGGCCCCGAGTACGTGCGCGACCCGCTCACCCTCGTGGCGCTCGAGCTCGACGGCGCGCCCCTCGACATCCAGCACGGCTACCCGGCGCGCATGATCGCGCCCGGGCGTCCCGGCGTGCTGCAGACCAAGTGGCTCTCGACCCTGGAGGTCATGTGATGACCGGCACCCGCATCCCCGCGACGCGCGGCGTCCGCGCGGCCCGCATCGCGCTCATCGCGGTCGGCATCGTCGGCCTGGTGGTCGGCGCGCTCGTGCTGCTCGACTCGCAGCGCACCGACCAGGTCGTGGGCGTCGCCGTGTTCCTGCTGATCGCGATCCTCGTCCATGACGCGATCCTGTCGCCCGTCGTCTTCGTCGCGGGCCTGCTGATCCGCAAGGCCGGCCGGCGCCTCCCACCGGGATCGCTCGTGATCGTCCAGGCGGGCGTGGTCGTGATGGCGGTGATGACCCTGGTGGTCGTCCCCGAGATCCGGGCCCGCGCCATCGGCAACGACAACCCGACGATCCTCATCGCGGACTACGCGCCGCGCCTCGCGCTCATGTGGGTCGCCACCGCGGTGGCGACCGGCGTCGTCGCGGCGCTCTACGCGCGGACGAGGCGGCAGAAGGACCGGCCCTCGGTCTCCCAGCACTGAACGAGCTCGAGGCCCGCGTCGACCGCCATGCGCGCGACGGCGTCGCGGCCGACCTGCGCCCACGGGAACGGGTCGCTCGCCCGGCCCTGGCCGTCCTCGACCGTGCACTCGAAGGTGCGGTCGCGGGCGGGATCCGGGTGGGTCTCCACCACGAGCGCGCCCTCGTCGTCGAGGAGGTCGCCGCAGCGCGCGAGGAGCGCGGCCGCGTCGCCGCCGATGCCGATGTTGCCGTCGAGGAGGAGGAGCGTGCCCCAGCCGCCCTCGCGGGGCAGGCGCTCGAAGACCGAGCGGTGGAGGACGGGGAGGCCGAGGCCCGCGGCCATCTCGACCACGGTGGGGGACACGTCGATGCCGAGCGCGCCGAGCCCGGCGTCCATGGCCGCGCGGACCATGCGGCCCGGGCCGCAGCCGATGTCGAGCACGGGGCCGGCGGCGTCGGCGAGGAGGCTCGCGTCCACGGCGTCGGCGTCGGCGCTCCAGCGGCCCAGGTCCATGACCTCGGCGCTGTCGTCGTCGGAGGACGCGAGCGACAGGAAGAGGACCTCGCCGGAGTCGCGGAGGGCCCGGGCGTAGGGCTCGCCGCCACCGGATCCGAAGGTTCGGACGCGCGCGGAGGCGCGGTCCTCGGGGTGCTCGACGGCCAGGCTCATGCGGGGTCCCTCTGCGATGTCGCGGGTGCGGTGGTGGCGGCGCGGGTGCTCGCGCCGGTCTCCAGGGTTCGGAGCACGTGGGCGAAGCGATGGGCGGGCGCGGCCTCGGCGGCCTCCCGCGCGTCGTCGACCGTGTCCACGTCGGTGAGCTCGGGCAGCATCGCCACGTCGAGCCCGGCGTCGATGAGGCGCGACAGCTGCACGGCGCCCGTGTCGTCCCGCGACATGGGCACGCCGCGCACGAGCGCGCCGTCCGGATCCCGGAGGCCGAGCGCCCAGAAGCCGCCGTCGTTGGCGGGGCCGAACCAGGCGTCGGGGCCGCGCGCGCCGTCGGCCCAGGAGTCGAGCACGGGGCGGAGGAGGGGCGCGGTGAGCTGCGGGGTGTCCATTCCCACGAGGAGCACGGGGCCGTCGAGCGCGTCGAACATCGCCGCGAGCCGCTCGTCGAGGTCGCCCGTCACCTGCGGGATCACGTCGTAGCCGGCGGCCTCCGCGGGCGGGTTCGCGCCGTCGAAGAGCAGGACACGCCGCTCGGGCGCGGCGTCGTCGACCGCGGCGAGCGTGTCGGCGAGGGCGGCGGACGCGAGCTCGGCCGCCTCCTCGAGCGTGAACGGCGGGTGCAGGCGCGTCTTCACGCGGCCCGGGATGCACTCCTTGGCGATGACGACGACGGCGGTCACGCGGATCCTCCCGGGGTGCGGTCGGCTCCCGCTGCCGCCGCTCGCGCCTCGGCCAGCACGCGCGACATGTCGCGCACGGCCGTGACGGTCCCGCGCACGGTGCCGGTCACCTTGGACCGCCCCACGCGCGGCGCGTACGGCATGTCCACCTCAAGGATGCGCCACTCCGCCGCGGATGCCCGCAGCAGCATCTCCAGCGGATAGCCGCTGCGGCGGTCGAGTATCCCGAGATCGAGCAGCTCCGTGCGCCGCCCGCAGCGCATGGGACCGAGGTCGTGCAGCGGCACGCCCGTGATCCGCCGCAGCCGCCTGGCCAGCTCGAGGTTCGCGATCCGCGCGTGCAGCGGCCACGCCCCGCGGGCCGAGGGCACGCGGCGGCCGAGCACCAGGTCGCGCTCGCCGTCGCGGACCGGGTCGACGACGCGGGGGAGGAGCGCGGGATCCATCGACGCGTCGGCGTCGCAGAACGCCACGAGCGGCGCGGTCGCGGCCTCGAGCCCCGCGTGCGCGGCAGCGCCGAACCCGCGGCGCGACTCCGCCACCACGAGGGCGCCGTGAGCACGCGCGACCTCGGCGGAGCGGTCGGTGGATCCGTTGTCGACGACGATCGCGCGGTACCCCTCGGGCAGGCGGGAGAGGACCCAGGGCAGGGCCTCCTCCTCGTCGAGGCAGGGGAGGACCACGTCCACGAGCGCTGGCGTCATCCGTCGAGCCTAGGAGGCCGCGCCTGCGTCCGGCCGCCACGTGCCCCCGCCTCGCGCCATGAGGGGTGACGGCTCGCTCGCAAGCCGGACACCCGCGGGGTCGGGCCCAGGGACCGCGCATAGTCTGACCGGGTGAGCCCCACCTACGATCCCGCGCGCGCCGACGCCGGGCGCCCCGACCCCGCGCGGCCCGATCCCTCGCGGCCGGATCCGCTGCGCGGCCGCCGCATCCTCGTGGTCGAGGACGACCCCACGGTCAACGAGGTCGTGTGCCGCTACCTCAAGGCGTCGGGCTTCCAGGTGGAGACCGTCGCCGACGGCCTCGAGGCCGTGCGCGTCGCCACCGAGCGCATGCCCGACCTCGTCGTGCTCGACCGCATGCTCCCCGGCCTCGACGGCCTCGAGGTGTGCCGCCGGATCCGCGCCCACCACCCCGAGTCGCCCGTCCCCGTCGTGATGCTCACCGCGCTCGGCCAGGGCGAGGACCGCGTCAACGGCCTCGACGCCGGCGCGGACGACTACCTCGCCAAGCCCTTCTCGCCGCGCGAGCTCGTGCTCCGCGTGCGCGCCGTCCTCCGCCGCACCGTCCCCGAGGCCGTGCCCGAGCCGCCGTTCGTCGCGGGACCGTTCGTGCTCGACCTCGGCGCGCGCGAGATCCACCAGGCCGGCGTCATGCTGTCGCTCACCTCCCGCGAGTTCGACCTGCTCGCCTTCCTGCTCCGGAACCCGCGCCGCGTCTTCGGGCGCGACGACCTGCTGCGCCAGGTGTGGGGGTGGGAGATCGGCGACCTCTCCACCGTCACCGTGCACGTGCGGCGCCTGCGGGAGAAGATCGAGGCGGATCCCGCGCACCCCGTGCTCCTCGGCACCGTCTGGGGCGTGGGCTACCGCTTCGACCCGGACGCCGCGACGCCCGCCACTCCGGCGACGCCCGCCGAGGCCGACGCGTGACCGCCGACTCCTTCCTCGTCGTCGTCCTGACCGCGCTCGTCTGCGCCGCGGTCGTCGGCCTCGGCGCCAGCGTCCTGCTGCGCGCCCTCCGCCGCCGCTCCCTCGTGCTCCAGATCTGCGTGGTCGCGCTCGCCGCGGTGCTCTCGGTCGTCGGCGGCATGGTCGCCGTCACCGCGAGCATGCTCGTCGACGACGCCGGCCTCACCGCGTTCCTCTCCGTCGCCGCCGTCTCCGCGCTCGTCTCGCTCGTCATGGCCGCGATGCTCGGCATGACCCTCGTGCGCGGCAGCCGCGAGCTCGGCCGCTACGCCGCGTCCATGGGCGAGGAGGCCGCCGTCGAGCCGGGACGCCCCACCAGCACCGAGTTCGCCCAGCTCGCCCGCGAGCTCAGCGCCGCCAACCGCCGCCTCGCCGACGCCCGCGACAAGATGGAGGCGCAGGAGCGCAGCCGCCGCGAGCTCATCGCGTGGATGTCGCACGACCTGCGCACGCCGCTCGCCGGGATCCGCGCCATGGCCGAGTCCCTCGAGGACGGCATGGTCGACGACGAGCACCGCTACTTCCGCCAGATCCGCGTGCAGGCGAACCGCCTCAACGGCATGGTCGACGACCTGTTCGAGCTGTCCCGCATCAACTCGGGAAGCCTCGAGCTCGCCGTCGAGCGCGTCTCCCTCTACGACGTCGTCAGCGACACCGTCGCCGAGCTCGGCCCGGTCGCCCAAGCCCGCAAGGTCGAGCTCCGCGGAGAGACCGCGCACGACGACCTCGTGGTGCAGGGCGACCCGCGCGAGCTCTCGCGCGTCGTCGGCAACCTCGTGATGAACGCCATCCAGCAGTCGCTCCCCGGCGGCCGCATCGTGATCTCCGCGCACCGCGACTCCGGCAACCTCGCCGTCCTCTCCGTCGAGGACACCGCGGGCGGCATCCCCGAGGCCGACCTCCCGCGCGTGTTCGACGCCGGCTGGCGGTCGACCGGGTCCCGCACGCCGCGCGCCTACGGGAAGAGCGCCGCCGAGAGGACCGCGCTCGGCCCCGACTTCCCGGCCGCGCCCGTCGAGGCCACGCCGCCGGACCCCGCGGTGCAGGCCGAGGGCACGCACGACGGCGGCTACGCGTCGGGCGGCGGAGGGGCCGGGCTCGGCCTCGCGATCGTCCGCGGCATCGTGCGCGCGCACGACGGCGACGTCACCGTCCAGAACATCGAGGGCGGCTGCCGCTTCGACGTGATCCTCCCGTACAGCAAGCCGGTCGCCTCGTGACCCGCGCGGCCCTCCGCTGGTGGTCCGCGTGCATCGGTGTCGTGGCGGCGCTCGCCGTGCTGGCCGTCGCCGAGATCGCCGCGGCCTTCGTCGCCCCGGCGGCGAGCCCCGTGCTCGCGGTGGGTGCGCTCGTCATCGACCTCGTGCCCGCGGGCGTCAAGGACACGGTGATCGCCCTGTTCGGCACGGGCGACAAGGTCGCGCTCATCGTCGTGCTCGGTGTGGTGGTGCTCGCCGCCGCGGCGCTCGCCGGGATCCTGCAGGTGCGCCGACCGCCCTTCGGCGTGGTCGTCCTCGCGCTGTTCGCCGGGGTCGCCGTGCTGGCGGCCACCACGCGCGCCGGGGCGACGGGCGCCGCGGCGATCCCCACGATCGTCGGCATGATCGCCGGCGTCTTCGTCCTCCACCGCGGCGCCGAGCGCCTCCGCGATTGGCGGGACGCGGCGGACCGCGCGGCATCCGCATCCGCGGCCGTGGCCGAGCCCGTGCGCGGCATCGCCCGCCCGGCCGCGCGCGCCCCGCTCACCCCGGGCGCAGGCGCGCGCGTCGAGCGCCGCGCCTTCTTACTCATGACGGTCGTGGCGGGCGTCACCTCCGTCGTCGCCGGATCCGTGGCCCGCGGCCTCAACGCCGCCGCCGCCCGCGTGGACGACTTCCGCCGCACGCTCGTGCTCCCGCGCGCCGTGACGCCCGCCGCCGCGATCCCCGCGTCGGCGGAGCTCGGCGTGCCCGGCCTCGCGCCCTTCCTCACGCCCGCGACGGACTTCTACCGCATCGACACCGCGCTCCAGGTGCCGTCGGTCGACGCGGCGTCGTGGAAGCTGCGCATCACCGGCATGGTCGAGCAGGAGGTCGAGATCACGTTCGCGGAGCTGCTCGCCCTGCCGCTCGAGGAGCACGTGACCACCCTCACGTGCGTGTCCAACGAGGTCGGCGGGAACCTGATCGGCAACGCGCTCTGGCTCGGCTATCCCATCCGCCTCCTGCTCGAGCGCGCGAAGCCCACCGCGGGCGCCGACATGGTGCTCTCCACGAGCCAGGACGGCTGGACCGCGAGCACGCCGCTGGAGGCGCTCACGGATCCCGACCGCGCGTCGATCCTCGCGGTCGGCATGAACGGCGAGCCCCTGCCGCAGCAGCACGGCTTCCCCGTGCGGATGGTGGTGCCCGGCCTCTACGGCTACGTCTCCGCGACCAAGTGGGTCACCGAGCTCAAGGTCACGACGTTCGCCGAGGACGTCGCGTACTGGTCGACCCGCGGCTGGACCGAGCGCGGCCCCATCAAGACGGGCTCGCGCATCGACACCCCGCGCTCCGGCGCGCGCGTCGACGCGGGACGCACCGCGATCGCCGGCATGGCCTGGGCGCAGCACACCGGCATCCAGAAGGTGGAGGTGCGCGTCGACGAGGGCGACTGGGTCGAGGCGACCCTGGGCGACGGCGTCGGGGCCGACACGTGGCGGCAGTGGTCGTACGCGTGGGACGCGACGAGCGGATCCCACAGCGTCGAGGTGCGCGCGACCGACACCACGGGCGCGACGCAGACCTCCGACGAGGCGCCGCCCGCCCCCGACGGCGCGACGGGCTGGCACCGGATCACCGTCGGCGTCTCCTGAGCCGAGCCGCCCTCCCCTCGCTCGGCGGAGGCATCGGGCCAGCGGGCACGGAGCCGGGGCGCGTACCGTCGACGTACGGCGCGTCCGCGCCGCATCGACGAGCGAAGGAGAGCACCGTGAGCGACATCGAGAACCCGCGCGACCCCGCCGACCGCGACCTGGACGACACCGGCGTCGACGAGGAGGAGCTCGTCGGGGCCGACGCCCGTGAGGCGCAGGAGGCCGTCGACGCCGAGCGCATCGTGCCGCTCGGCGACGACGACGGCGTCGTGGACGACGACGCGGACGGCGGCCTGGGCATCGACATCACCGAGTCGGACGGCCCGGACCTCGAGGCCGGCGACGACCTCGACACAGGAGCGGCGATCCGCTGATCCGCCCCGCACGCACGACGACGGCCCCCGCATCAGCGGGGGCCGTCGTCGTGCCGGGCCGTGCGGCCCAGGTGGGTCAGTCGGCGAGGATCGCGTACAGCGCGCGCCGCGTCTCGTCGAGCTTCGCCGCCGCGGCCTGGCGCTGGGCGTCGGTCGCGTCGTGCATGAGGGGCTTCACGACGCCCATGAGCTTCATGAGGCTGGTCTGGAACGCGTCCTCGCCCTCGGACTTGTCGGTGGTCGCGGCCCAGGCGGCGTCGATCTCCTCCTTGTGCTCCTCGACGTGGGCGCGGCCCTGGTCGGTGAGGGAGTAGACGCTCTTGGCGCCGGTCTCGTCGGCGACGATGAGGTCCTCGTCGACGAGCTGCTGGAGCGTGGGGTAGACGGATCCGGGGCTCGGCCGCCAGGCGCCCTCGGTCTTCGTGGCGATGCCCGTGATGAGGCCGTAGCCGTTCGAGGGCGCGTCGGCGAGCAGGGAGAGGATCGCGAGGCGGACGTCGCCGCGGCGGGCGCGACCCCGTCCGCCGCGTCCGCGACCCGGTCCGAAGCCGGGGCCGCCGAAGCCGCCCATCCCGGGGAAGCCCGGGAACCCGGGGAAGCCGGGGCCGTCGCCCGGGCGGAAGCCGCGGGCGAGGGGGTGACCCGGCATGATGCGCGGGCGCCCGCCGCGGTGGTGCTGCATGCGGGGCTCGTGGCGGTCGGCGGGGGCCTCGGCGGATGAGGGGGACGAGAGGTGGTCGTCGTGGTCGTGGGTGCGCATGAGCGCTCCTTCCGGTCAGGTGATGTCGTGGATCGCGGCGTGCTGTCGCGATGTAACGACGATATATCGGCGACAGTCGGAAGTCAACCGTCCGATTCGATGGCGCAGTTCGTCGATCCGCGTGATCCCAGGGGATCCGCGCGTCAACCTGGCCTTCCCCTGGGAAAGCAGAACCAACCCCAACCCGTTCTCCTGCCGCGCCGAAGTCCCTGTGTCGCCCGGGGGTACCGGGCGGATCCCCGTTCCACACAGCGAAGGACATCCCATGCGCAATCTCACCAAGTCCGTCTTCGGCCTCGCCACCGCGGGCTTCCTCGTCGTCGGCCTGGCGGCCTGCTCGACCCCCGCCGAGACCCCGTCGTCCTCGACCTCCTCCAAGCCCGCCGCGACCGCGACGACCGAGGCCAACCCCACGCCCCTCGCGACGATCCCGACCCTGACCGGCGTCGACACGAAGGTCACCCTCGACAGCGGCTTCACCGGTGCCCTCACGACCCTGGGCCTGACCCCCGGCGTCATCGGCACGGCGACCCTCGACGGCTCCACCGGCACCCTCGCGTTCCCCATCACCGGCGGCAACGTGAAGTACTTCGACCCCGAGCAGTCCTACCGCCCCTACGTCCAGGGCGAGATCGACCACTCCGGCTCCGGCATCAGCCTCACCGCCGGCTCCACCGTCGTGAAGCTCACCGACTTCGTCATCGACCCCGGCACCAGCCGCCTCACCGGCTCGGTCCAGGTCGGCGACGGCGCCGTCATGAACGACGTCTACATCTTCAACCTCGACGGCACGACCCTGAAGCCCCTCGCCATGGAGGGTGACAACGCCGTCCTCGAGGGCACCACGGTCAAGGTCAGCCCCGACGCCGCGTCGCTCCTGAACAGCACGTTCGGCACGACCGCCGTCACCGACCAGCTCGTCGTCGGCATCGCCAAGATCACCGTCAACACCAAGTAGCACCTCTCCCGGGCTCGACCCCGGGACAGCACCACCTGCGATCACAGCAGAACGCATCGACGGCCTCGTCTCCCTCCGGGGAGCCGGGGCCGTCGGCGCGTGCGGGGTCGGGCCGCGACGCCCGTCGCGTCAGCGGAAGTCGCCCACCTGCCGCTCCACGGGCACGGTGCCCGGCACGACCACGTCGCCGGTGTGCGCGGTGGTGACCGTCTCGATGAGGACGATCTCCACCTCCTCGTCCGCGACCGGGTTGTGCGGCACGCCCCGCGGCACGACGTGGAACTGCCCGGGACCGAGCACGACCTCCTGATCGTCCGGCAGCTGGATGCGGAGGCGGCCCGAGACGACGAGGAACATCTCGTCCTCGGCGTCGTGCGCGTGCCACGTCAGCTCGCCGAGCAGCTTCGCGACCTTCACGTACTGGTCGTTCACCCGCCCCACGACCCGGGGCGTCCAGAGGGCGGTCACCTCGCGGAGCTCGGCGGCGAGATCGGTCACGGCAGGAGTCGTCATGGGTCCATCATCCGACGGTCGGCGGGTCAGCCGATCGTGACCTCGAAACCGGCGACGCTGCGGGTCACCGTGCCGGTCGCGAGCTCGACGAGGAGCGTGGTCACCGACGTGTCGCGCGGGTTGCGCGGGTAGTCGTCGCTGGCGCCGCGCGCCGGATCCGGCACCGTCTCGAGCAGGGCGAAGCGCCCGTTCGGGGTGACGGAGAGGCCCGTGATGCGGGTGGCCGGGTCCGCGGGCACGTAGACGTCGCTGGCCGTCCCGTCGCGGACGACGACGAGGCGCTGCGTCGCGGTGCCCGTCGCGGGATCGAGCGCAGTGCGCACGCGGAGCACCGCGCCGTCGTCGCCGGGCACGAACGAGATCGCGCCGTCGTACTGGAGGTCGGCGCCGCCGGTCTCGGTGGGCAGCGTCGTCTGCTGGGCGGTGCGCAGGTCGATCTCGGTCGTCGAGCCGGGATCCGTGACCGCGAGCCGCGTGCCGTCCGCGGAGAACGGGCCGAGCGTGCCGTGACGGCCGAGCGGGACGATGGGCGACGACCCGTCGACCGTGACCAGGTAGAGGTCGCCGTCCTGCCCGTGCGCGACGAGCTGCGGGCGCCCGGGCACGAAGCCCCACGCCTGCGCGCTGATCGCCTGCCCGTCGAGCCCGAGCACGGGCGTCGGCGTCGCCCCGGCGCCGACGTCGTCGACCATGAGGGTGTCGTCGTACGGGCCGCCGTCCGTGCTCGTGAAGCGGAAGCCGATCGTGGTCCCGGTGTCCTCGGCATGGAGGTCCTGGAGCGTGCCGCGGCCGGGGAGCGGCAGGTCGACCTGGCCGGATCCGTCCAGCCCCGCGATCACGAGGCCGTTCGTGCCGTCGTCCTGGAGCGTCGCGACCACGAGCGACTGCCCGACGACCGCGTACTCCTGGATCTTCGTGGCCTCGAACACCTCGTCGCTCGCGCCCTGGCCGCCGCCGGCGACGCTCTGCCGGAGGATCCGGTCCGCCTGCTGCTCGCCGCCGCGGACGAGGACGTACATGCCGGGGTCGCCCGTGCGGAACGACGTCGCGAGGTCGGACGCGGGGCCGCCGCCGACGCCCTGCACGCCGTCGATCGACACCGTGTACGCGGCGTCGTAGGCGAGCGGCCGGGTGAAGTCGATGATGATGCGGTCGGCCTGCGTGTCGACGGTGAAGTCGGCCCCGGGCTCCATCCTGATGCGCGAGGCGTCGACCGGCTGGATCGGCCGGTTGGCCGCGAGCACGAGTCGCTGCCGGGACTGCTGCACGACGGCGAGCGGATCCACGTCGGTGCGCACGAGCCGCGGCCCCTGGCTGCCGGCGACCGCGAGCAGGCCGCCGCAGGCGATGGCGAGCACGAGGATCACGGCGGTGAAGGCCCGGCGGAAGGCGCGCGGGGAGGCGGGGGCGTCGGTCACGGGCGGCTCAGTAGACGTAGGGGTCGGCGGGCTGGTCGACCTTCGACACGCCCTGCGGCATGACGGCGAGCGGCTGCCGGCTCTTCGCGCTCGGGTTCGAGGCGAACGGCCCCTTCACCTCCACCCACTCGTCGGTCTGCAGCGTCGACTTCCAGCCGGGCTGGTACACGGGCACGCCGACGGGCTGCGCGTCGACCGCGCAGCAGGTGACGACGAAGCGCGTGACGTAGAAGACGTCGTCGGGATCGTCCGGGTCGGCGCTCACGAAGCCCGTGATGTCGACGGACTTCGAGGTGAAGAAGGTCGGATCCGTGGTCTGCGCGAGCAGCTGCGACCAGTCCTTCACGCCCAGGGTGGAGAAGTCGTTCGTGCCGAGGAGCTCCTGGTCGGGCGCCGCGTCGGAGGCGACCGTGCTCGAGTTGAGCGCGCGCTGCGTGACGGTGCTCTGGGTGAGCGTGCGCGGCGGGAGCACGAGGACGGCGACGACCGTGACCGTGACGACGGCGGCGACGGCCACGCGGGAGACGCGGGCGCGGAGCGAGGCGCGGGCGGCGGCGGACTCGACGGGTCCGGCGGCGGGGTCGTCGAGCGCGGCGGATCCGTGGTCGTGGTCGTGCTCCTCCGCGGCGTCGGCGGGGCGCAGCGCGAACCCGGCGACCGTCGCGACCAGGCCGATGACCGCCATGATCCCGGTGAACACGAAGTAGCGCGGGTGGATGTAGAGGCCGAGCTGGCCGGTGATCGTCAGCCACAGCGTCGAGACGATGCACGCGGCGAGGAGCACCAGGCCCACCGTGGAGGAGGCGCGGCCGCCCGCGGCGCGGCGGCGTCGGGCGCGGCGGAGGGCGGTCGGCATCCGGTCGGCGGGCTCCCGGTCGGCGGGCTCCCGGTCGTCAGGCGATGGCATTGACACCCCATCCCAGCGCGAGGCTGATCAGCGCGACGACCGAGGTGATCATCACGAGCGTGCGGGTCGAGTAGGTGGTGCGCATGAGCGCGAGCATCTTCACGTCGATGACCGGGCCGAACACCAGGAAGGCGACGATGCCGCCGGGCAGGAACACGGATCCGAACGAGAGCACGAAGAACGCGTCCACGTTCGAGCAGACCGAGACGACGAACGCGAGCAGCATCAGCGCGAGCACCGAGAGGATCGGGCTGCCGCCGAGCGTGACGAGCACCTCGCGCGGCACCGCGACCTGGATGAGGCCGGCCAGCAGGGATCCGATGACGAGCGCCGGCATGATCGTCGTCGCCTCGCGGCCGAACAGCGAGATCGACTTCCGGACGCGCGCGCCGCCGTGGGCATGCGGATCGGGGAGGGCGCACTCGGCGCGGAACTCGTCGGTGAGGAGGCGGTCGGGCTCGGGGTGCAGGCTGAACAGCCAGCCGACCACGTTCGCGATGAGGAAGCCGCCGACCAGGCGGGCCACGAGGATCCAGCCGTCCCAGCCGAAGGCCGCGTGCGTCGTGATGATGGTGATCGGGTTGAGGATCGGCGCCGCCAGCAGGAACGTGATCGACTCCGGCACCGTGAAGCCGCGCACCACGAGGCCGCGCGCGAGCGGCACGTTGCCGCACTCGCACACCGGCAGGGCCATGCCGAGGAACGAGATGCAGGCGCGGCGCGCGAACGGGTTGCGGGGGAGGCGGCGCTCGATGACGCCGGGCGGCACCCACACCTGCACGACGATCGACAGGACGATGCCGAGGATCACGAACGGCAGCGACTCCACGATGACGCTGACGCTCAGGGTGACGAGGTCCTGGAGCCGGTCGGGCAGGATGCCGTCGCCGAGCGCGGGGGAGGCGGCGCGGAGGGCGAGGAGCAGGAGGACGAGGGCGAGGCCCGTCGCGAGGCCGGTGCGGATCCCGGCGGGGGCGGCGAGGGTGGAGCGCGGGGCGTCGTGGTCGTGCGGGTGGTCGTGGTCCTGGCGGGTGCGGGCGGCGGTGGCGGTCGCCGTCGCGGTGGCGGTCGCGGCGGGGGATCCGTCCGCGGTCCGGTCCTCACGGGTCCGTCGTGCGCGGGGTGCCCGCTCGCGGCGCGGGCGCGCGCGCCGGTCGAAGGGGGACGCGTCGTCGTCGTCCGGCGCCCACGGTGTGTGCCGATCCGTCATCGCGGACCGGTGGCGCGGGGCCGGGGTCCGATGGGGGCGCACACGGCTTCAACCCTAACCGCGCTGAGAAGCGTCCTCAGCAGGTGCGGCGGCGGGTCAGCGGAGGCCAGCGGGCGCCTGCGAGCAGCGTGACTCGAGCATGCCGTCGCGCGTCGCGACGTACGGCTGCCAGGGATCCCCGGCGCGGGACGAGGCGATGAACGCCTCCCGATCCAGGACCTCGCCCTCGAACGGCTCGCCCTCGGACGCGTAGCAGGGGATGAGGAAGTCGACGTAGTAGTCGTGCAGCCAGCCGAGCGCGGCGTCCGTCAACGGGCCGCCGGGCGTGGTCGGGAAGCGCACCGAGCAGGCGTACTCCACGGCGACATCCGCGGAGTGGGCGCCCAGCCGGGTGTCCTCGCCCGTCCCGATGACCTGGACGCGCACCCCCGACTCGCCCAGGCACGCGGCCTGCTGCCTGACCCACTCCTCGCCGTCGAGGACGCGCTCGACGGGCAGATCCGGGCGCACGGCGTCGGGACGCTCGAGGAGCACCCGGTCCCAGAGGGAGTCGGCGCTCTCCCGGAGCGCCTGCGCGGTCTCGACGTCGGTGAGGTCCTCGCGCAGCCTCGCCGGCGGTTCCTCCGTGAACGCGGGCACGGGCGTGCCGATGCGGGGATCCGGCGTGCTCGGCGGGCCGGGCGTCGAGGTCGGCTCCTGCGATCGCCAGCTGTCGTCGTCGGAGAGGAGGCCGGCCGCGGATGCGGTGCCGAGCCCGACGAGGAGGAGCCCGCCCGCGAGCACCGCGGCGACCGGGCCGGGGCGGAGGAGGCGACGGCGGCGCGGGGCGGGCGGGTGCGCGCGCGGATCCGCGGTCTCCGCGGCCGCGGTCGGGACGTCCTCCGACGCGCGCGGGGTCGTCCGCGCATCGGCGGCGAGCAGCTCCCGGCCCTCGCCGACGAGGCGGTGCTCCGCGACCAGCAGCGCGACGAGCGGTGCCGGGAGCGCGTCGACCTCGATCCCGGCTGCCAGCCGGATCTCCTCGGGCACCCCCACGTGCGGAGCGTCTCCGTCCTCGCGACCGTATGCGGCGCGCCGGAGGGCGTCGAGGGCGCGAGCGGCGTCCGGGTCGTCCCGCAGCCGTCGACCCAGGGCGTCGGCGGGCGAGCCCGGAGTCGTCACCGGTACGCAGCGGGGAGCACCGGGCACGCCGCCGCCAGCCCGCCGTCCATCACGTCGGGGAAGGGGGTCCAGGGCCGCTCGGCGCGCACGTCGGCGATGAAGTCGTCGACGGCGGGGACGTCACCCTCGTACGGCCTCCCCTCCGCGGCGTAGCAGGGGATCAGGTAGGAGACGTAGTAGTCGTGGATGTAGGCGAGCTCGGCGTCGGTGCGCGGGCCGGCCTCGCGCTGGGGGAACCGGACCTGGCAGGTGTACACGGTGACCGGATCCGCGTCGGTGAGGCTGTAGCTGTCCTGGCCGATCACGGACGCCGTGATCCCCGCGTCCCGCAGGCAGGCCACCTGCTGATCGACGTAGTCCTCCTCGTCGACCACCCGCTCCGTCCCCACGTCCGGCCGCACCGCGTCGGGCTGCTGCTCGAGCACCATGTCCCAGGCCCGGTCGGCGCGGACCTGCAGGTCCTCGGCCAGCTCGGCGTCGGTCATCGGGACCCGGACGGGCGGATCCGCCGTGAAGTCGGGGACGACGGATCCGCGTCGGCCGTCCGGCGTGCCCATCGCCTGGCCGCGCGGGGTGGCGGTCGAGGTGACGGCGGATCCGACGCCCTCGGCGGTCGGGGGCGTCGAGGTGGTGGATCCGGCGTCGAGCGACCCCACGGCCGCCGCGGTGCCGAGACCGGCGAGCACGACGAGGCCCGCGACGACCATCACGAGGATCCCGCGGGCGCGTGGCCGGCGTGGAGCGGCCGCCTCGGCGGCGTCTCCGGATCGCGCTCCCGCGTCCGCCTGCGCGGCCCGCGCGGCATCGGCCGCCGGACGCTCGGACGCCAGCAGCGCGGCGCCCTCGTCGACGAGCCGCGCCTCCTCCGCGAGCAGGGCGACGAGCGGCGCCGGCAGCTCGTCCGCGTCGTAGCCCGTGCGCGCGCGGAGGTCGGCGGGGATCTCGACGAGCGGCGCCGTGGATCCGTCCCGGCCGTAGGCGCGGCGTCGCAGCTCCTCGAGACGGCGCGCGGCCTCGGGGTCGTCGCGGAGGCGCCGGGCGAGCGCGTCGTCGGGTCCGTCGAGCCGGTCGGTCATGAGGCCTCCTCGTCGAGGGCCGGGAGTCGCGGCCGGGGCGGTGGTCGCGTACCGCCAGGCTACGGCGGCGGATCCGGGACGGCGAGGCCCCGTCCGGGTCACGGCGGGGCGGCCCGTACCCTGGGCGGGTGGCCACCACCGTCATCGCCTGGACCCTGACCGTCGCCGGTGCCCTCGTCACCCTCGACGCGCTGGCCGCGATCGTCGTCGCGCGCCGAGTCGGCCGCAGGATCGCCCGCCGCACGTGGCCGCAGCTCGCGGTCGGCGCCGCCGGGCTGGCGCTCGGCGTCCCGCTCCTCGTCACCTCCTGACCGCGCCGCCGCATCCTGGCCGCGCCGTCACCTCGTGACCGCGCCGTCGCGCCCGGATCGGGCCAGGATCCGGACATGACCATCGACGACCGCCCCGCCCTCACCGACGCCCAGCTCACCGCCCGCGACCACGTCCCCGGCCTCGTGCACCACGTCGTGCTGTTCCGGCTCCGCGACGACGCGTCGCCCGCTGACCGCGACGAGGTCGAGCGCCGCTTCCGGGCGCTCGCCGACTCGCCGCACCCGGATGGGTCGGGGCCGTACATCCGTTCCCTGCACGCCGGCCGGCAGTCGAGCCCCGAGGGCGTCGGCCGCGGCTTCGAGCTCGGCTTCGTGCTGACCTTCTCCTCGGAGGGCGACCGCAACCTCTACCTCGGGGAGCCGCTCATCGCGGATCCCGCGCGCATCGATCACCAGCACGCCGCCTTCAAGGACTTCGTCGGGCCGCTGCTCGCGCCGGATCCGCACGGGGTGCTGGTGTTCGACTTCACGGAGCCGTCGACGTCGGCGGACGTGCAGGCGGGGGCGCCAGCGGCCTGATCCCGCGCCCCAGATGCGGGCCGGGCCGCCGCCGGGGTCGCGCGGCATCGACCCTCCCGCCAGTCTGGATCGACCGCCCGACGCCTACGAGACGAGTCCCGTGCCCGCATCCGCCCGCCCTGCCGCCGTGTCCTCCGAGCTGACCGCCGCGCGCGCCGAGTCCCCGGATCGCCGCCTCGACGCGCAGACGCGACGCCCGCAGTCCTGGATCCGCGCCGTCGCGGTCGCGCTCCTCGCCTGGGTCGTGCTCGGACTCGGGCTCGGCCTCGCCATCGGCCTCGCGGACGCGGTGGTGCAGTCGACCGGCGCCGGCCTCCTCCTGGAGGTCGTGCTGCAGGCCGTGCTGATGTCCGCGATCGTCGTGCCCGCCGTCGTGCTCCTGCGGCGGCGGCTCGACCGCAGGAGCCTCGCGAGCCTCGGCCTCTCGCGGCGGATCGGGCGGCCGATCGCGCTCGGCGTCGGGGTGGGGGCGGTGACGGGCGCGGTCGTCTGGGTCCCGGCCGGCCTCCTCGGCTGGATCCGCGTCGACGGCGTCGACCTCGCCGCGTTCGCCGGCTTCCTCCTCCTCAACGGCGTCGTCCTCGCGCTCTACGAGGCGATCCCCGAGGAGCTCGCCCTCCGCGGGTACATGTGGACGAACCTCCGCGACGGCACCGGCCTCGTCGTCGCCACGCTCGTGACCACCGCCCTCTTCCCGGCGATCGGCGTCGTGATCGAGTCCGGCCGCTGGATCGTGCGGACGATCGCGGGATCCGACACCGGCGACTTCACGCCGATCCCCGCCGGGAACGACGCGATCGTGTACGTGCTCCAGCTCGGGCTGTTCGGCCTCGCGCTCATCGCCGCACGGCGGATCCCGATGGAGGGCGCGCTCCTCATCGCCATGGCGTTCCACTGGACGCAGCTGACGGTCACGCGGATGCTGCTGGGCGGGATGGACTGGGCGTCGTCGGGCTGGGACGTCGCGTTCGTCGAGCCGGACGCGATCGCGCTGGTGCTCGTGCACATCGTCCTGGCCGGCCTCGTCTTCGTCGCGGTGCGGAAGCGGATGGAGCGGCGGCAGCCCGAGCTGCGGCCGACCCGCGGAGCCCGCGTCCAGGAAACCGACCTACGGTAGGCATGTCCATGCGATCGCATGGACCAGTGGCTCCGCCCACGAGACGCGGGCCACCGCCCCACTCGTCAGGAGACCCCATGACCACCACCCGCTTCACCGACAAGGTCGTCCTCATCACCGGCGGAGGATCCGGCCTCGGCCGCGCCGCCGCCGTGCGCCTCGCCGCCGAGGGCGCCCGCCTCGCCCTCGTCGACATCTCCGAGCAGGGCCTCGCCGCGACCGTCGAGGCCGTCAGCGCCGCCGCGCCCGACGCCGAGGTCCTGACCGTCATCGCCGACGTGTCCCAGGAGTCCGACGTCGACGCCTACGTGCAGCAGACCGTCGAGCGATTCGGCCGCATCGACGGCTTCTTCAACAACGCGGGCATCGAGGGCCGCCAGAATCTCACCGAGGACTTCACGGCCGCCGAGTTCGACAAGGTCGTCGCCATCAACCTCCGCGGCGTGTTCCTCGGTCTCGAGAAGGTGCTCGCCGTCATGCGCGCGCAGGGCTCCGGCATGGTCGTGAACACCGCGAGCGTCGGCGGGATCCGCGGAGTCGGCAACCAGTCCGGCTACGCGGCCGCGAAGCACGGCGTCGTCGGCCTCACCCGCAACTCGGCCGTCGAGTACGGGGAGTTCGGCATCCGCATCAACGCCATCGCGCCCGGCGCCATCTGGACCCCGATGGTCGAGGCGTCCATGAAGCAGATCAGCGCCGACGACCCGCGCGGAGCGGCCGAGCAGTTCATCCAGGGCAACCCGACGAAGCGCTACGGCGAGGCCGAGGAGATCGCGTCGGTCGTCGCGTTCCTGCTCTCGGACGACGCGGCGTACGTCAACGCGGCCGTGCTGCCGATCGACGGCGGGCAGTCCGCGAAGTACTGATGCCCGCGGGCCGCGTCGGCCGCGAGGGCGGACGGCGCGGTCGGCTCGGGCGGCGGGCCGCGCGCGGCGGGTGCGCTCAGTCGAACGGCGCCGTCGGGACCTGGCACGTCACGGGCTGACCCGGTGCCGCGGTCGATGTGGCGATCTCCTTCACGCCGTCCACGAGGATCCGGCAGGTGAGCGCCTCGCCGTCCACCGGGGCGGCCTGCACGAACGCCCAGTCCTCGGCGGTCACGACGGACTCGACCGACCACACGGAGCTCGCCGAGTCGTCGCCGGGCGCGAGCGAGGCCTGGCCGACCTCCTTCACGATCGACGGGCGCCCGCGGTGGGAGGCCTCGGCGTACGAGACGTCCGCCAGGCCGCTGTCGGCCGGGCCGGAGGTCGTCACCTCGTAGGTGATCGAGTAGATGTCGGCGATGTCGTCGGTGATGCCCGAGCAGCCGACGAGGGCGAGCGATGCGGCGCCGACGGCCAGGGCGATGCCGGAGCGCGCGGCCGTGCGGCGAGGCGATGCGGAGGTCATGCCCCCAGTGTGGCGAGCGGACGGCCCCGGCCTCGTCCGTCGGAGGTGCCGGGCTCGGCGCACGAGCGGCACCCGGGTACGACCCGCGGAGGATCCGCCGCCGCTGCCGGGCTCCCGCGGCTCAGACCACCGCGCTGCGCAGCGGCGCCGTCGCGAACTCGCGCATGCCCTCCTCGAAGGTCATCCGCGGCTCCCAGCCGAGCTCCGTGCGCAGCCGCTCCGACGACGCCGTGATGTGCCGCACGTCTCCGAGCCGGTACTCGCCCGTGGTGACGGGCGCGGATCCGCCGGCCTCCCGCGCGAGCGCAGCCGCCATCTCGCCAATGGTGTGCACGGTGCCGCTGCCGACGTTGAACGCGCGGAAGGACCCGGCCTCGCGGGTCCCGGTCCACGCCAGCGCGGCGAGGTTGGCGCCGGCGACGTCGCGCACGTGGACGAAGTCGCGGCGCTGCCGCCCGTCCTCGAAGACGCGCGGAGCCTCGCCGCGCGCGAGCGCCGAGCGGAACAGCGACGCGACGCCCGCGTACGGCGTGTTCTGCGGCATGCCCGGCCCGTACACGTTGTGGTACCGCAGCGCGGCCGCCCGACCACCGGTGGCGCGGGTCCACGAGCTCGCGAGGTTCTCCTGCGCGAGCTTGGTGGTGGCGTAGACGTTGCGCGGATCCAGCGGCACGTCCTCGCCGATGAGCTGCGGCACGAGCGGCTCGCCGGTCGCGGGATCCAGGGGGTCGAACATCCCGGCGTCGAGGTCGGCGACGCGGCGGGCGGGCGGGCGCACGGGCCCGTCGGCGCCCGCGTACGCGCCCTCGCCGTACACGACCATCGAGCTCGCGAGCACGAGCCGGTCGATGCCCGCGCGGGTCATGGCCGCGAGGAGCACGGCCGTGCCGCCGTCGTTCGTGGCGACGTAGTCGGGCGCGTCGAGGAAGTCGACGCCGAGGCCGACCTTCGCGGCCTGGTGGCACACGACGTCCACGCCGTCGAGCGCGCCGGCGACGGCGCCCGGGTCCGTGACGTCGCCGCGCACGAGCTCGACGCGCGGGTCGATCTCCGGGTCGCCGCCGTGCACGTCGGCGCGCAGCGAGTCGAGCACGCGCACGCGCCGCCCCTCCTCGAGCGCGGCCTGCACGATCGCGCCGCCGATGAAGCCGGCGCCTCCCGTGACGAGGAGGATCCCGTCGGTCACGATCGCCCGTCCGTCGTGTCAGCGCTGCCGGTCGTCGGGCCGGTGCCGGAGACCGGCCGCGCGAGCACGGACGCCACGGCATCAGGATCGATCAGCGGCCGTCCGCGGTAGTCGGCGGGGATGGCGCGGATGACCGCCTCGATCGCCCGGACGATGCGCGGCTGCGCCTCCCGGAGCCGGGCGAACACCAGCTCGGCCGTGACCGCGTCGCCCTGCTCACCGGGGAGCGGCGCGAGCCCCGCGTCCGCGTCGGTGACGAACGACAGGTTCACCGTGCCGATGTTGAGCTCGGAGGCGAGCACGACCTCGGGGTACTGCGTCATGTTCACGATGTGCGCGCCCGCCTGGCGGAACCAGAGCGACTCGGCGCGCGTGGAGAAGCGCGGGCCCTGGATCACGACGACGGTGCCCGAGGTGCGCAGCGGCCCGGCCGGATCCGCCCGGTCGCCGCCCTCGAGCTCCACGAGCGCGGCGGCCGCGAGCGCGTGCAGGTCGGGGTCGAAGGGATCCGCTGCCGAGAGGTGCTGCACGACGCCGGCGTCGAAGAAGGTGTCGGGGCGGCCCCAGGTGCGGTCGAGCAGCTGGTCGGTGAGCACGAGCGATCCCGGCGGGTAGTCCGGGGAGACGCCGCCGACCGCGGACGACGAGACGATGGCGGAGACGCCGAGCGACGCCAGGGCCCAGATGTTCGCCCGGTAGTCGATGAGGTGCGGCGCGACCGAGTGGTCGGCGCCGTGACGGGTGAGGAACGCGACGCGCCGCCCGGCCAGCTCGCCGACCGTCACCTCGCTGGACGTGGGGCCGAACGGCGTCTCGATGCGGTGCGACGCGCTCGTCGCGGGATCGAGCAGGGAGTAGAGGCCGGATCCGCCGATGACGCCGATGTCGGCGCGGGGGACGGGTGCGGCGGTCGCCGGGGCGGGGGTGTCGGTCACGTCGTGCTCCTTCGGGTGGGTGCCCAGTCAACCAGGGCGCGGTGGACGCGGGCTCGACCGCATCCGCCGCGCCCCGGTCGACGTCGACCGAGACGACGCCGGGATCCGGTCAGTTGAGCGGCCGCGTCCCCTCGGGCAGCGCGCCGCCCGCGTAGAGGTCCTTCGCCGTGTCCTGCAGGGCGGTGAGCGCGACGCGCTGGGTCCACGGGCCGTAGGAGATGCGGCCGACGCCGAGCTCCTCGAAGCGCGCGGGGGAGAGGGATCCGGGGACGCCGATGACGGTGAGGCGCTGCGGGCCGACGGCCTCGACGAGGGTGCGCACCTCGTCCTCGGTGAGCGGGCCGGGCACGAAGACGCTCGTGGCGCCCGCGGCCATGTAGGCGCGCGTGCGCTCGACGGCGTCGGCGAGGATCTCGGACCGGTCGCGGTCGCCGCCCAGCACGTAGGCGTCGGTGCGGGCGTTGAGCGCGAACGGCACGCCCTCGGCCTGCGCCGCTGCGACGGCCGCCTCGACGGCACGGATCGAGTCGTCGAGGGGGCGCATGCCGTCCTCCAGGTTCGCGCCGACGACGCCGACGCCGATGGCGCGGCGCACGGTCTCGCCCGCGTCCCCGTAGCCCGACTCGAGGTCGGCGGAGACGGGCTGCTCGACGGCGGCGACGATGCGGCCGATCATGTCGAGGTGGAGGTCGAGCGGGATCCTCTCGCCGTCCTCGTAGCCGAATGCGGCGGCGATGGAGTGGCTCGCGGTGGCGAGGGCCTTCGTCTCGGGGAGAGCGCCGATGGCGGCGGCCGTGATGGCGTCCCACACGTTCACCACCCTCAGGAGCTCGGGTGCGGTGTGGAGGTCGACGAGGGTCTGCCCGCGGGCGGCGATGGTCATGCTCCGACCCTAGGGCGGCTGCGCGGCGTGCGGCAGGGGCTCGTTCGGGAGGCGGACACGGATCCGCCGACGCGTACCGGGGAGGAGCGGGTGCGCGTCAGCGCGGGCGGTCCGCGGCGGATCGCACGGCCGCGACGACGAGGCCCGCACTCGCCGTGAGGAGCATGAGCGCCGCCACGAGCAGCAGCAGCCCGAGGTCGGATCCGCCCGTGTAGACGACGACCCCGGCGACGCCCAGCGCGATCCCGGCGGCGAGCAGCACGGCGCCGATCGCGGTGGCCGTGCGGCGGCGGAGGGCGGCGCGGCGCTCGTGCGGATCCATGCGCACAGGGTCCCGCGCCCGGACCGCGACGGCAAGGCCCGTGTCCGGGGGCGGATGACGGGGAGGGCGACCGCGACTCGGGATCCGATGGCGACCGGAGAGGACGCACCCGCGTCGGGGATGATGGTCCCATGACCCCCGACCGCCCCGCGGACCGACGACGACGCACGGTCGACGAGCACCGCGCGGCCGTGACCGCGCTGCTCGCCCCGCTCGCGGGCCTGCCCGCCGAGGAGCTGCGCGTCGCCGCGGACGCCGTGAGCGCGGATCCGCACCGGTACGCCGACCGTGTGCTCGCCCGCGACGTCACGAGCCCCCTCGACCTGCCGCCGTTCCGCAACTCGCAGATGGACGGCTACGCGGTGCGCGCGGCGGACCTCGCGGGCGCGAGCGACGCGGTCCCGACCGTCCTGCGCATCGCCGCGCGGATCCCCGCGGGCGTCGCCCCCGAGCCCCTCGCGCCCGGCACAGCCGCACCCTGCATGACCGGCGCGCCCGTCCCGCCCGGCGCCGACGCCATCGTGCCCATCGAGGCCGCGATCCCCGACCGCTTCGTCGACGAGGAGGCGACCGACGCGACCGTCTCCTTCGCCGCCCCCGTGGATCCCGGCGCCTTCGTCCGCGCCCAGGGCAGCGACCTCGCCGCGGGTGCCGTGCTGGTCACGGCCGGCACGCGCCTCCTCTCGTCGCACTGGGGCGTGCTCGCCTCGGCCGGCATCGCGACCGTCGCCGTGCGCCGCCGACCCGTCGTCCTCCTCCTGTCCACCGGCCTCGAGCTGCGCGGGCCCGGCGAGGAGCTCGCGCCCGGGCAGATCCACGACGCCAACTCGGTCGCGCTCGCCGCCGCGCTCTCCGGCGCGGGGGCGGAGGTCCGCGCGCTGCGGGTCGCGTCCGACGACGCCGACCGGGTGCGCGACGCCATCCGCGCCGCCGCCGCCGGGATCGACCTCCTGGTCACGACGGGCGGCGTCAGCGCCGGCGCCTACGAGGTCGTGCGCGACGTGCTCGAGGGCGGCGGCGTCGAGTTCGTCTCCGTCGCGGTGCAGCCGGGCGGGCCGCAGGGGCTCGGGTCGGCGGAGGTCGCCGGCGCGCGGATCCCCGTGGTCGCCTTCCCCGGCAACCCCGTGAGCGCGTTGGTCTCCTTCGAGCTGTTCCTCCGGCCGGTGCTGCGCGCCATCGCCGGTCACCCGCGCCCCGACCGCCCGTCCCGCGAGGCGCCGCTCGCCGCGCCGCTCGACTCGCCCGCCGCCAAGCACCAGGTGCGGCGCGGCCGGATCGACGCCGACGGCCGGGTCGTCGCGGTCGGCGGACCCGGATCCCACCTCCTGCACGCGTACGCGACCGCCACCCACCTCGTCCACGTCCCCGCAGGTGTCGACCGGCTGGAGGCCGGCGACCCCGTCACCGTCTGGAGCATCGATGACTGAAGCCGCGACGGGCGCCGCCGCGACGTCCCTCACCCACCTGCGGCAGGACGGATCCGCGCACATGGTCGACGTCACCGACAAGGCCGTCACGAAGCGCCGGGCCGTCGCGCAGGCCGTGCTCGTGACCCGGCCCGAGGTGGTGGCGGCCGTGATCTCGGGCGACCTGCCCAAGGGCGAGGCGGTCGGCACGGCGCGCATCGCGGGGATCATGGCGGCGAAGCAGACCTCCAGCCTCATCCCGCTGTGCCACCCGCTGCCCCTCGGCCGCATCGAGATCGACATCACGGGCGACGACGACCGGCTCACGGTGGTCGCCTCGGTCAGCACCACGGGCGTCACGGGCGTCGAGATGGAGGCGCTCACCGCCGCCTCGGTCGCGGCGCTCACGCTCTACGACATGGTCAAGGCCGTCGATGCCCGCGCCGTCATCACCGACGTGCTCGTGCGCGAGAAGCAGGGCGGCAAGTCCGGCGACTGGGAGCGATCGTGAGCGCCGCGGATCCGCGCGGCCGCGCCGTCGTGATCGTCGCCTCCACGCGCGCCGCCGCGGGGGAGTACGAGGACCGCACCGGCCCCGTCATCGTCGCCTGGCTCGCCGAGCGCGGGTTCGAGGTGGCCGCGCCGGTCGTCCGCGCCGACGGCCCCGGGGTCGCCGCGGCGCTCGCCGAGGCCGTCGCGGGCGACGCGCGCGTGATCCTCACCACGGGCGGCACGGGCATCACCCCCACCGACCGCACGCCCGAGGCGACCCTGCCGCTGCTCGACCTCGAGATCCCCGGGATCATGGAGGAGGCCCGCCGCATCGGCACGGCCCACACGCCCACGGCCGTCCTCACGCGCGGGCACGCCGGCCTCGCGGGCGGCGCGTTCGTCATGAACCTGCCGGGCTCGCCGGGCGGCGTGCGCGACGGCCTCGGCCTCCTCGACCGGATCCTCGACCACGTGCTCGAGCAGGCCCGCGGCGCCGTGCACCCCGCGACGGACGCGGCCGCCGACACCGGTCCCGACGCCGAGGCCCGTTCGTGACCGCCGACCGCGTGCTCTTCGCGCGCATCGCCGGCGGCGCGATCCGCGTCGAGGACTCCGCCGACGCCGTGCGCGCCGACGACGCCGGCGCCGTCGTGACCTTCGAGGGCCTCGTGCGCGACCACGACGACGGCCGCGGCGTCCTCTGGCTCGACTACTCCGCGCATCCGGCCGCCCGCCAGGCGATCCGGCAGGTCGCGCTCGACGTCTCCGCGCGCTACCCCGAGGTGCGGATCGCCGTCGAGCACCGCATCGGCCGCCTCGGCATCGGCGACGTGGCGCTCACCTGCGCCGTCTCCTCCGCGCACCGCGCCGACGCGTTCGCCGCGTGCGGCCTGCTGGTCGACGAGGTCAAGCAGCGCGTCCCGATCTGGAAGCAGCAGGCCTTCGACGACGGCACGAGCGAGTGGGTCGCGTCCCTCGGCTAGGCCAGGCACCCGCCGCATCGAGCGCCGGAGGACCCGGGGAGGTGGACAGGGGCGGCAGGGGCGGAGCGCGCGTCCTAGGTTCAGGCGAGGGCGCGCGGCGCATCCTTACCCTCGCGCTCGACAGCCACGGCGGGACCGACCCGCTCGGCGGTGCCCATCACCGGAAGCGGGGCGTTCGTGAAGAAGAGAATTGCGGGGATCGTCGCCCTCGGACTGGGCGCCGTCCTCCTCATCCAGTGCCTCACGTTCGAACGATCCGTGATGGTCCGTGTCATCGGGTCGGTCGCCTTCGGGATCGTCATCGTCATTGGCGGCCTCGCGATCTCGGCCGTCGTGCGCCACGGACGTCATGAGCGCGGTGAGTGAGGGCGGCTCGGGTGCCGTCGGCATCGTCGACGACGGCACGAGCGAGTGGGTCGCGTCCCTCGGCTGACCCGGCGATCCCGCGCGGGCGCCCGGCGCCGGCTTGCTACCCTCTCAGCATGCCCGCCAGCCTGAGCACGACCCTCATCGTCATGCCCGCGTACAACGAGGAGGAGGCGGTGGGCCAGGTGGTGCGGGAGGTCCTCGACACGCTCCCCGGCATCGCGTGCCTGGTGGTCAGCGACGGATCCAAGGACCGCACGGTCGAGGTCGCACAGGCCGCGGGCGCGCGGGTACTCGAGCTCCCGTTCAACCTCGGCGTCGGCGGCGCCATGCGCGCCGGTTTCCGCTACGCGCAGCGCCACGGCTTCGACAACGTCATCCAGATCGACTCCGACGGCCAGCACAACCCCGAGAGCGTGCCGCAGCTGCTCGCCGCCCTCGAGCGCAAGGACGTCGTCATCGGCGCCCGGTTCGCCGGCGAGGGCGACTACGAGGTCTCCGGTCCGCGCAAGTGGGCGATGAGGTTCTTGAGCTTCACGCTCAGCCGCATCGCGCGCACGCCACTCACCGACACGACCTCCGGGTACCGCGGATCCGGCCCCCGGGCCGTCGCGCTCTTCGCCGAGAACTACCCGGCCGAGTACCTCGGCGACACGGTCGAGTCGCTCGTGATCGCGGCGCGCCACGGCCTCACCATCGAGCAGGTGCCCGTGTCCATGCGGCCCCGCGCCGGCGGCGTCGCCTCGCACAACCCGGCGAAGGCCGCCATCTACCTGGCGCGCGCCGGCATGGCGCTCGTGATCGCCCTCATCCGTCCCATCAGCCGACCCGTCAAGGCGGTCACCGCGTGAACCCCACCAGCTACGTCTTCACCCTCGTCGCGGCGCTGCTCGCCGTGGGCGTCGTGATCGAGCGCCTCCGTCGTCGCCGCCTCCGGGAGCGCCACGCCGTGTGGTGGCTGGTCGCGGGGCTCGTCGCGCTCGTGATCAGCGTCTTCCCGCCGCTGCTCTCGGGGGCCGCCCGGTTCCTCGGCGTGCAGGAGCCGCTCAACCTCGCGTTCTTCGCGAGCATCGTGGTGATCTTCCTGGTGTGCGTGCAGTTCAGCGCTGAGCTCACCGACCTGGAGGACAAGGTGCGCCGCCTCGCGGAGGAGAGCGCGATGACGGACCTGCGCCTGCGCGACCTCGAGCAGGAGGCGCGCGCCGGCCGTACCGACGCGACGGCCGCGACGCCCGCCGACCGGGATCAGCCGGCGGCGGGCTCCGAGGGGCGCGGGTCGTCCGCGTCTCCGGCGTCGCCGGCCGCGCCCGCGTCCCCCGAGCGGTCCGCGAACACCCAGAACCTGTAGGCCGCGTAGTTCCAGAGCGTCGTGAGCGCCGTCGACACGAACTTGCCGACGATGTATCCGAGGCCGATGCGGTCGAACAGCTCGATGATCAGCACGGTGGCGAGCGAGTTGACGGCCACGAGCACGCCGTACTTCCAGAGGCTGTGCCAGTCCGACCGCTGGTCCCGGAACGTCAGGAAGCGCTGCATCACGTAGCTGACGACGAGGCCCGCCCAGAACGAGGTCGCGCTCGCGGCGGCCAGCGGCCAGCCGAGGAGGTCGCGGCCGACGATGAGCAGGCCGAGGTCGACGACGAAGGCCACGCCGCCCACCGCGAGGTAGACGAACGGCCCGTAGAGGCGGCCGGAGCGGAAGCGCGCGAGGCGGCCGGGGATGCCGGTGCTCATGCGCCGCGCGATCCGTCGGACGACGCGTCAGCCGACGCGTGCGGGATCGGCGTCGACGCGGGATCCCCGTCGGCATGCGCCTCGGCCGATGCGGCCACGGTGCCGCGGCCGGTCCCTGCCGCCGTGGGCATCCCGACGCCCGGGAGCCCGCGGGGCCCGGCGTCCAGCGTCGCCCCCGCCGGGGCGTCGCGGCGCGCGGCCAGCACCGCGAGGAGCAGCGCGGCGCCGGCGACGACCGACGCGACCGCGATCGCGAGGATCCACGGCTCGACGCCCGCGACGGGCGGCGACCAGCGGGGCCGCAGCAGGAGGTCGGACCACGAGGCGCTGAGGCCCACGGAGTTGCGGCGCAGGAAGGTCATGAGGCCCACGAACCCGGCCGCGGCGTGCACGACCGCGACGAGCACCAGGATCCGGCGGCGCACGAGGGCGGGAACCCGGTCGAACGCGGGCGCGGCGACGACGGCCGCGACGATGATCAGCAACAGGTACGCCGGCAGGTTGTAGCGGCCCTGCCACACGAATCCGGACTTCGTCACCGACGATGCCTGCACGAGCGCGGGCAGGAGCACGAAGCCGACGAGGGCGACGACGACCGCGCGTCGCCCGCCCTTCGCGGACGGGATCATGACGGCCGCGGCGACGATGACGCCCCAGCCCACGAAGTAGGGGAAGACCGCGTACGACGGGATGGCGGTGTCGAGCCAGCCGAAGTTCCCGACCATGTCGCGCGCGTAGTCGAAGGTGCGCTCGAGCATGATCACGAGGCCCTCGGCGAAGCTCGTGCCCGCGCGCTCGTAGACGCCGACGGCCGCGAGCGAGCCGGTGCGCAGGATCCACACGATCGCGAGCACGGTCGACACCGCCACGACGCCCACCGCGGTGAGCACCTGCGGGCGGCGGAGGTACGTCCAGAAGCGGGACCAGCCGACGAGGGACGCGCCGGCGACCACGACGACGCCCAGCCACATGGGCGAGAGGCCGCGCGCGTGCACGAGCAGCCCGCCGGTGACCGCGAGGAACGCCGCGGTGCGCCAGCTCACGGGCCCGCCGCGCACGAGGCCCGTGACGTACGCGGCCGCGAACGCCGCGGTCGCCGCGATCTCGAAGGCGTTCGGGTTCACGGATCCGAACAGCGAGTGCGTCATGGGCGTGAGCGCCGCGAAGGTGGCGAGCACCGGGAGGACCGGGCGGGGGAGGCGGGCGAGGTAGGCGATGGCGCCCGCCGCGAGCAGCGTGCAGAGGAGCGCACTCACGAGGCGCATGCCGAAGACGGCCGTGGTGCTGCCGCCCCAGATGAGGGTCGGCCAGCCGACGAGCAGGTAGTAGACGGGGTCGTAGAGGCCGGCGCTCGTCTCGGTGGAGACGATGCGGTCGGCCGCGTCGCCGGCGGGGAAGCCGGGCGCGCAGTCGGCGGTCCTGTCGCCGTCGTGCCGGGCGCACGCCGAGGGATCCGAGTACGCGACGCCAGCGGGCACCTGGACGACGCGCACCTGCGGGTCGTCCGTCACGTCGCCGAGGAACTGGCCGCGCACGACGGAGGCCGCCTTGTTCATGTGGGCGGGCTCGTCGGGACTCGCCCCGAGCGGCGTCGTGACCGCCCACAGCGCGCTCAGCACGCCGATCCCGATGAGGGCCGCGAGGAACACCAGGAGCGACGCCCTGCCCGGCCGGCCGTCGGTGCGCGGGGCGCGGGCGTGCGGGGGCGTTCGCATCATGGTCTCTCCGGGACGTGCAGCGCGTGCGGACAGGAGCGGCCGGCGGGCCCCCTGCGGACGGCGACCTGCACGTGGCGGTCCCGCGGTCCGAGACGAGGATAGCCCGTCGTCCCCGCGGCCCCCGCGGTCGCGGGCCCCTCCGGCGGCTACGCCCTGGGGGTCTTCGCGGCGTTGTAGCGGCGGCGGAGGCTGCCGAGCACGATCGTGCCGAGGATCAGGATGATGCCGATGATCCCGAGCCAGATGAGGCCCTTGATGGCGAAGCCGACGACCGTGAGGATCAGCCAGAGGACGAGCAGGACGACGATGAACGCCATGGGGGCGACCTTCCGTTCGGGGCCGGCGCCGGGCGGGATGCCGGTCCGGTAGGACGCGCGCCGGGACAGCTCGGCCGCACGGCGACGACGATGCTACCCGGATGCCCGCGGGGCGGCGATCCTCAGCGGGCGGCGGCGTCCAGCGCGTCGGCGATCCGCTCGGCGCGGCGCGTGCGGCGCCCCGTGAGCTGCAGCACGAGCGCGACCAGGGCGCTCGCCGCGACGAAGGCGCCGTAGACGGTGAGCACGATCGGCAGCCCGTCCGCCTCGACGAACACGCCCGCGACGATGCTCGGCACGCCGAACGCGAGGTAGCTCGCGACGTAGACGGAGGAGAGGAGGCTCGCGCGCTGGTCGACCGGCGCCTCCGCGAGCACGAGCCGCAGGCCCGCCTGGAAGCCCGCGCCGAAGCCGACGCCGCCGATCACCGCGGCGATCGCGAACAGGGGGAGCGACGCGGTCCAGATCGCGGCGACGAGGCCGATCGGGCCGAGCACGAGCGCGACCACGCCGACGATGAGGCTGCGGCGGGCGTCGCGGGTGCGGATCACGATGCCGGTGATCGCGCCCGTGCCGGTGAACAGCGCGATCGCGGTCCCCGTGAGCGCGGCGCTGTGCAGGCCGAACGTCGTGCCGAGCACGGATCCGATGAAGGCCAGGAACATGCCGCCGAGCGCCCAGCTCGCGATCATCCCGCCGACGACCGCGGTGAAGACGGAGCGGGCGGCGCGCGGCACGGCGACCGACGGCACGAGCGAGCGGAGCGCGCCCGCGCGACGCGGCTGGCGCTCGGGCACGAACGCGACGGCGATCCCCGCGGCGACCATGAGCGCGGCGAGCACGAGGAACACCGTCTCCTCGGGCGCGGGGCCGTAGGCGACGAGGAAGCCGCTGCCGAGCGCGCCGACCGTGAGCGCCACGGGCGGCACGACGCCGTTGAGGAAGGCGGCGAGGCCGGATCGGCGCGACGGCTGGTGGTCGATCATCCCGGCGCCGAGGGCGCCGGTCGCGAGGCCGATCGCGAGGCCCTGGAGGATGCGCGCGACCACGAGCGCGAGCCCGTCGTGCGCGAAGGCGAAGACGAGCATGGCGGCGACGGACACGACGAGGGCGCCGAGGATCACCGGGCGGCGGCCGATGTGGTCGGAGAGCCGGCCGGCCGTCAGGAGCGTCGCGAGGAGGCCGGCGACGTAGACGGCGAACACGAGCGTGAGCACCACGGGCGGCAGCGTCCACTCCTCCTGGTACACGGGGTAGAGCGGCGAGGGCGCGGCGCCGGATGCGACGAGGACGAGCAGCGTGAGCGCGTAGACGAGGAGGCCGGCGGCGGACTCGCGGCGGGCGGGGGACGCGGCGGATGCGGCGGTCGAGCCGGTGACGGGGATCGATGCGGTCTCGGTGCGGCTGGTCGTCATGTGCGCTCCTCGCGGTGGGCGGATCCCGGCGCACGGGCGGCGGGGCGGGCTGCTCCCCGTCGAGCGCGCGGCCCTGCGCGGGCCACGATCAGTGGCAACGGCGGGCGGCTCGCGGGAATTCCCCGGCCGGGGGTCACCTAGGCTCGTGCGGTGGCCCATCTGCTGGGAGCCGAAGCGCTCCACCTCGAGTTCCCGACGCGCGTGATCTTCGACGACGTGACCATCGGGGTGAACGAGGGCGACCGCATCGGCATCGTCGGACGCAACGGCGACGGCAAGTCGACCCTCCTCTCCCTCCTCGCCGGCCGGCTCGAGCCCGACCGCGGCCGCGTCACGCGCCGTCGCGGGATCACGATCGGCGTGCTCGACCAGAGCGACACGCTGCCCGACGGCCAGACCGTCGGCGAGGCCATCGTCGGCGGCATCGACGAGCACGAGTGGGCGGGCAACCCGCTCGTCCGCGACGTGATCGACGGCCTCGCCTCGGACGTGCCGTGGGACGCCGACGTCGCGAACCTCTCGGGCGGTCAGCGCCGCCGGGTCGCGCTCGCGAAGCTCCTCATCGGCGACCACGACATCCTCTTCCTCGACGAGCCCACCAACCACCTCGACGTCGAGGGCATCGCCTGGCTCGCCGGCCACCTCCGCCGCCGCTGGGCGCCCAACTCCGGCGGCCTCATCGTCGTGACCCACGATCGCTGGTTCCTCGACGAGGTCGCGAACGCCACGTGGGAGGTCCACGACCGGCTCATCGAGCCGTTCGAGGGCGGGTACGCGGCGTACATCCTGCAGCGCGTCGAGCGCGACCGGAGCGCCGCGGTCTCCGAGGCGAAGCGCCAGAACCTCATGAAGAAGGAGCTGGCGTGGCTGCGCCGCGGGGCGCCCGCGCGCACGGCCAAGCCGAAGTTCCGGATCGAGGCGGCCAACGCCCTCATCGCCGACGAGCCGCCCGCGCGCGACACCGTCTCGCTCGCGTCCATGGCGATGCAGCGGCTCGGCAAGGACGTCGTCGACCTCCTCGACGTGTCCGTCAGCTACGGCGAGAAGCAGATCCTCAAGGACGTCGAGTGGCGCATCGCGCCCGGCGAGCGCACCGGCATCCTCGGCGTCAACGGCGCGGGCAAGTCCACTCTCCTGTCGCTCGTCGCCGGATCCCTGCAGCCCACCACCGGCAGGGTGAAGCGCGGCAAGACCATCAAGGTCGCCGTGCTCACGCAGCAGCTCGACGAGCTGAAGGACGTGCTCGAGGACCGCGTGTCCACCGTCATCGGCCGCCAGCGCACCACCTACGTCGCGGGCGGGAAGGAGATGACGCCCGGCCAGCTGCTCGAGCGTCTCGGCTTCACGAGCGCGCAGCTGTCCACCCCGGTGAAGGACCTCTCGGGCGGCCAGAAGCGCCGCCTCCAGCTGCTCCTCATCGTGCTCGACGAGCCGAACGTGCTGATCCTCGACGAGCCCACCAACGACCTCGACACCGACATGCTCGCCGCGATGGAGGACCTGCTCGACTCGTTCCCCGGCACGCTCCTCGTCGTCAGCCACGACCGGTACCTCATCGAGCGCGTCACCGACCAGCAGTACGCGGTGATGAACGGGAACCTCCGCCACCTCCCCGGCGGCGTGGAGCAGTACCTGAAGCTCCGGTCGCAGCCCGGCAACGCCGAGAAGGCGACCATCGCCCGGCCCGACGAGGTGGGCGGTCAGGCCACGGCGACGCTCGGCGGATCCGGCGGCTCGTCCCTCCAGGGCGCGGAGCTGCGGAACGCGCAGAAGGAGCTCGCGAGCATCACGCGGAAGCTCGAGAAGGCGGACACGCGCCGCCGCCAGGCGCTCGACGCCATGGCCGAGCACGACCCGAACGACTACGACGGCCTCGGGAAGCTCAACGAGGGCGTGCGCGCGATCGAGGCCGAGGTCGAGGCGTTCGAGAGCCGGTGGATGGAGCTCAGCGAGCTGCTCGAGGGCTGATCCGCCGAGCGGTCAGTACGCGACGGGGACGTCTGGCGAGCTCAGGGTGAGCTTCCCGTCGGGGGACCAGACGACGGTCAGCCCGCCCCCGGCCATGCGCACGGTCTCGTCCATGTTGAGCACCGGCACGTTCGCGATCCACGTCATCTCCAGGCCCGAGACGGCGAGCTGCGTGGGCGGGGCGCACGACGCGACGCCGGAGCCGGGGCTGCTCTCGTCGTCCGGGACGGATCCCGTCCACGGGTACACGAGCAGGCACGCGTCGCCGGAGATCGTGCGCGCGACGTAGAGGCCCACGCTCGTCTGCACCCCGCGGATGGAGGTGAGGTCGATGTCGCCGCCGGGCGAGCGCGGCGGCCGGTCGGCCTCCTGCTGCGGAGCGGCGAGGATCCCGTCGACCGCGAGGGCGGCCGAGGTGCGGCTGATGTCGGTGCCGAGCAGCGACCGCACGCTCGCGGGATCCGGCGGCGCAGCGGCGGAGTCGGTGGCAGCGGCGGAGGGGGTCGCCGTCGCGTCGGCGGACGGCGCCGCGGATCCGCCGAGCCCGGTGGCGATGCCCGCGCCCGCGAGCAGCCCGACGACGAGGGCGCCGCCGGCCCACGCGAGCGTCCGGCGGGAGCGCGCGGGCGGATCCGCCGCGTCGGCCCCGTCGCCCTCCGCGTCCGGTCCGTCCGCCTCCGCCGGACGGGCGGCGGGGGAGGCCGCGCGCTCGCGGCGCGTCAGCTCGGCGGCCGCGCGGATCCACCGCTCGTCGGCCTCGTCGGCCCCCTGCGCGTACACGAGCTCGCGGAGCGCGTCGAGCGGGAGCGTGGTGAGGTCGTCGTCCGACCCCGATGCGCGTGCGTCCATGGTGGTGTCCCCTTCCCGCGACGACCCTCCCACACGTCCGACGCGGTCCCGGAGGCGCCGCTCAGTACGCGAGGATGCGGTCAGGCGTCGTCAGCGTGATGAGGTCGTCGCCCGACCAGGTCGCCGTCACGTCGCCCGTGATCATGCCCGTCGAGCCGTCGCGATTGCGCGACGGGAACTCGGTGGTCCACGCGATGCGGAGGCCGTCGGCGGCGATGCGGTCGGGCGACGCGCACGTGACGACGCCCGCGCCGCCGCTCGGGAACACCAGCAGGCACAGGTCGCCCGACACGGAGAGCCCGGCGTAGAGGCCGACGCTCGTCTGCACGGCGCGGATCGTGGTGGCGTCGACGTCGGCGCGGACGGCCTTGGGCGGGCGGTCGCCGTCCTCCTGCGGGCCGTCGAAGATCGCGCCGACCGGGCGGCTGCGCTGGTCGGAGGTGGAGTCGGGGCCGAGGAGCGCGGGGCCGTCGGGGCTCGCGGCGGCGGCCGGGGTGGATCCCGCGGCGGCCGGCGGCGCGTCCGCGCCGGGGCTCGGGGTGCCGTCGGCGGAGTCCGTCACGGCGGATCCGGCGCCGAGCGATGCGCCGACCGCTCCGCCCGCGGCGAGGCCCACGGCCAGCGCGGCGGCGGCGATCCCGACGAGGACGCGTCGGGATCCGCGGGGAGGGGAGGGGGAGGCGTCGGCGTCGTCGTCCGAGGACCCGTCGTCCGAGGACCCGTCGTCCGCCGTCGCGTCGGCGGACGCGGGGACCGCCGCATCCGCCGCATCCGCCGCATCCGCCGCATCCGCCGCATCCGCCGCATCCGCCGCATCCGCCGCATCCGCCGCATCCGCCCGCCCGTCTGCACCCGGTCCCGCACTCGCTCCCGCCTCGAGGACCGCGTCGCCCGCGGCGGGCCGGGACGCGCGCTCGCGGCGGGTGAGCTCGGCGGCCGCGCGGATCCACCGCTCGTCGGCCTCGTCGGCCCCCTGCGCGTAGACGCGGCGTCGCAGCTCCTCGACGGGGAGCGCGGAGACGGCGTCGTCGTCCTCGTGCATGGGCACCTCCGTGGCCGACCCTGCCACATCCCGCGGGCGATGCGGGGTGTCCCCGTGTTACGGCCGGGTTCGACACGCCCCCGTCCGTCCGCCTACCGTCGAGGTGCTGCAGGGACGCGGCCACCGGCCGTCGTCGGCGTCCCGCACCGCAGGCGGGAGCGTCGTCCCGTGCACGCCTCCCCGGCGATCCGACCGGGTGCCGAGGCGCGTCCGCTCGACCGCGTCGGCGCGCGCACCCGCGCGCCATCCGGCCGCCCCGCATCCCCGCACGACCGCATACGCACGACCGCACCCGCACCACCACCGGACAGCACCGGCCCCGCACCACCGAGAGGACCACCATGACCACCCAGGCACCCCTGATCGACGCCCCGAAGCGGAGGAACCGCCTCGGCCTCATCATCGGCGCGGTCGTCGTCGTCCTCGCGATCGTCGCGGCCGTCCTCTTCGCCGTCGGCGCGTTCTCGGGCGGCGGGAAGGCCGTGAGGATCGGCGTCGTGGGCGCGAGCGACCCGCAGTGGCCCCTGTTCGTCGAGGCGGCCAAGGAGGAGGGCATCGACGTGCAGATCGTCGACTTCACCGAGTACCCGCAGGTGAACCCCGCGCTGTCGGAGGGCGAGATCGACCTCGACCAGTTCCAGCACCTCGTCTACCTCGCTCAGTACAACGAGGGCGCGGGCGAGGACCTCACGCCCATCGGCGCCACGGCGATCTACCCGCTCGGGCTGTACTCGTCGAAGCACGCGTCGGTCGCCGACATCCCGCAGGGCGGCACCGTGATCCTGCCCAACGACGAGTCGAACCTCGCGCGCGGCCTCCTCCTGCTCCAGCGCGAGGGACTCCTCACGCTCAAGGGCGGCGGATCCAGCGTCTCCACGCTCGACGACATCGACCAGTCCGCCTCGAAGGTCACCGTCACCACGGTGGACGCCGCGCTCACGGCCACCTCGCTGCCGGACGCGGACGCCGTCATCATCAACAACGACTTCGTCACCGACGCGGGCCTCACCGCCGACGCCGCGATCGCGCAGGACGACCCCAGCGACCCGAAGGCGCTCGCCTACGTCAACGTCTTCGCGGCCCGCGCCGCCGACGCCGACAACGAGACGTACCTGAAGCTCGCGCAGATCTTCCGGGACACCCCGGCCGTCGTGGACGCGGTCGTCGAGAACTCCGGCGGCACGGCGATCCCGCTGCAGACGCCGGCCGACGAGCTGCAGAGCCTCCTCACCACCACCGAGAAGGCCGTCGCCGAGAAGAAGGCGGCTCGATGACGGACGCCCCGCACGTCTCCCTCCGCGGCGTCGGCAAGCAGTACCCGCCCCGCGCGAAGGGGGAGGCGGGGCTCCACGCCCTCGCCGACGTCGACCTCGACATCCGCCGCGGTGAGGTGTTCGGCATCATCGGCTACTCCGGCGCGGGCAAGAGCACGCTCGTGCGGCTCGTGAACGCGCTCGAGCGGCCGACCGCAGGCACCGTCGCGGTCGACGGGCGCGAGATCCAGGCCCTCCCCGAGCGCGAGCTGCGGAAGCTGCGCCTCGGCATCGGCATGGTGTTCCAGCAGTTCAACCTCTTCACGTCGAAGACGGTGTGGGGCAACGTCGCGTACCCGCTCACGGTCGCGGGCATGCCGAAGGACCAGCAGCAGCGGCGGATCAGCGACCTGCTGCACTTCGTCGGCCTCGCCGACAAGGCGCACGCGCGGCCCGACGAGCTGTCCGGCGGCCAGAAGCAGCGCGTCGGCATCGCCCGGGCGCTCGCCACGAGCCCCGCGATCCTCCTGGCCGACGAGGCCACGAGCGCGCTGGATCCCGAGACCACGAGCGAGGTCCTCTCGCTCCTGCGCCGGGTCAACGAGGAGCTCGGCGTCACCATCGTCGTCATCACGCACGAGATGGAGGTCATCAAGTCCATCGCCGACCGCGTGGCCGTCATGGACTCGGGCCGCGTCATCGAGCAGGGCGACGTGTTCGACGTGTTCTCGCGTCCCACGAGCGACGCCGCGCGCCGCTTCGTGTCGACCGTGGTCGCGGGCGTGCCCGAGCCGCACGAGGTCCAGCGCCTCCGCCGCCGGCACCCGGGACGCCTCGTCACGCTGTCCTTCGCGGACGGCGGCGCGACGCAGGCCGAGGTGTTCCGGGCGCTCGCGGAGGCGGGCATCGCCTTCGAGGTCGTGCACGGCGGCATCACCGACATCCAGGGCCGCACGTTCGGCAACCTGACCCTCGCGCTCGGGGGCGACCCCGCGCGCATCGACGAGGTGCTCGCGGCCGACCGCGCCGGCGTCACCGTGACGGAGGTGGTCTGAGATGGACACGCTGAACCCGCTCCTGCCGCTCCTCGGCCAGTCGACGGTCGAGACGCTCGTGATGGTGCTCCTCACGCTCCTGTTCGGCGGGCTCGGCGGCCTCTTGATGGGCCTCGGCCTCTACCTCACGCGCGCCAGCAGCCTGCTGCCGAACCGGGCCGTATACGCGGTGCTGAACCTGGTCGTCAACACCTTCCGCCCCATCCCGTTCGTGATCTTCCTGGTCGCGGCGCAACCCCTCGCCCGCCTGGTCACGGGCACCGGCATCCAGCAGCCGGCGGTCATCTTCACGCTGTCGCTCGGGGCGTCGTTCGCGATCAGCCGCATCGTCGAGCAGAACCTGCTCACGGTGCAGCCGGGCGTGATCGAGGCGGCCAGGTCCGTGGGCGCGAGCCCGGTGCGGATCATCTTCACGCTGCTGATCCCCGAGGCGCTCGGCCCGCTGATCCTCGGGTACACCTTCGCATTCGTCGGCATCGTGGACATGACGGCAGTCGCGGGCGCGATCGGCGGCGGCGGCCTCGGGAACTTCGCGATCGTCTACGGGTACCGGCAGTTCGAGCCGGTCGTCACGTGGGCGGCGGTGCTCATCATCATCGTGCTCGTGCAGGTGGTGCAGCTCGCCGGCAACCGGATGGCGCGGGCGGCGCTCCGGCGCTGACCGTCCCGCGCGCCACCCGCCGCGGCCGCCCGGCTCGCCTCGCTATCACAGCGAGGCGGCCGCGGCGCGCACGTGCCGGGTGAGGTCGGCGAGCACGGGGGAGTCGACGCTCCAGCGCTGCCAGTGCAGCGCCACGTCCACGTGGGATCCGGCGTCCAGCGGCACGAGCGCGCCCGACGCGACGAGCTCCTCGCTCTGCAGGTCGGGCAGCATGCCCCAGCCCATGCCGAGCGTGACCGCCGTGACGAACTCCGCCGAGGACGGCACGTAGTGCCGCGGCTGTCCCGCGGACGCGCGACGGCCGCGGAGCCAGCGGTCCTGCATGGCGTCCTTGCGGTCGAACATCACGAGCGGCGCCACGGCCAGCGCGCTCGGAGTGGGCCCGTCGGGCAGGTGCGCGGCGACGTAGGCGGGCGTCGCGAGCGCGCGGTACCGCATCCGCCCGAGGCGCTCCGAGGTGCAGCCCTGCACCGGGTCCTTCACGCTCGTGACGGCGGCCATCGCGGATCCGTCGCGCAGCAGGTCGAGGGAGTGGTGCTCGTCCTCGCGCAGCACCTCGACCGCCTGGCCCGTCTCGGCCGCGAGCGCGGCGAACGCGGGCAGCAGCCACGACGCGAGCGAGTCGCCGTTCACGACCACGGGCACGGCCGCCGTCCCCGCCCGCGGTGCGTCGCCGTCCCCGTCGCCCACGCCGAGCAGCCCGTCGAGGTCGCGCTCGAGCAGGAGCACCTGGCGCGCGTGCCGCAGCACGGCGTCGCCCGCCTCCGTGGTGGTGGCGGGCCGGGTGCGGCGCAGGAGCACGCGGCCGGCGCTGCGCTCGAGCGCGGTGATCCGCTGGCTCACCGCGGAGGGCGTGAGCCGCAGCGCGCGCGCGGCCGCGTCGAGCGTGCCCGTGTCGATGACGGCGGCCAGGGTGCGCAGGTGCTCGGTGCGGATGTCCATCATCAGCGATGCTAATGGTGCAGCAGGAACATGAGCTGGCCTGATGCGCGCCCGATGCCTAGCGTGGAGGTCATGCACCCGCTCGCGCACGCGCTCTCCGGCTTCGGCCTCGGCTTCTCGCTCATCGCCGCGATCGGCGCGCAGAACGCCTTCATCCTGCGGCAGGGCACGCGGCGCGAGCACGTGCTCGTCGTCGTCCTCATCTGCGCGGTCTCCGACGTGATCCTCATCGGCCTCGGCGTCGCGGGGATCGGCGCGATCATCGAGGCGGCGCCCCTCGCGATCGTCGTCATCCGCATCCTCGGCGCGTGCTTCCTCGCCGGCTACGCGGCGCTCTCGCTGCTGCGGGCCGTCGCGCCGCAGGGCCTGGCCGTCGCCGGGTCCGCGCCCCGCGCGCTCGGCACCGTGGTCGCCGCATGCCTCGCGCTCACCTGGCTGAACCCGCACGTGTACCTCGACACCGTGCTCCTCGTCGGATCCGTCGCGGCGGGCCACGGCGACGGCCGCTGGGCGTTCGGGGTCGGCGCGATGGTCGCCAGCTGCGTCTGGTTCACGCTGCTCGCGACGGCTGCCCGCGTCTTCGCGCCCGTGCTCGCGCGGCCGGCCGCCTGGCGCGTGCTCGACACCGTGATCGCCGGGGTGATGCTCGTGCTCGCCGTGCAGATCCTGCTTCCGCTGACGCCGACCGGGCTGGGGGAGGCGGCGCGGATCGCTGTCGCCACCGCGATCTGCGCGGCGCTCGCCGGCGTCGTGGCCGTGTGGTCGGTCGTGCGCCGTCGTCGCGCGGACGCCGCGCGCCGCGACGAGACGACGGCCGACGCGCCCGCCGCCCCCGCCCCGGACGGGCTCGGAACACCGGAGGCGTCCGCGCTGTTGGGATGAGCATGACCGTCCCGCTCTCCATCCTCGACCTCGCCCCCATCGCCCCCGGGGAGACCGCCCGCGACAGCTTCCAGGCCTCCGTCGCCCTCGCCCAGCAGGCCGAGCGGAGCGGCTACCGTCGCGTCTGGTACGCCGAGCACCACAACATGGCGTCGATCGCGTCCAGCGCGACGAGCGTGCTCATCGCCCACGTCGCCAGCCAGACGTCGACGATCCGGCTCGGATCCGGCGGCGTCATGCTGCCGAACCACTCGCCGCTCACCATCGCGGAGCAGTTCGGCACGCTCGAGACGCTGCACCCGGGACGCATCGACCTCGGCCTCGGCCGCGCCCCCGGCAGCGACCAGGCCACGTTCCGCGCGCTCCGCCGCGACCCCGGATCCTCCGACCGCTTCCCGGAGGACGTCGTCGAGCTGCAGGCCTTCCTCGCCGGCGAGAGCCAGGTCCCCGGGGTGTCCGCGACGCCCGGCGCCGGCACGCGCGTCCCCCTGTACATCCTCGGATCCTCGACCTTCGGCGCCCAGCTGGCCGCGGCACTCGGCCTGCCGTTCGCCTTCGCCTCGCACTTCGCGCCCGACATGCTGCTCGACGCCATCGCGATCTACCGCCGCGACTTCCGCCCGTCGGAGCAGCTCGACGCGCCCTACGCGATCGCCGGCATCAACGCCATCGCGGCCGACGACCGCGCCGACGCCGAGCGCCAGTTCGCCGGCGTCCGCCGCGCGCGCCTGATGATGCTGCTCCGCCAGAGCGGCCAGATCCCCGCCACGCAGACCTTCACCGACGACGAGCTCGACCGGCTCCTCGAGGCGCCCGTCGGCGCGCACGTCGCCAGCATGATGACCTACACGGCGGTCGGCACCGGCGCCGAGGTCTCCGACTACGCCAACCGGTTCGCGGAGCAGGCGGGCGTCGACGAGGTAATCGTCGGACACGCGTCGCAGCAGACGCCCGAGCGCCTCCGCTCGGTCGAGCTGATGGCGGACGCGCACGCGCTCGTCGCCGCGTAGCGCGGGATCCGTGGCCGACGACGCCGCGCCCGCCTCGGCCGACCCGCGCGCGGCGCTCGCAGCGGTGCGAGCTGACACGCTCGCGCTCATCCGCGGGCTCGACCGCGACGTGGCCGCGATCGTCGAGGCACGCCAGGACGCGAACTCCGACGACGAGCACGACCCCGAGGGTGCGACCCTCGCGTTCGAGCGCTCGCAGTCCGACGCGATGATCCGCGAGGCCCGCGTCCGCCTCGCCGACGTCGACGCGGCGGTCGCCCGCCTCGACGCGGGGACCTACGGCCGGTGCGAGGTCTGCGGCGAGGCGATCCCCGCGGGCCGGCTCGAGATCCGCCCCGCCGCGCGCCGCTGCGTCGCGCACGCCTGAGCCGGGCGGGCGGGGTGGAGCGGGTCAGGCCCCGTCGTCGTCGAGGTCGAGGATCAGCTGCCGCAGCAGCCCCGCGAGCACGTCGCGGTCGGCCGCGGGCAGGGTCTCGAGCAGCTCCGCCTCCTCGGTGACGAGCCGGGTGATCGCGGTGTCGACCCGCGTGCGCCCCGCGTCCGACATGACGACGAGGATCCCGCGCCCGTCGTGCGGATCCGTCCGCCGCTCCACGAGCCCGCGCGCCACGAGCCGGTCGATCCGGTTGGTCATGGTCCCGGAGGAGACGAGCGTCTGCTGCAGGAGGGCCTTGGGGCTCAGCTGGTAGGGATCGCCCGCCCGCCGGAGCGCCGACAGCACGTCGAACTCCCACGACTCGAGCTCCGACTCCTGGAACGCCGAGCGCCGGGCGCGCTCCAGCAGCCGCGACAACCGGCCGACCCGGGACAGGACCTCGAGCGGGGAGAAATCGAGGTCGGGCCGCTCGCGCCGCCACGCGTCGACGATGCGGTCGACCTCGTCGCGGCTGGGCATCCCCCCATCATGCCGGTCCGGGGCCACCCGTCCCGTCGCTAGCGTGAGGGACATGGCCGACCTCCCCTCCATCCGCTCCGTCATGCCGTGGTGGTACGTGGGCGGGGCCGCGCTGGCCCTCCTCATCGCCCTCGTCCTCGTCCCGGTCGCGAACCTCGGTCTGGTGCTGCCGCTGTGGGGCGCCCTCGTTGGCACGACGATCCGCGACCGCCGACGCGGCGCCGAGCCCATGACGCCGTCGCAGGAGGCCCTCGTCGCGGCGGTGCTGACGCCGCTCCTGCTCGGGATCGCCGCCCTCGCCAGCCAGCTGTGGCCCTTCCAGCAGAGCGCGTTCGATGCGCGCGTGCTCGTCGGCGGGGCCGTGGGGCTCGCGGTCGGCGGCGCGCTGCTCCTGGTGCTGCGGATCCGCGGCGTCCTCCGCCGGCGCCGCGCGCGCGGGGCCTGAGCGCCCGCCGCGTCCCGGTCTCCGCGTCCGGGCACCTCTGGCAGACTCGTCCTGCGCACGGCCGGACCGTGAGCGGTCCGCCTTGGTGTAACGGCAGCACTTCAGCCTTTGGAGCTGTGAGGTCCAGGTTCGAATCCTGGGGGCGGAGCCACGCCCGCCGGCCGCGCCGGACAGACGCACGAGGATCAGGGAGATCGCCATGACCGACTCAGACATCACGCCGACGACCCGCGAGATCCCCATCGTGACGGGCGAGCTCGACGTCGACGGCGAGCCGCGCAGCCCCTCCATCGCGGTCGTGATCCTCGCCGCCGGCCAGGGCACCCGCATGCGCTCGCGCCTGCCGAAGGTCCTGCACCCGCTCGCCGGCCTGCCGCTCGTCGGCCACGTGCTCGCGACCGCGGAGGAGCTCGGCGCGCGCCACATCGTCACGGTCGTGCGCCACGACCGCGACCAGGTCGTCGAGGTCGTGCGCGCGCTGTCGCCCGAGGCCCTCGTGGTCGACCAGGACGAGATCCCCGGCACCGGCCGCGCGGTCGAGGTGGGCATCACGGCCCTGCCCGACGGCTTCACCGGCCAGGTCGTCGTGCTCTCGGGCGACGTGCCCCTGCTCGACGCGGCCACGCTCCGCTCGCTCGTCTCCGCGCACCGCCAGGCGCGCAACGACCTCACGCTCCTCACCGCCCGCCTCGACGACCCGACCGGCAACGGCCGCATCATCCGCGGCCAGGACGGCGCGTTCGAGGCCATCGTCGAGCAGAAGGACGCGACCGGCGAGCAGCTCCGCATCGACGAGGTCAACGCGGGCGTCTACGTGTTCGACGCGGAGGCGCTCCGGCAGACCCTCGGCGCGATCGGCACCGACAACGCGCAGCGCGAGAAGTACCTGACCGACGCGGCCGACGTGATCCGCCGCGCGGGCGGCGCCATCGAGGGCCTCCCGGTCCGCGACAGCTGGCTCGTCGCCGGCATCAACGACCGCTTGCAGCTCACGGCCGCGGCCACCGAGCTGAACGCCCGCATCATCCGCCGCTGGCAGCTCGCGGGCGTGACGATCCAGGATCCGCGCACCACCTGGATCGACGTCAAGGCGACGCTCGCCGCCGACGTCACGGTCCTCCCGGGCACGCAGATCCTCGGCGCGTCCACGGTCGCCGCGGGCGCGACGGTCGGCCCGGACACCACCCTGCGCGACACCGAGGTCGGCGAGGACGCGACCGTCCGCCGCACCGACGCCGAGCTGGCCGTCATCGGCGCCCGCGCGACGGTCGGCCCGTTCTCCTTCCTGCGACCCGGCACGCGCCTCGGCGACGACGGCAAGATCGGCGCCTACGTCGAGACGAAGAACGTCGAGATCGGTGCCGGCAGCAAGGTCCCGCACCTCAGCTACGTGGGCGACGCGACCATCGGCGCGCACACCAACATCGGCGCGGGCGCGGTCTTCGCGAACTACGACGGGCACACGAAGCACCGCACGGAGGTCGGCGACCACGTGCACCTCGGCTCGCGGAACGTCCTCGTCGCACCGGTTAGGATCGGTACCGGCTCCTACACGGGTGCCGGTGCCGTCATCCGCAAGGACGTCCCGCCCGGCGCACTCGGCATCTCGGTGGCGCCGCAACGCAACATGGTCGGCTGGACCGAGGCGAAGCGACCGGGCACCCCCGAGGCCCGGGCCGCCGTCGAGGCGGCCGAGGGGCACCAGGACGATCCGTCCGGGACCGAGCACACCGAGCAGCACTGACGAGACGGAGTCCCGTGTCCGCAATCAAGACCGCCGGAGAGAAGCGGCTCGTGATCGTCACAGGTCGCGCGCACCCCGAGCTCGCCGAGCAGATCGCCGAGGAGCTCGAGACGACCCTCGTGCACACCGACGCGCGGACCTTCGCCAACGGCGAGCTCTACATCCGGTACGACGAGAGCGTCCGGGGCAGCGACGCGTTCGTCATCCAGTCGCACACCGCGCCCATCAACGAGTGGCTCATGGAGCAGCTCATCATGGTCGACGCGATGAAGCGGGCATCGGCCAAGCGGATCACCGTGGTCGCCCCGTTCTACCCCTACGCCCGGCAGGACAAGAAGGGCCGCGGCCGCGAGCCGATCTCCGCCCGCCTCGTCGCCGACCTGTTCAAGGCCGCGGGCGCCGACCGCATCATGTCGGTCGACCTGCACGCCGCGCAGATCCAGGGCTTCTTCGACGGCCCCGTCGACCACCTCTTCGCCATGCCCGTGCTCCTCGAGCACATGCGCTCCGTGCTCGACTCCAAGACCCTCACGGTCGTCTCGCCCGACATGGGCCGCGTGCGCGTCGCCGACATCTGGAGCGACAAGCTCGGCGCCCCGCTCGCCATCATCCACAAGCGCCGCGACCCGAAGGTGCACAACCAGGTCACCGTCCACGAGATCGTCGGCGACGTCGCCGGTCGCGTGTGCCTCCTGGTGGACGACCTGATCGACACCGGCCGCACCATCGTCTCCGCCGCCGAGGCCCTGAAGAAGAACGGCGCCACGGGCGTCGTCGTCGCGGCCACGCACGCGGTCTTCTCTGACCCGGCCACGCAGATCCTCGACAGCCCGCACATCGACTCGGTCGTGGTCACCGACACGCTGCCGATCCCCGAGGACAAGCGCTGGGACAAGCTCACGGTGCTGCCCATCGCGCCGCTGCTGGCCCGCGCGATCCACGAGGTGTTCGACGACGGATCCGTCACGAGCATGTTCGACGGCGCGGCCTAGGCCCCAGCGCCGCGGTCCGGGTCGGCGGCTCGGACGCCCGGGGTATCAGTCCCGGGAGTTCCGCTCGACGACCTCGCGCGCGACGCGGCCGGAGGGGATGAGCCCGAGCGACACGATGTGCTCGTCGCCGCCGAAGGCGTACCTCGTGTAGCACTCGTAGCCCACGCCGCCGGGGCCGAACAGCTGGAACCGCACCTCGTAGGAGGGGGAGTCGGGCCGCTCGTACGCGACGAAGTCCTTGCAGGCCATGTCGGCCGTGCTCGCGCCCACGCGCACCATGGTGACGACCCCGGGGAGCAGCAGGCTGACGATCCCGACCACGACGACCACCCGCATCACGACGAGCGTGCGCTTGCTGCGCAGGCTCCGCGGGCGGTGCGGCTCGTAGCCCGCGAGCTCCGGGTGCTCGTCCTCGTCCATCCGCCCCAGTGTGACAGACGCCCCGCCGCCCACGAGGGGCGGCGGGGCGTCGGCGACGGTCGGTGGACGCTAGTGCGTGTCCTCCGCCTCGACCTCGGAGCGGTCGCCGGACCACAGCGTGTGGAAGGTGCCCTCCCTGTCGGTGCGGTGGTACGTGTGCGCGCCGAAGAAGTCGCGCTGGCCCTGCACGAGGGCGGCGGGCAGGCGCTCGGAGGCGAGCGAGTCGTAGTAGCTCAGCGCCGACGCGAAGCCGGGCACCGGGATCCCCGACAGCGCGGCGACCGAGACGACCCGGCGCCAGGCCTGCTCGCCGTCGGCGACGGCCTTGGCGAAGTACGGGTCCTCGAGGAGGGTCGCGAGGCCGGAGTCCTTCTCGTACGCCTCGACGATGCGGTTGAGGAACTGCGCGCGGATGATGCAGCCGCCGCGCCAGATCTCCGCGACCTTGCCCTTGTCGATGTCCCAGCCGTACTCCTTCGCGCCCGCGATGATCGCGTCGAACCCCTGCGCGTACGCGACGACCTTGCTCGCGTAGAGCGCGGCGCGGACGTCGTCCTCGAAGGTGTCGCCGCCCGACTGGATCTCCGGACGGCTCGTGATGGTGGCCTGCACGGCCTTCCGCTGCTCGGGCTTCGACGACACGGCGCGCGCGAACACGGCCTCCGCGATCCCGCCCACCGGCACGCCGAGGCCCACCGAGTTCTGCACGGTCCAGACGCCGGTGCCCTTGGATCCGGCCTGGTCGACGATGACGTCGACGAGCGGCTTCCCGGTCGCGGCGTCCTTCTGGCGGAGCACCTCGGCGGTGATCTCGATGAGGTACGACTCGAGGTCGCCCCCGTTCCACTCCTCGAACACGTCGGCGATGGCGTCCGGCTCGTGGCCGCCGACCCGGCGCAGCAGGTCGAACGACTCCGCGATGAGCTGCATGTCGGCGTACTCGATGCCGTTGTGGATCATCTTCACGAAGTGGCCGGCGCCGTCGGTCCCGATGTGGGTCACGCAGGGCTTGCCCTCCGCGACCGCGGCGATCGACTCGAGGATGGGGCCGAGCGTCTCGTACGCCTCGGCCGTGCCCCCCGGCATGATGCTCGGGCCCTTGAGCGCGCCCTCCTCGCCGCCGGAGATGCCGGCGCCGACGAAGTGGAGGCCCTTCGCGCGGACCTCCTTCTCGCGGCGGATCGTGTCGGTGAACAGCGCGTTGCCGCCGTCGACGATGATGTCGCCCTCCTCGAACGCCTCGGTCAGCTGCTCGATGACGGCGTCCGTGCCGCGCCCGGCCTTGACCATGATGATCGCGGTGCGGGGGCGCTGCAGCGACGCGGCGAACTCCTCGATCGTGGTGGCGGCGACGAAGCCCGCCTCGGGGTGCTCCTCGACGAGGTCGGTGGTCTTCTGGGTCGTGCGGTTGTACACCGCGACCGTGTTGCCCTCGCGGCTGGCGAGGTTGCGGGCGAGGTTCGACCCCATCACCGCGAGCCCCACCACCCCGATGTTCGCCGTGGCCTGCTGGTCATCTGACATCTGATGCCTCCTTGTCGACAGTCGCCATCAGGCTACGCCCGGGCCCCCGACCGTCAGCGGGGCGTCGGGGAGCGTCTCGTAGGATGGACGAGCGCACCCACACGGTCGCGCCGCACGAGTTCCTCACCGAACCGCAGGGAGTGATCCGCATCGACGCCGTCCGCCCGTTCCCGCCCGTGATCGTGATGGGGGTCTCCGGATCCGGGAAGTCCACGGTGGGCGAGCTGCTCGCGCAGGATGCCGGCGTCCCCTTCATCGACGGCGACGACCTCCACCCGGAGGCCAACCGCCGCAAGATGGCCGAGGGCCACGCGCTCGACGACGACGACCGCCGGCCCTGGCTGGAGGAGGTCGGTCGCGCGCTCGCGGGGCGCCCCGATGGCGGACCCGTCGTCGCGTGCAGCGCGCTGAAGCGCTCCTACCGCGACGTCCTCCGTGCCGCCGCGCCCGACGCCGTCTTCGTGCACCTGGCCGGCGACCACGAGCTGCTGGCCGAGCGCCTCGGCGGCCGCGAGGGCCACTTCATGCCGTCGAGCCTGCTCGCGTCGCAGCTGCGCACGCTCGAGCCGCTCGGCGACGACGAGCAGGGCATCACGCTCGACATCACCGACGATCCCGTCGCGCTCGCCGACGCGGCCGTCCGCGAGCTGCTGCCCGGCGGCCGCACGGCGTCGCCCGGCCGGGTCGACGACGCGCCGGCCACCGCGACCGAGCCCGCCGCCGCGGTGCCCGAGGCGGACGTCCCCGCTGTCGTCAGGGAGGCGCGGTCGGAGGCCGACGTGCCGCGCGTCGACGTGCTCCGCGCCGACGCGGCACCGTCCGCGGGCCCGGAGGGCGCGCCCGCCGCCGCCGTCCACGAGCCCATCCGCGTCGCGATCGTCGGCTGCGGCGTCATCGGCACGCACCACGCGCGCGTGCTCGCCGAGCACCCCGAGTTCCGCGTCGCCGCGCTCGTGGACGTCACGGCCGCCACCGCCGCCGAGCTCGCCGACGTGGTGGTCGACGAGCTGCACGCCGACCGCCCGCGCGTCTTCGCGCACCTGGGCGACATGATCCGCGCGGACGCCGCCGAGCTCGTCGTCATCTGCACGCCAAGCGGCCTGCACATCGGCCTCGCAGAGGAGGCGCTCGCCGCCGGCCTCCACGTCGTCATCGAGAAGCCGCTCGACGTCGACCTGGCCCGCGGCCGACGCATCGCCGAGCTCGCGCGCGAGGCCGCCGGGCGGGGGATCCTCTCGACCGTCATCAGCCAGCACCGCTTCAACCCGTCGAGCGTCGTCGTCGACCGGGCCGTGCGCTCGGGCCGCCTCGGCCGCCTCACCTCCGCCGTCGCCAGCGCGCCGTGGTGGCGCAGCCAGGGCTTCTACGACTCCGGCCACTGGCGCGGCACGTGGGACCTCGACGGCGGCGGCGCGCTGATGAACCAGGGCGTGCACACGCTCGACCTCCTCGTCTCCTACCTCGGCCGCCCGGTCGAGGTGTACGCGCAGACGGCGCTGCTCGCGCACGACGGCATCGAGGTCGAGGACGTCGCGGTCGCCGTGATCCGCTTCGCCTCCGGCGCCCTCGCGACCCTGCAGGCGACCACCGCGGGCTACCCGGGCCTCGACACCCGCGTGCAGGTGCAGGGCACGCGCGGATCCGCCGTCATCGAGGCCGGATCCCTCACCTACTTCCACGCGGCGCCCGAGTCGGGCGTGCCCGCCCAGGCCGACGTGCGCAACGACGCCGAGCTCGAGATCCACGCCGCCGACCTGCCGCGGTCGCCGCGCCTCGACAACACGTACCTCGAGGGCCACTACCGCCAGTACGACGACATCGCCGATGCCCTGCGCTCGGGCCGACCGGCCGGGGTCACGGTCGACGACGCCTTCCTGTCGCTCGCGACCGTGGTGAGCGTCTACGTCTCGGCCACGCTCGGCGCGCCGGTCGCGTTCGAGGACGTCGTCGACGGCGTCCACGACGGCCTGCGCCTCCGGGTCGGCCAGTCCACGCCGGCCTTGCCGGGATCCCCGTCGCCGACGGCCGCACCGGCCGCACTGGACGAACTGGATGCGTCGACCGGGGACCCGTCCGTCCGGTAGCATCGGGGGTTGAACTTCGGCGAGGGATCGCAGGGGCCGCGCGAGAGCGCGGCGGCGGTCCGTTATCGACGCGGTGGACGGGGCTCGCACCTCATTCCTCACGCGCAAGCGTTCGAGCAGACACAGACACACGACGCGAGCCCTCACGGGCCGCAATTGGAGCGACACCATGGTTGACAACAACCTCTCCGCGGAGCTGCGCACGCAGTTCGGCAAGGGCGCGGCTCGCAAGATCCGCGCGATCGGCAAGATCCCCGCGGTCATCTACGGCCACGGCACCGACCCGCAGCACGTCACGCTGCCGGGTCACGAGCTCATGCTCATCATCCGCAAGGCCAACCAGATCATCACGCTCGACATCGCGGGCACGCCCCAGCTGGTGCTCGTGAAGGACGTCCAGAAGGACCCCGTGCGCCAGATCATCGAGCACGTCGACCTCATCGTCGTCCGCCAGGGCGAGCGCGTCGAGGTCGAGGTCCCGATCCACGTCGAGGGCGAGTCCTACCCCGGCACGATCCACAACCTCGAGTACACGTCCATCACGGTCGACGTCGAGGCCACCCACATCCCGGAGCGCTTCGTCGTCTCCATCGAGGGCTTCGAGGAGGGCACGCAGATCACGGCCGGCCAGGTCGACCTGCCCGCCGGCGCGACGCTCGTCACCGACCCCGAGACCCTCGTGCTCGCGATCTCCGTGCCCCAGCTCGACCTCACGACCGACGCGGTCGACGAGGACGTCGTGGCCGAGGGCGACGCGGACGTCGCGGTCACCGACGACGGCGCCACCGGCGACCAGTCGGGCGACGACAAGTAGCATCCGCCGCGGCCCCCGGGCCGCGTCGCCGCGACGTGCGGCACCGCACCACCAGCACCACGGAGCCCGTCGGCCGCCGTCCGGGACACCGGCAGCGGCCGGCGGGCTCCGCGCATCCGCCCCGGATGCGATCGACGGACGAGGAGAGCGCACGTGGACGACCGGACCCTGCTCGTGGTCGGCCTCGGCAACCCCGGCCCGCAGTACGCGGGCACGCGGCACAACGTCGGCCAGATGGCGCTCGACGTCCTCGCCGACCGGATGCGCGCCACGTTCCGCTCGCACCGCGCCAACGCGCAGGTCGCGGAGGGGCGGGCGGTCCCCGGCGGGCCGAAGCTCATCCTCGCGAAGCCGAGCTCGTTCATGAACCTGTCCGGCGGCCCGGTCGCGAACCTCCTCAAGTACTTCTCGCTCGAGCCCGCGCAGCTAGTGGTCGCGCACGACGAGCTCGACATCCCCTTCGACTCCATGAAGCTCAAGCAGGGCGGCGGGCACGGCGGCCACAACGGGATCCGCGACATCATCTCCTCCGCCGGCACGGGCGACTTCACGCGCGTCCGCATCGGCATCGGCCGCCCGCCCGGTCGCCAGGACGCGGCCGACTTCGTGCTCAAGCCCTTCTCCTCCACGGAGCGGCAGGTGCTGCCGAACGTGCTGGAGGACGCCGCCGACGCCATCGAGATGATCGCCTCCGACGGCCTCATCGCGGCGCAGCTGCGGTTCCACACCGCCGCGTCCTGATCCGCCCGGCCGGCCCGGTCTGCGCATCCCGCGTCCGCCCTCGGCGGACGACGGCGAGCGCGTCGGTGGCGGCGCGTACGATCATCTGGTGATCCTCCAGGGCTTGATCCCGGCGCTCTCGCGCGCCTCCACGTTCGACGACGCCCTCGCATCGGCCTCCCGCGACGCCGACTTCTCCCTCACCGAGGGGCTCCAGGGGCCGCTGCTCGCGGGGCTCCTGCGCCAGCGCATCCAGCGCGGCATCCCGGGGTGCCTGCTCGTCGTCACCGCCACCGGCCGCGAGTCCGAGGGCATGCGCCGCAGCCTCGACGCGGTGCTGCCGGACGCCGAGATCCTCGAGTTCCCGGCATGGGAGACGCTGCCGCACGAGCGGCTGAGCCCGAGCGCCGAGATCGTGGGCAAGCGGATCCACGCGCTGCGCCGCATGGAGCAGTGGCACGCCGCGCTCGGCCAGGGTGCGCGCGAGGTGCCCGCCGACCGGGTGCGCCCGCTCGTCATCGTCGCCTCGGTGCGCGCGGCCCTCCAGCCCGTCGCCGACAACCTCACGGAGCTCGCGCCCGTGCAGCTCGCCACCGGCAGCCGCGGGCACGACCTCTCCGAGCTCGCCGTGCGGCTCGTCGACCTCGCCTACTCGCGCGTCGACATGGTCACGCGCCGCGGGGAGTTCGCAGTGCGCGGCGGCATCCTCGACGTGTTCCCGCCCGTGTCCGACCACCCGGTGCGCGTGGAGTTCTTCGGCGACGAGGTCGACCAGATGCGGCCGTTCGCGGTGGCGGACCAGCGCTCGCTCGAGGAGGAGATCACCTCGGTGGAGCTGCCGCCGAGTCGCGAGCTGCTGCTGAGCGCGCCCGTGCGCCAGCGCGCCCGCGAGATGCAGCACGAGTTCCCGAACCTCCAGCAGATGCTCGCGAAGATCGCCGAGGGCATCCCGGTGGAGGGCATGGAGTCGCTGGCCCCCGCGCTCGTCGACAGGCTCGTCCCGGTCACGCACTACCTGCCGGTGGACGCGGCCATCGCCGTCGTCTCGCCCGAGCGGGTGTCCACGCGCGCCCAGAGCCTCGCCGACACCAACCGCGAGTTCCTCGACGCCGCGTGGAACGCCGCCACCGCGGGAGCGCAGGCGCCCATCGACCTCGCGTCCGGCGACTTCCTCTCGCTCGGCCGCCTGCGCGACGCCCGCGGCCCGCGCCGCTGGTGGACCCTGTCCGGCTTCCAGGCCACCGACGTGCTGCCGGAGGACCTCGGCATCGACGAGGTCATGACCGTGCGCATCCAGGCGGATCCCGTGCCGAGCTTCGCGGGCAACGCCGACGGCGCCATCGAGCACGTGCGCCAGCGCCTCGCCGACGGCTGGAGCGTGGGCGTCGTGGCCCAGGGATCCGGACTGGTCGAACGAGCCGACACCGTGCTCCGCGAGGCGGGCGTCCCGGCGCGCGTGGTCGAGGAGTTCCCCGCCGAGCCCGAGCCCGGCATCGCCTACCTGCTCCGCTCCGCCATCGACGCGGGCTTCGAGATGCCCGAGGTGAAGCTCGCGCTCCTCACCGAGAGCGAGTTCTACGGGCGGGCGGCCGGCTACGACAGCCGTCAGGTCAAGAAGCTCGCCACCCGCCGCAAGAACGTGGTGGATCCGCTGCAGCTCAAGCCCGGCGACCACGTCGTGCACACCACGCACGGCATCGGGAGGTTCGTCGAGCTCACGCAGCGCGAGGTCTCCTCGGGCGGCCGCAACGCCGTGAAGACCCGCCGCGAGTACCTCGTCATCGAGTACGCGCCCTCGAAGCGCGGCTACCCGGGCGACAAGCTCTTCGTGCCCACCGACCAGCTCGACCTGCTCAGCCGCTACGTCGGCGGCGAGGAGCCGGCCCTCAGCAAGATGGGCGGCAGCGACTGGGCCGCCGCGAAGGGCAAGGCGCGCCGGGCCGTCCGCGACATCGCGGTCGAGCTCGTGAAGCTGTACTCCGCGCGCATGGCGTCGCGCGGGCACTCGTTCCCGCCGGACACCCCGTGGCAGCGCGAGCTCGAGGAGGCGTTCCCGTTCATGGAGACGCCGGACCAGCTCACGGTCATCGACGAGGTCAAGCGCGACATGGAGAGCCCCATCCCCATGGACCGCCTCGTCTCCGGCGACGTCGGCTTCGGCAAGACCGAGATCGCCGTGCGCGCCGCGTTCAAGGCCGTGCAGGACGGCAAGCAGGTCGTGATGCTCGTGCCCACGACGCTGCTCGTGAAGCAGCACTTCGAGACCTTCTCGGAGCGCTTCGCCGGGTTCCCCGTGCACCTGCGCCAGCTCAGCCGCTTCCAGTCGGAGAAGGAGTCGCGCGAGACCGTCAAGGGCCTCGAGGACGGCTCGGTCGACGTGGTCATCGGCACCCACCGCCTGCTCACGGGCAACATCGCGTTCAAGGACGTGGGGCTCGTCATCATCGACGAGGAGCAGCGGTTCGGCGTCGAGCACAAGGACGCGCTGAAGAAGCTCAAGGCCAACGTCGACATCCTCGCGATGTCGGCCACGCCTATCCCGCGCACGCTCGAGATGGCGGTCACGGGCATCCGCGAGATGTCGACGCTCGCGACGCCGCCGGAGGACCGGCACCCGATCCTCACCTTCGTGGGCCCGAACAGCGAGAAGCAGATCGCCGCCGCCATCCGGCGCGAGCTGCTGCGCGAGGGCCAGGTGTTCTTCGTGCACAACCGCGTGTCGAGCATCAACAGGGTCGCGTCCGAGCTGGCCGAGCTCGTGCCCGAGGCGCGCGTCGCCGTGGCCCACGGCAAGATGAGCGAGGCGATGCTCGAGCAGGTCATCGTCGACTTCTGGGAGCGCAAGTTCGACGTGCTCGTGTCGACCACCATCATCGAGACCGGCCTCGACATCGCGAACGCGAACACGCTCATCATCGACCGGGCCGACAAGTACGGCCTCAGCCAGCTGCACCAGCTGCGCGGTCGCGTCGGCCGTGGGCGGGAGCGGGCCTACGCGTACTTCCTCTACGACGCCGACAAGCCGCTCTCCGAGACCGCGCACGACCGGCTGTCCACCATCGCGGCGAACAACGAGCTGGGATCCGGCATGCAGGTCGCGCTCAAGGACCTCGAGATCCGCGGCGCGGGCAACCTGCTGGGCGGCGAGCAGTCGGGCCACATCCAGGGCGTGGGCTTCGACCTCTACCTCCGCATGATCGGCGAGGCCGTCTCCACCTTCCGCGGCGACGTCGCGGAGGGCCAGACCGAGCTGCGGCTCGAGCTGCCGGTCGACGCGCACATCCCCGAGGAGTACGTCGACAGCGAGCGGCTTCGCCTGGAGGCGTACCAGAAGCTGTCCACCGCGGCGTCGCCCACGGCCACCGACGACCAGATCGACCGGGTCATCGAGGAGCTGTCCGACCGCTACGGCGAGCCGCCCGTGGAGGTCGACAACCTGGTGCGGGTGTCGCGCCTGCGTCGCGTCGCCCAGCGGGCCGGGCTCAGCGAGGTCGTCGCGATGGGGCCGAACCTGCGCATCGCGCCGGCCGACCTCGCCGACAGCAAGCAGGTGCGACTCCAGCGCATGTACCCGGGCAGCCGGCTGTTCGCGCAGACCAACGCCGTGACCGTGCCGCTGCCCAAGCGCGACGGCGAGCCGCTGCCCGACGCCGAGCTCGTGGACTGGGTGCGGCAGCTGCTCGACGCCGTCTTCACGGTGGAGCCGGCCCCGGCCGCGAAGGAGTCCGCGCCCAAGGCGTGACCCGGCGGCGGGCGGGCTGCGCCTAGACGCGCGCCGGTCCGCCGTCGACGTGCGCCGGGAAGTCGTCCCGTGTCGCGTCGTCCCCATCCGCGTCCCCGTCCGCGGGGGTGCCGTCGCGGCGGGCGCGGCGGCTGCGGATCGACAGCGTGACGGCTGCCGCGACGATGGACACGCCGGATCCCAGCAGCACCGCGAGCGTGCCCTCGTCGCGCACCTCATCGAGGCCCGCGAACGCGAGCTCGCTCATCAGCAGCGACACCGTGAACCCGATGCCGCCGAGGAGCGACACGGTCACGAGGTCGGGCACGGCGAGGCCGCCGGCGGATCCGCGGCGGCGCGCGACCCACGCGCCGAGCAGCCCGCCCGCGGTGATTCCCACGAGCTTGCCGAGCGGCAGCGCGAGCGCGATGCCCCAGAACGCGGGCGCGAGCTCCGCCAGCCCGATCGCGGGGATCGCGACGAGCGCGGCCGAGAACGCGAAGAGCGGCAGCACGATCCCGTTCGAGAACGGCTCCAGCGCATGCGCCGCGCGGAGGCCGGAGAGGCGGGGGAGCGCGAAGCCGAGGGCGACGCCCGCGATGGTCGCGTGGATCCCGGAGGAGAGCGTCGCCCACCACGTCACGAGCGCGATGAGCACCAGCAGCGCGACCACGGCGATCCGCGCGGCGCCCGTGCGCCCGACGCCGAGGCGGCCGACGACGGCGAAGAGCACGACGCCGAACACGGCGACGACGAGCGGCACGATCGCGAGGTCGGTCGTGAAGAAGACCGCGATGATCCCGATGGCGATGAGGTCGTCGAGCACCGCCAATGCGAGGAGGAACACGCGCACGGCCGCGGGCAGGCCGCGGCCGAACACCGCGAGGACGCCCAGCGCGAAGGCGATGTCGGTCGCGGTAGGCACGGGCCAGCCGCGCTCGAAGCCGCTGCCCGCGGTGATCGCGAGGTACACGCCCGCGGGCACCACCACGCCGCCGACCGCGGCGATGGCGGGCACGAGCGCCGCGGAGACGCTGTTCAAGCCGCCGGCCAGGAACTCGTGCTTGAGCTCGACCGCGACGATGAAGAAGAAGACGACGAGCAGGCCGTCGCTGACCCAGTGCCGGAGCGACAGGTCGACGCCGATCGCAGGCATCGCCAGGTGCCCGTCGGCCCACGCGATGAGGCCGGGACCGGCCGGCGTGTTCGCGACGACGAGGCCGACGACGGCGGCGAGGAGGAGGAGCCCGGCGGCGACGCGCTCGGAGCGGATGAGGGAGGTCATTGGGCCTTCCGGGGTCGGGAATGGGGGAGACGGTCACCCGCCGCCGACCAGACTTCCCGGCACACCGACCCTCAGCCTACCGGCGGCCCGGTGCGAGGATGGCGGGATGAGCGAGCCCGCGTCCCCGTCCGCATCCGCCACCGCATCGGGATCCGAGCCCGCATCCGCCGCCGTCGCCGAGCTCGCCGCCGCGATGGCCGTCCTCCGCGCACCCGACGGCTGCGCCTGGAACCGGGAGATGACGCACCGGAGCCTCGTCCCGTACCTCCTCGAGGAGAGCCACGAGCTGGTCGAGGCCATCGAGACCGACGACGTGCCCGGCATGCGCGAGGAGCTCGCGGACGTGCTCCTGCAGGTCGTCTTCCACGCCGACATCGCGCGCACCGAGGGCGAGGGGTTCGACCTCGCCGACGTCGCCCGCACCGCGACGGAGAAGATGGTGCGCCGCCACCCGCACGTCTTCGGCGACGAGCGCGCGGACACCGTCGAGGAGGTCCTGCGCGTCTGGGGCGCCGCCAAGGACCAGGAGAAGGCGGCGCGCACGAGCGTCGTCGACGGGATCCCGATGAGCATGCCGTCCCTCGCGCTCGCCGACAAGCTGCTCGGCCGGGCGGAGCGGGTCGGGCTGCTCGAGGCTGGCGCGCCGGCCGCGATCCCGGTCGACGACGAGGACGACCTCGGCCGGCTGCTGCTCGCGGTCGTGGTCTCGGCGCGGTCGCGGGGGCTCGACGCGGAGCGCGCGCTGCGGACGACGCTGCGGTCGCTGACGGCGGAGATCCAGACGGCGGAGCTCCAGACGGCGGAGCTCGGCGACGACGGGATCGACGCCCACGACGCATCCCCCGGCGCGGGCCGGACCGCCTGAGGCGAGCTCCGGCCCGCGGGGGCATCGCCCGGGATTTACCCGATCCCGAGCGGCCACGTCCGTCGCCTCCACCCGAAGGAGACGGCGGACAGATCTGGGCGATCACACGGTAACGGCCTTCGCCGCATGTCCATCACGGTTGTTATGGTGAGGCGTGGCAGCCCCGGATCCGCACCGCCGCCAGGACCTGCTGGCCCACATCCTCGACCACCTGCGCGCGCACCCGCTCCAGTCGGTGACCTTCCGCGGCCTCGCCGACGCGCTCGGCGAGAGCACCTTCGTGCTCGTCTACCACTTCGGGTCCAAGGAGCGGCTGCTCGAGGCCGCGATGGACGCCATCGACCACCGCCAGGCGGAGATGGTGGAGGGCGATCCGCGCGAGATCGGACCCGGCGAGCTCCGCGAGTGGATCACCCGGGCCTGGAGCTGGCGCCTCACCGACGTGAACCGCGACTTCCAGCGCCTCGAGTTCGAGGCCGCCCTCCTCCGCACGCGCGACGGCGTCGTCCGGCCGCACGCCATCGCGAGCGTCACCGCGTGGCGCCGGTTCGGGCTGGAGTGGATGCTGGCGCACGGCGTCCCGGAGGACGTCGCCCTCGACACGGCCGACCTCCTGCAGGCCGGGTCCTACGGCCTCCAGTTCGACTTCGTGATCTCGGGCGACCGCGACCGGGCCATGCGCGGCTTCGAGGCGCTCATCGACGCGTTCACCCCGCGCATCCAGCCGTGGCTCGACCTGGCCGAGGAGCAGGGTCCTCCCGCAGCGCCGGAGCGGCCGCCCGCCGCCTGACAGAATCGGGGGATGCCCCAGCAGATCACGCCGCCCCGCGGCATGCGCGACTTCCTGCCCGCCGAGAAGGCCCGCCGCGAGCAGGCGCTCGCGATCATCCGCCGCACCTACCGCGCGCACGGCTTCGACGAGATCGAGACCCCCGTGGTCGAGGAGTCCGGCCGGCTGCACGCGGGCCTCGGCGGCGACAACGAGAAGCTCGCCTACTCGGTGCTGAAGCGCGGCCTCTCGGGCGACGACCTGCACGCCGCGGCCGACGCCGGCGACGTGCTCGCGCTCTCCGACCTCGGGCTCCGCTTCGACCTCACGGTGCCGCTGGCGCGCTTCTACGCCTCGCACCGCGCGGAGCTGCCCGGCGTCTTCCGGTCGATCCAGGCCGCGCCCGTCTGGCGCGCCGAGCGCCCGCAGAAGGGCCGCTACCGCCAGTTCATGCAGTGCGACATCGACATCATCGGTGAGGCGGGGCAGCTGGCCGAGGTCGAGCTGATCTCCGCCACCGCCGCCACGCTCGCCGCCCTCGGGCTCACGGGCTGCACCATCCGCGTGAACGACCGCCGCATCCTCCGCGGGATCCTCGACGCGTGCGGCTTCGCGCCGGAGCGCCAGGCGCAGGCGCTCATCAGCATCGACAAGCTCGACAAGATCGGGGCCCAGGGCGTCGTCGCGGAGCTCGCCGAGGGCGGTGCCGACGCCGCCGACGTGCTCGGCGGGATCCTCGAGCGCATCGAGCCCGCGCTCGCCGACGGCGGCGTGCCGCTCACGACCGAGGCGATCACCGGGATCCTCCCCGCGGGCGTCGACCCCGACGCGGCCGCCGACCTCGAGACCCTGGCGGACGCGCTCGTCGGCCTGCCCGACGGCGTCACCCTCCGCTTCGACCCGACCCTCGTGCGCGGCATGGGCTACTACACGGGCACGATCTTCGAGATCGCGCACCCCGCGTCCGGCAGCTCGGTCGGCGGCGGCGGCCGCTACGACGGCATGATCGGCCGCTTCCTCGGCCAGGACGTGCCGGCGGCCGGCTTCTCCATCGGCTTCGAGCGCATCGTCGACCTGGCCGTCCTGCCCGCGGCGGAGGACGCCGACGCCATCGCGCTCGTGCACGACCGGCGCACCCCGGTCGCCGTGCTCGCGCGCCTCAAGGCCGAGCTCGTCGCATCCGGCCGTCGCGTGCGCCTGGAGCCGCGCCCGAAGAACGTCGCGCCGCTCCTCGAGGCGCTCAAGCAGCAGGGATTCCGCACGTTCGCCTCCGTCGACGCCGACACGGGCGACGCCGCGTCGCTCCAGGAGCGACCGCTCGACGGCGGCCCGCGCGGCTGATCCGTCACCTGCGCGACACCTGCGCGCGGGCCTCGCCGCCCGCGGCCCGGAATGACCCCGCGGCTAGGATGGATCCGACTTCCCACCCCTCACCGCAACGCAAGGAGACCATCCCGTGGCAGCCATCGAAGCAGTCAACGCACGCGAGATCCTCGACTCCCGGGGCAACCCGACCGTCGAGGTCGAGGTGCTCCTGGAGGACGGCACGTTCACCCGCGCCGCCGTCCCGTCGGGCGCATCCACCGGCGCATTCGAGGCGTACGAGCTGCGCGACGGCGACGCGGGCCGCTACCTGGGCAAGGGCGTCCAGAAGGCCGTCGCCGCCGTCGTCGACGAGATCGGCCCGGCCATCCAGGACCTCGACGCCGCGGACCAGCGCATCATCGACGCCACGATGATCGAGCTCGACGGCACCGAGAACAAGTCCCGCCTCGGGGCCAACGCGCTCCTCGGCGTCTCCCTCGCGGTCGCGAAGGCCGCGGCCGACTCGGCCGAGCTGCCCCTGTACCGCTACCTCGGCGGCCCGAACGCGCACACGCTGCCCGTCCCCATGCTCAACGTCATCAACGGCGGCTCGCACGCGGACACCAACGTCGACATCCAGGAGTTCATGCTCCTCCCCGTCGGCGCGTCCACCTTCTCCGAGGGCCTGCGCTGGGGCGTCGAGACGTACCACGCGCTCAAGAGCCTGCTGAAGAAGAAGGGCCTCTCCACCGGCCTCGGCGACGAGGGCGGCTTCGCGCCGAACCTCGACAGCAACCGCGCCGCGCTCGACCTGCTCATGGAGGCCATCGACTCCGCGGGCTTCACGGCCGGCAAGCAGATCGCGCTCGGCCTCGACGTCGCGTCGAGCGAGTTCTTCTCCGACGGCGCGTACACGTTCGAGGGCCAGAAGGTGGATGCGGCGCACCTCACCGCGTACTTCGCCGACCTCGTCGCGTCCTACCCCCTCATCACCATCGAGGACCCGCTGGACGAGGACGACTGGGCCGGCTACGACCACTTCACCGCCGAGCTCGGCTCCAAGGTGCAGATCGTCGGCGACGACCTGTTCGTCACGAACCCGAAGCGCCTCGCCGACGGCATCACGCGCGGCGTCGCCAACTCGATCCTGGTGAAGGTCAACCAGATCGGCACGCTCACCGAGACGCTCGACGCGGTCAGCCTCGCCCAGCGCAGCGGCTACACGACGGTGCTCTCGCACCGCTCCGGCGAGACCGAGGACACGACCATCGCCGACCTCGCGGTCGCGGTGGACGCGGGCCAGATCAAGACCGGCGCCCCCGCCCGCAGCGAGCGCGTCGCGAAGTACAACCAGCTCCTCCGCATCGAGCAGGACCTCGGCGCCGCCGCGGTCTACGCCGGCCGCAGCGCCTTCCCGCGCTTCCAGGCCTGACCCGGCCGATCCGCCCGCGCCCTCGTGGCGCGGGCGGATCGCCGTTCCACCCCCTCACGACCCGACCCGCACACGAAGGAGGACCGATGGCCCGCTTCCCCGGCCTCGACACCCTCCGCGCCCGACGCGCTCCGCGTCCGCGCACCGAGCGCGTCCCCGTGGCGCTGCCCGACGGCGACGCCCCCGCGGGCAACTGGCTCCGCAGCATGCGCTTCTCCGGCTTCTCGGTGATGGTGCTCGTGCTGCTCGTCCTCACGGTGGTGGTGCTCGCCCCGGGTCTCCGCATCTACCTCGAGCAGCGGCAGCAGCTCAGCAGCCTGCAGAGCGCGGTGGACGCCCAGAAGGGCACCATCGCCCAGCTCCAGGACCAGCGCGCCCGCTACGACGACCCGGCCTTCCTCAAGGCGCAGGTCCGGGATCGCCTCTTCTACGTCATGCCAGGCGAGACGAGCTACCTCGTCCGCGGGCTGCCCGCCGCGACAGGCGACGCCGCCACCACCACGCCGGACGGCGCGCCCATCAGCGCCGACCTGCAGGAGACGAAGCAGGACTGGGTGCAGGCCCTCCTCGGATCCGCTCTCACCAGCGCCCTCAGCGACACCCCGCCCGACCAGCTCCAGGGATCCGTCCAGGGAGGCGACCAGTGACCCGTCCCCCCTTCGACCCGCCCTCCGAGCGCGACGTGCGCGTCGTCACCGCCCAGCTCGGCCGCCCCGCGCGCGACGTCGTCGGCATCGCCGCCCGCTGCGTCTGCGGCAACCCCACCGTCGTGAGCACCGCCCCGCGCCTCACCGACGGCACGCCGTTCCCCACGCTGTACTACCTGTGCCACCCCGCGGCCACCGCCGCCATCTCGCACCTCGAGGCCGAGCACGTCATGGCCGAGCTGCAGGACGACCTCGCGGAGGACGAGGCGCTGCGCGACGCGTACGCGGCCGCCCACGCCTCCTACCTCGCCGACCGCGAGTCGATCCTCGTGGTGCCCGAGCTCGCGGGCGTCTCCGCGGGCGGGATGCCCGTGCGCGTCAAGTGCCTGCACGCCCTCGCGGGCCACGCGCTCGCGGCCGGTCCCGGCGTGAACCCCATCGGCGACATCGCGCTGGCCCGGGCCTCCTGGTCGCCGGACGTCTGCGAGTGCGCCGACCACGACGCGCCATGACCCCAGGGTCCGGCTTCCCCGCGCCAGGCACGCCGGCGCCGGCCCGGTCCGGGCGCCGCGTCGCGCGCGCGGCCGCCGTGGGGATCCTCGCCCTCGTCGCCGTGCTGCCCACCGCGACGCCCGCCCACGCGGATCCGGTGCGGGAGCGCGAGTACTGGCTCGCGGACTACGGCATCGAGCAGGCGTGGCAGACCACCCGCGGCGAGGGCGTGAAGATCGCAGTCATCGACACGGGCGTCGACGCGTCGGTCGCCGACCTGCGCGGCGCGGTCGTGGGCGGAACCGACGTCTCGGGAGTCGGATCCGCGGACGGCACCGAGCCCGTGGGCGCCTCGAGCGAGCACGGCACGATGGTCGCGTCGCTCCTCGCGGGCCGCGGCACGGGCACCGGATCCGGCGTCATCGGCGTCGCCCCGGGCGCGAGCGTCCTCAGCGTCTCTGTCGCGCTCGGCGGCCCGACCCCGGGCGCGCGCGACGAGGACGCGCAGATCGCCGACGCCGTCCGCTGGGCCGTCGACAACGGCGCGAGCGTCATCAACATGTCCCTCACCCGCAACTCGCTCGACTGGCCGGAGAGCTGGGACCGCGCCTTCCTCTACGCGTACGAGCACGACGTCGTGGTCGTCGCGGCCGCCGGCAACCGGGGGAGCGGCACCACCGAGGTCGGCGCGCCCGCGACGATCCCCGGCGTCCTCGCGGTCGCGGGCGTCGACCGCGCGGGAGCCGCGAGCTTCGACGCGTCCTCGCAGGGCATCACCATCGCGGTGGCCGCTCCCAGCGAGCAGCTCGTGGGCGTGGAGCCCGGCGGTCGGTACGTGCAGTGGAGCGGCACGAGCGGCGCGGCGCCCCTCGTGTCCGGCGTGGTCGCGCTCGTGCGGGCCGCGCATCCGGAGCTCGAGGCCGACGACGTGGTGGAGCGCGTGCTCGCCACGGCCCGGCAGAAGGGGCAGCCGGAGATCTACGGACGCGGGCTCGTCGACGCGGCCGCCGCCGTCACGGCCGACGTCGCGCCCGCGAGCGGCAAGCCGCTGGGCGACCTCGCCGAGTGGGTGCGCCTGTACCGCCGCGCGCCCGCCGCGACGCCGGATCCGGCCGCATCCGCCACTCCGGACCCCGCGCCCGCGGTGCCCGCCGGCGGCCCCACCCCCGACCCCGCTGCCGGCGCGCTGCCGACCGTCGGCACGCTCCGCGAGGTGGGGATCCCCGCCCTCGTCCTCTCCGTCTTCGCGGCGCTCGCGGCGGCCATGGCCGTCGTCGCATCGCGGCATTTCAGGCGGCTGCTCCGGAAGGGGTAGCCTGATTTCGACCACAACCTGCAGGGAGTCATCCATCGTGCCCAAAATCCTGATCGTCGGCGGCGGCTACGCCGGTTTCTACACGGCATGGAAGCTCGAGTCGCACCTCCGATCCGGCGAGGCCGAGGTCACCATGGTCGACCCGCTGCCGTACATGACGTACCAGCCGTTCCTGCCCGAGGTGGTCTCCGGATCCATCGAGCCCCGCCACGCGGTCGTCTCGCAGCGGCGCCACCTCCGCACCACCAACGTCGTCACGGCGAAGGTCACCGGCATCGACCACGCGTCGAAGACCGCGACCATCACGCCGCCCGTGGGCGAGCCCTACGAGTTCTCGTACGACATCATCGTCGTCACCGCGGGCAGCGTCTCGCGCACGTTCCCGATCCCGGGCGTCGCGGACGAGGCCATCGGCCTGAAGACGATCGAGGAGGCCGTCGCCATCCGCGACCGCATCTTCGCCAACTTCGACCGCGCGGCGACCCTGCCCGCCGGCCCCGAGCGCGAGCGCCTCCTCACCTTCGTGGTGGTCGGCGGCGGCTTCGCCGGCATCGAGGTCTTCGCCGAGATGCGCAGCATCGCGACCGACCTCGTGAAGAAGTACCCCGAGATCGACTTCGAGGACACGCACTTCCACCTCATCGAGGCGATGGGCCGCATCATGCCCGAGGTGTCGCTCGAGACGAGCCACTGGGTGCTGAAGAACCTCGCCGAGCGCGGCGCGCTCGTGCACCTCGACACGCAGCTCAAGTCCGCCGTCGGCGGCGTCGTCGAGCTGTCGACCGGTGAGTCCTTCGAGTCCGACGTCATCGTCTGGACCGCCGGCGTCATGGCCAGCCCCATGCTCAAGAACACCGACCTCCCGATCGAGGAGCGCGGGCGACTGCGCGTGCGCGCCGACGGTCGCGTCGAGGGCGACGACGGCATCGTGGCGGACGCCTGGGGCGCCGGCGACGTGGCGGCCACCCCCGACCTCACGGGCGGCGGCGTCGGCGGCTTCTGCGTGCCCAACGCGCAGCACGCCGTCCGCCAGGGCAAGCTCATGGCGAAGAACCTCACCGCGAGCATCCGCGGCGAGGGGATCACCGACTACTTCCACAAGAACCTCGGTGCCGTCGCGGGCCTCGGCCTGTACCAGGGCGCGTTCCAGTCCGGCAAGCTCGGCATCACCGGCTTCCCCGCCTGGGTCATGCACCGCGGCTACCACGGCCTCGCGATCCCGTCCTTCGAGCGCAAGGCGCGCGTCGTCACCGGCTGGCTGAACAACCTGGTCTGGGGCCGCGACATCGTCTCGCTCGAGGCGCGCGAGACCCCGCGCACCGCGTTCGAGACGTTCGCGTCGCGCCCGCGTCCGGCCGCGGATGCCGCGCCCGCCGCTCCCGTGAAGAAGGAGGAGGCGCCCGCCAAGAAGGCCGCGGACGACAAGGCCGACGCGCCTGCCGAGGGCGAGAAGTCCCCGGCGCTCGCGGGCAGCTACAGCTCCTCGCCCAGCGCGGAGAACGCGGACGAGAAGCCCTCGGCCTGATCCACCCGCACCACCGACGACGGCCCGCAGGCAGCAGCCTGCGGGCCGTCGTCATGCCCGGGGTCTCCATGCGGGCACCTAGGCTGTCGGGAGCGCATCGCGCGCCGCCCCCGTAGTCCAATTGGCAGAGACGGGCGACTTAAAATCGCTACAGGTCAGGGTTCGAGTCCCTGCGGGGGCACCGTCGAGGCGAGCTGCTCAGGCCTCGGGCCGGGGCACGACGCGCGCCGCATCCGGAACCGCCGCCTCCGTCACGTGCACCTGCCGTGTGTTGAGGAAGTGCCGCTCCACGAGGTGGAAGAAGCCGAAGCCGGCCGCGACCGCGAGCGGCGCGACGACCAGCAGCATCACCGCGGCGTGCGCGGCGGTCGGCAGCCCGAGGGGCAGCAGCAGGAGGTTCCCGAGCGCGAGGAACGGGCTGTGCACGAGGTACACGCTGTAGGAGACGAGTCCGAGCCGCTGCGCCGGCCGGGTGACGAATGCGCCGAGCGCGCGGGGACGGGATCCGGCCATGGTGCGCCCGCCCGCCCACGCGAGGAGGGACGCGAAGCCCGCCCCGGCGACGAGCTCCGCGGCCCACACGCTGCCCTGCAGCACGGTGATCCCGAGGAGCAGCACGGCCGCGGCGCCCACGGCCACCGCGAGGAGCAGCCGGTCGGACGCCCAGCGCGGGCGCGCGGTGACGGTGAGCTCGGCCGCGAGCATTCCGGCGGCGAAGAGGCCGAGCAGCCAGGGACAGGCCCACGGGGCGAAGCCGGCGAGGGACGCGCCGGTCATCGCGACCGTGGCGAGGGCGACGACGGGCAGCCCGCCCCACCGACGCCAGAGCGGCAGCAGCACCAGCGGCATGAGGAAGTAGATCTGCCACTCCACGGCGACGCTCCACAGCGGCGCGTTCACCTGGCTGACCCAGGCGGGGGAGAGGTCCTGCAGCAGGAGCACGTGGGAGACGATGCCCGCGGGGGTGGCGGGCGCCGCGCTCTCCCACTCGGTGCCGGCGCCGTCGCGCATCACGGGGATCGCGAGCGCCATGAGCAGGCTGAGCGCGAGGGCCGCGAAGTAGGGCGGGAGGATCCGCCTGGCCCGGCGCCGGAGGAAGGTCGCCGTGCCGTGCCGGAGGTCGAGCCCGGGGCGGCCGGCGACGGGGAGCATCAGCACGTAGCCGGACAGGACGATGAAGACGGGCACGCCGAGGTAGCCGTAGCCGGTGATCCAGCCGAGGAGCGGCAGGTCCCGCCAGGCCTGGCCGCTGAGCCCGGTGTAGAGGAACGCGTGGAACGCGACGACGGCGAGGGCGGCGGCGCCCCGCATGCCGTCGAGGTAGGGCAGCTCCGGTCGCCGTTCTGATGCCATGCGATCCCCCGATCCTCGTCCCGAAGCTAGCAGCCGCCACCGCCACCACTGGGACGACCACTCATGTCATCCGCGTAGCGCTACTTAGTACGTCCCCTATGGATCCGGGCACGTAAGCTGAGCGCGCCCGTGGAATCGGGTCGTGGATGGGGGTCCACGTCGGCGAGGTGGGGGCGGGGATGAGTCTGATCGAGGACGCACGGTCGAGCGCGTCGCAGCGTGCCGTGGAGGCCCTGGGACTGCTCGACGGACCTCCCGAGGAGCGCTTCGACCGGGTCACGCGCCTGGCTCGCACGGCGTTCGGCGTGCCGCTCTCGACCATCGGCCTCGCGGACCACGACCGCATGTGGTTCGCGTCGTGCGCCGGCGCCGAGCTCTCGGAGACGCCGATCAGCACCGTCTTCTGCGACACCACGGTGCGCGAGGAGCGGATCCTCGTCGTCGAGGACGCGCGGGACCACCCCGTCTTCCGGCACCTGCCCACCGTCGCGGGCGAGCCCCACATCCGCTTCTACGCCGGTCATCCGCTGCGGGACCCCGAGGGCCTCGTCGTCGGCACCTTCTGCCTGTACGACGTCGAGCCGCGCGGTCTCGACGCCGGCCAGCTCGCGCTCTTCGCCGAGCTCGCCGAGTGGGCGCAGCGCGAGCTCATCGCGAACGCGGAGATGGAGCGCGCCCAGGCGGTCCAGATGGCGCTGCTGCCGGCCGCCGAGGTCGAGATCCCCGGCTACGACATCGCCGCCGTGTGCGTGCCCGCGCAGGTCGTGGGCGGCGACTTCTACGACTACGAGCGCACCGCATCCGGCATCCGCTTCTCGATCGCCGACGTGATGGGCAAGGGCACGGGCGCGGCGATCCTCACGGCCACCGTCCGCGCCGTCCTCCGCGGCATCGCGAGCACCGCCGACCGCTACGGCGCGGGCGTCCTCGAGGACACGGGCCTCATGGTCACCGACGCGGCGCGCTCGCTCGACGCCGACCTCGACCGCACGGGATCCTTCGTCACGCTGCAGCACGGCCACCTCGACCAGGCGTCCGGCCTCCTCCGCTACGCCGACGCGGGACACGGGCTGACCATCGTCGTCCACCCGGACGGCCGCGTCACCCACCTGGACACGAGCGACCTGCCGGTCGGCATCGACGTCGACCACCGCTGGGAGGAGCGCCACGTCGTGCTCGGGCGCGGCGACACCTTCGTCACCTTCAGCGACGGCCTCTTCGACATGTTCGGCGGCAGCGCGCCCGCGTTCGCGTCGATCGGCCGCCTGGTCACCGAGGCAGGCGGCGTGCACGCGCTCGTCGAGCGCGTCCGCATCCTCGCCTCAGCCGGCACGCCGCTCGACGACGTGACCGTCCTCGCCGTGAGCCGCGCGTGAGCCGCTCGACGCACCGCGCACCGACCACGGGGAGGTCGCCGCTGCGGTTCGCGTTCATCCGCCTGCTGGCCGTGGTGACGGCGATCCTCGGCCTGAACTACATCATCTGGCGGCTGCTGTTCTCGGTGAACACCGAGGCGCTCTGGATCGCGATCCCGCTCGTGCTCGCGGAGACGTACAGCCTCATCGACTCGCTGCTGTTCGGGCTCACGATGTGGCGCGCCCGCGACCGGCCCAAGCCGCCCGCGCCGCAGCCGGGCCTCACGGTCGACGTGTTCATCGCGACGTACAACGAGCCGCTCGACCTCGTGATGGAGACGGCGCGCGCCGCCCAGCGCATCACCTACCCGCACAAGACGTGGGTGCTCGACGACGGCAACCGCACCGAGCTCCGCGACCTCGCGGAGGCGGAGGGCATCGGCTGGATCACCCGCTCGGCCGACTGGTCGGGTCGCGCCCGCCACGCCAAGGCCGGCAACCTCAACAACGCGCTGCTCACGACCGAGGGCGAGTTCATGCTCATCCTCGACGCCGACCAGGTGCCCACACCCGAGATCCTCGACAAGACGCTCGGCTACTTCGACGACCGGCGCATGGCGCTCGTGCAGACGCCGCAGGTGTTCGTGAACGTGCCGGACGCGGATCCGCTCGGCAGCCAGGCGCCGCTGTTCTACGGCCCCATCCAGCAGGGCAAGGACGGCTGGAACGCGGCGTTCTTCTGCGGCTCCAACGCGATCCTCCGCCGCGAGGCCCTCATGCTCCTCGGCGTCTCGCGCTACGTGACGGACATCGAGATCACCGTGTTCCGCGCGCTCCGGACGGCGGGCGACGTGATCGACAAGGCCCGCGAGGAGCTCGAGCCCGACCAGCAGGAGCTGCGCAAGGCGCTCGACGACGTCGCCTACGACGTGCGCCGCGCCCGCGCCGAGCTCCGCCGCGGCCAGGCGCTGGCGGACGTGACCTACCGCTTCCAGAAGCGCGTCGACTCCATCGCCGCCCGCATGGTGCAGGACGACATGGCCGCGTTGAACGCGGACCTCGCCGAGATCGCCGCGCTGGCCGGACGGCACTCCGCCGAGCGCGACGCGGTCTCGCTCGTCGACGAGAGCGCCATGACGCGCCTCGCGCAGCGCGACTGGTCGCCGCTCGGGGCGCTCGACGCCGTGCGCGCGATCGTCCGCGACATCGACGTGCACCGCGACGACGACGCGCAGTCGATCATGCCGCTGGCCACCATCTCCGTCACCGAGGACATGGCAACCTGCATGCGCCTGCACGGGCTCGGCTGGAAGTCGGCGTACCACGACGAGGTCCTCGCGTACGGGCTGGCGCCGGAGGACCTGCCGACCATGCTCACGCAGCGGCTCCGCTGGGCGCAGGGCACGATCCAGGTGTTCTTCCGCGAGAACCCGCTGCTGCAGAAGGCGCTCTCCATCCCGCAGCGCCTCATGTACTTCGCGACGATGTGGAGCTACTTCTCCGGCTTCACGGCGATCGTCTACGTGGCCGCGCCGATCATCTACCTCGTCTTCGGCGTGCTGCCGGTGCAGGCGATCTCGACGGACTTCTTCATCCGGCTGATCCCGTTCCTGCTCGTAAACCAGCTCCTGTTCGCGGTGGTCGGCCGCGGCAAGCGCACCTGGCGGGGCCAGCAGTACTCGCTCGCGCTGTTCCCGGTGTGGATCTCCTCGGTCACCACGGCCGTGGCCAACGTGTTCTTCCGCAAGCCCCTCGACTTCGCGGTCACCCCGAAGGTCCGCGCCGCGAGCGGGAAGCCGCGGTACGACCTCGTGAAGCCGCAGCTCTACGTGATCGGCGCGCTCATCGTCGCGTCGGCGATCGGACTGCTGCGCCTCGGGGTCGGGCAGGCGACGCCGCTCGGCACGTTCACCAACCTCGCCTGGGTCGTATTCGACCTGGCGATCTTCAGCATCATCATCCGTGCGGCCCGCTACCGGGGCTTCACGCCGGCCAAGGAGGACGCATGATCGACATCGCAGTCAACGAGCAGGGCACGCACGTGAGCGTCGTCACGCCGACCGGTCGCCTCAACATGGTCTCCGCGCGCCAGCTCACCGCCATCGTCACCGAGGTCATCGACGGCGGACGGCCATTCGTCGTCGTCGACCTCGGCAGCACCGACTTCATGGACTCCTCCGGCCTCGGCGCCCTCGTGTCCGGCCTCAAGCGCGCTCGTCAGGCAGGAGGTGACCTCCGGCTCGCGCGCCCCAACGCGCAGGTGAAGGCGGTCCTGGAGCTCACGAACCTCAACCGCGTGCTGACGGTGCACGAGTCGCCCGAGGGAGTGTTCCGTGACCGATGAGGGCATGACGCACCACGCGCCGCCGGTGCGCGCCAACGTCACGCTGCCCGCGGTGGACGAGAGCCTCGCGGCGGTGCACGCCGTGATCGCCGCGGTCTGGGACCAGGCGTCCGACGTGAGCGACGAGGAGCGGATGCTGTTCGAGACGGCCGTGGTGGAGATCGCGGGCAACGTGGTCGAGCACGGCGTCTCGGTGGGGGAGCGCGCGGGATACCCCGTGACGTTCACCATGACCGTGATCTGCCAGCACGACCGCATCGTGGCGCTGTTCGAGGACGACGGGAAGCCCGCCGTCGTCGACCTGACGCGCGTCTCCATGCCCGACGACCTCAGCGAGAGCGGCCGCGGGCTGGCGCTCGCCCAGGCGGTCCTCGACGACCTCACCTACGAGCGCACCGACGGCAGCAACCGCTGGCGGCTGGTCAGGCTGCGCGGCTGATGCGCGACGGGGGGATGCGTGCACGCGGGGGCGGGCGCACGCGGGGACGGTTCGGCGGCTGGGTCGCGGCCATGGTGGCGCTCGCCATCGCGGTCGTCCCGGCGACGGCGGCGCTCGCCGTGCCTGCGGCGCCTGCCGAGCCGCGGGCTGCATCGCCCCGGGCGGCCGCGCCCGCGGCACCCGCGGACGAGGTCGACCTCACCCGCGCGCCCGCCGCGCCGTGGTTCGGCGGCATCATCGACTGGACCGCCGACGATGCGCAGAGCTACGCCGACCGCCTCGGCGCGACCCCGGCGGTGCTCGGCCAGTCGGTGCGCTACCCGCTCGGATCCGACGACGTCACCTACCTCGACCAGTTCGCGCAGCAGGCCGCGCAGCAGGGATCGCTCCTCTTCCTCACGCTCGAGCCGACGAAGCCGCTCGCCGACCTGACCGCGGCGGACGCGACCGCGCTCATGGGCCGGCTCGAGGCGCTGCGCGAGCGCTACGACTCCCGCGCGCTCGTGCGGTTCGCCCCCGAGATGAACGGCTCGTGGACCCCGTGGGGCCAGCAGCCCACCGCGTACGTCACCGCGTTCCGCCAGGTGGCCGACGCCGTGCACGCATCCGACGCGGGCGCCGTCACCGTGTGGTCGCCCGCGTACGCGGCCGGCTACCCGTTCGGATCCGCCGACGGGCTCACGGACGCGTCCGGCACCCGGTCCATCGCGGAGCTCGACACCGACGGCAACGGCCGCGTCGACGTGGACGACGACGCCTACCGGCCCTACTACCCGGGCGACGAGGCCGTCGACTGGGTCGGGCTGTCCGCGTCGCACTTCGGCGCGGAGCAGGACTTCACGATCGGGCAGCCCACGCGGGACTACCTGGGCAGCGAGGTGATCCCGCAGCAGGAGTTCGGCAAGAACGTGGTGCCCGAGGACGGCAAGTTCGCCCGCGAGCTCGCCGGCCAGTACGGGTACGCCGACCAGGGCGGCGCCGGGCGCGACTTCGCGGCCGAGTGGATCGAGGGCACCGGCAAGCCCGCCGTCATCGAGACGGGCGCCCTCTACGACCCGGCCCGCACCGACGGCGCGAGCGAGATCGACATCAAGAGCGCGTGGTGGGACCAGGTGCTCTCCGCCGACATCCGGGCCGCCCACCCCGGCATCGGCATGGTGGTGTGGCGCGAGGTCCAGCGCACGGAGGCGGAGGCCGACGGCGCGGTCATCGACTGGCGGGCCACGGGGGCTCCTGCCATCGCGTCCGCCCTGCTCGCGCACCTGGATCCGGCGACCGCCACCCTCGGCGCCGTCACGCAGGTCTTCGACCAGGAGCGCGCCAACGTCGCGACCGCGCAGTACCGCGACCCGGGATCGCCGGAGGACGAGCAGATGGGCTGGATCGTGCTCTGCGCGGTCGTGCTCCTGCTGCTGTTCGCGATCTCCGGCCCCATCGGGCGGCTCAAGCCCGGCTGGCGCTACCCCGACGAGAACTCGCCTCGCGACCGCCGCCTGGACCTCTTCCGCGGCTGGATCATCGTCGTCGTGGTCGTCACGCACATCGAGGTGGCGAGCCCGTACTCCTTCGTCAGCATCAACGCGATCGGCGCCATCACGGGCGCCGAGATGTTCGTGCTGCTCTCCGGCCTGGTGCTCGGCATGGTCTACCCGATGGCGGTGAAGAAGTTCGGCGAGGCGAAGGCGCTCGTCTCGATCCTCCGGCGAGCCTTCAAGCAGTACATCGTGGCGATCGCGGTGGTCGTCATCGTCTTCGCGCTCACGTTCGTGCCGTTCCTGAACACCGACGTCATCACCACGTTCACCGACCGCGGCACGGGCGCCGACGGCAAGGTCACGACGGGTCAGGTCTACGACCTCTACCCGAACGGCGCGCGCCTGCTCGACTACCCGCCGCCCTGGTACGCGATCCGCGACCTGCTGCTGATCCGCATGGGTCCGTGGGTGTTCAACATCATGGGCCTGTTCGTGGTGCTCACCCTGCTCGTCCCCGCGATCGTGTGGCTGCTCCGCCGCCGCATGTGGTGGGTCGTGCTCATCGTCAGCTGGGCCGCGTACGTGCTCAACGCGCAGTTCGACATCCGCGTGCTGCCGTCCATGTTCGAGGACGTGTTCCCGCTGCTCACCTGGCAGGTCGCGTTCCTCAACGGCATGGTGATCGGCTACTACCGCAGGCAGATCACGCGCGCCCTCACCGGCCGCGTCGGCCGCGTGCTCGTGACGATCCTGCTGGTCGCCTACACGGGCGGGCTCGCGGTCCTCTGGGCCGGGCACACGTTCGGCGTCGCGATCCCCGGCGTGCCCGACGGCCTCTACTCGTCGCTGTACGAGTCCATGTACCAGCGCACGTTCCTCCAGCCCGGCCGCCTCATCGACCTCGCGCTGATGCTCGTGGTCGCGTACACGTTCCTCACCCGAGTGTGGAAGCCCGTGGACCGCGCGTTCGGCTGGTTCTACACGCCGCTCGGATCCGCGAGCCTCTACGTGTTCATCGTCCACGTGTTCTTCGTGCTGCTGGTGGGCAGCCTGCCGTTCCTCGACAGGTCCAATTTCTGGCAGGGGACAGCTATCCACACCCTCGTGCTCGCGGTGATCTGGTTCATGGTCAAGCGCAAGTTCCTGTTCAAGGTCATCCCGACCTGATCCGGCTCCCCGAGATCCGCCGCCTCCCGGGCCAATCCGCGGAGAGCCGCGTTCCGAAGGGTTCGTGACATCCGGCGAAACAGTGCATCGCGCCCCTATCCGGATGCCAACCACCCGTTTAGCGTTCGAACCACCACGCGCTCGGTATCTGGGATACGGACGCGCCGATCAAGGGAGCTCAATCCATGTTCGACAAGAAGTTCATCACCCAGGCCATCGACCGGAGCGCGCAGTCGCCGCTGGACCGTCGTCGCTTCTTCAGCGCCGCGGGCGTCGCGGGACTCGGCGTCGGCGCCGCGGCCCTCATCCCCGCGACCGGAGCCCAGGCGGCCGACGCCCAGGCCGAGGCCGACTCCGGCCAGGCGACCGACCTCGCCGTCCTCAACTTCGCGCTGAACCTCGAGTACCTCGAGGCCGAGTTCTACCTGCGCGCCTCCACGGGTGCGGGCCTCGTCCCGAACGACATCTCCGGCGTCGGCACGGCCGGCGGCGTCACGGGCGGTCGCCAGGTGCAGTTCAAGGACCGCGCCATCCGCGAGTACGCCCGCGAGATCGCCCAGGACGAGAAGGCCCACGTCAAGTTCCTGCGCTCTGCGCTCGGCTCGGCGAAGGTCGCGCGTCCCGCGATCGACCTGGACGCGGCCTTCTCCGCCGCGGCCCAGGCTGCCGGCCTCATCAAGGCGGGCGAGAAGTTCGACGCGTTCGCGAGCGACGAGAACTTCCTGCTCGCGTCGTTCGTGTTCGAGGACGTCGGAGTCACCGCCTACAAGGGCGCGGCCCCGCTCATCACGAACAAGACCTACCTCGAGGCGGCCGCCGGCATCCTCGCGGTCGAGGCCTACCACGCGGGCATCATCCGCACGTCGCTGTTCGCGAAGGGCCTCGCGGCTCCCACGAACGCGATCTCGAACGCCCGCGACTCCCTCGACGGGTCCACGGACCTCGACCAGGGCATCACGATCTCGGGCGGCGCGAACCTCGTGCCGACCGACGCGAACGGCATCGCGTTCAGCCGCACCACGGGTCAGGTCCTCAACATCGTGTACCTGAACAACAAGGCCGTGACGAAGGGCGGGTTCTACCCCAACGGCGTCAACGGCGGCATCAACACCAGCGGCGCGAACTAGCCAGCAGGCGACATGCAGCAGGGGCGCCGCCCCCCTCGCGGGGGGGGCGGCGCCCCTGTCGCAAGTGCGGGGGACTCCGGTGGGGGAGCGACCGGTCAGCGCCGGTTGCGCGGGCTGTCCGGCGCGAGCACCGAGTTGCGGCGCGAGTAGGTGAGGTAGATCACGAGGCCGATGACGAGCCACACCGCGAACCGCACCCACGTCTCCCACGGCAGCGACGAGACGAGCCAGAGCGAGAAGCCGATGCCGATGATCGGCACCACGGGCATGAGCGGCAGCCGGAACGCCCGCGGGATCTCCGGGCGCTTGTAGCGCAGCACGATCACGGCCGCGCACACCACCACGAACGCCAGCAGGATCCCGATGTTCGTCAGCTCCGCCACCACGGTGATGGGCAGGAAGCCCGCGAACAGGGCGGAGCCGATGCCGATGATCCACGTCACGCGCGTCGGCACGTTGCGCTTCCGGTCGGTGACGGCGAACCACTTCGGCAGCAGGCCGTCGCGGCTCATCGAGAACCACACCCGGCTGGCGCCGAGCATGAACGTGAGCATCACGGTGACGACGCTGACGATCGCGCCGACCGCCACCACGTTCGCCACGGCGGGCAGGCCCACGGACTCGAACGCGGTCGCGAAGCCGCTCTCCGGGTTGATGTCGCTGTACTTCTGCATGCCCGTGAGCACGATGGTCGCGAGCACGTAGAGCACCATCGCGATCGCGAGCGACAGCAGGATCGCCTTCGGCATGTGCTTGGTCGCGTCCTTCGACTCCTCGGCCGCGGTGCTCATCGCGTCGTAGCCGAACACCGCGAAGAAGACGGTGGCGGCGCCCGTGAAGACGCCGGCCGCGCCGAACGGGAAGTACGGCTGGTAGTTGGCGCCGGTGATCTGCGTGAAGCCGATGACGACGATCACGAGCACGAGCGTCACCTTGAGGCCCACGAGGTAGAGCTCGAAGCGGCCGACGCTCTTCATGCCGCGGGTGAGGACGAAGGCGGTGCCGAGGCAGAGGATCACGGCGAAGAGGTCGACCACGTGGCCGTCGCCCGTGCCGGCGGCGCCGAGCATCCACGCGGGCAGGTCGACGCCGAACTGGTCGAGGAGGAAGCCGGCGTACCCGGAGACGCCGATGGCGACCACGCCGACGATGGCGGTGTACTCCAGCAGCAGGTCCCAGCCGATGAACCAGCCGACGATCTCGCCGAGCGCCGCGTAGCCGTAGGTGTAGGCGGATCCGGCCTTCGGGATCATGCCCGCGAACTCCGCGTACGAGAGGGCGGCCGCCGCGCTCGCGATGCCGGCGATGAGGAACGAGATGAGGACCGCGGGACCGGCGGTCTGGTTGGCGACCGTGCCCGCGAGCGTGAAGATGCCGGTGCCGATGATGCCGCCCACGCCGATCGCCGTGAGCTGCCAGAGGCCGAGCGAGCGGGTGAGGCCGCCCTCCTCGATCGCCGCGCCGGGTTCCGCCTCGATCGTCTCCACGGGCTTCCGCCGCGTGAGCGCCGCCCAGAGGGATGTGCTCGATGTGCTCATGCAGGACTCCTGCCGTCGGGGCCGCGCGGGCCGGGTCGAGGCCGCCGGAGCCGGCGACGGACCCAGTGTGGCCCCGGCCGTCGATCCGCACCAGACGCGGCGCGGGAGCCGGACAGCGGCGGGGGACGGGTGCTACGGGCGCTGGAGCGAGGGCTCGACCACGCGGATCCAGAGCCACACGGCGACGCTCACCGCGGCGAACGCGCCGGCGACGACGAGGGCGGTGATCCAGACCTCGGCTGGCACGCCGCTCGCGGTCGTGGCGACCGCCGCGAACGCGAGCGTGAGCACGGCGACGCTGACGACGGCCCAGAGCGGCAGGGAGCGCAGCAGCAGCGAGCGGCCGAGCACGAGGGAGACGGGCGCGAGCGCGAGTGCTGCGGAGCTGAGGGAGGCGAGCGTGACCACGCTGAGCAGCTCGTTCGCCAGCTGCGGCCACATGGCGCCGTCGGCGGGGACGAAGCCGTAGAGGATCCAGGCCACGAGGCCCAGCGTCGCGAGCGACCCCGACTGCACCAGCGCGAGGCGAGCGCGCGACCGGTCGTCGCGGTCGTCGGCGACGAGGCCGAGGACCTGGCCGATGACGACGGGCGGGGCCAGCCCGAACGCCCGAGACGCGAGCACGGCCGTCGCCGACAGGACGAGCAGGGCGGGCACGGCGCGCACGCGGGCGGGGCCGGCGCCGACGCGTCCGGCCACCGCGGCGATGGCGACCACGCCGACGCCGTTGACGACGGCGAGGCCCACGAGGGCGGCGAGGAAGAGGCGGACGGCGTTGGGGTCGGATCCCACGGGCAGCGAGAGCGCGGCCAGCGCGGCGGCGAGGGCGAGGGCCGCCGCGGCGGCGCTCCAGCGGCCGGCGCGGCCGGGCTCGCGGACGGGTCGCGCTCCGAGGAGCGTCGGCGCTGGCTCGCGACGGGCGGGCACGGGGATGGGGGCGGAGTCGAGCCGGCCCGGCACGATGCGCAGCTGGCCGGTCGTCGCGGTCGAGTCGGTGAAGGCGGCGGCCGCGGCCCGGGTCGTGAGGGCGCCGGCGTCGCCGCGCACGATGATCCGCAGCGGAGTCACGTCCTCCGCCGCGCGGTGGCGGCCGCCGAAGCGCGCGATGAGCGCCCCACGGAGGAGGAGGGCGGGGAGGGTCACGAGCAGCACGGCGCCGAGCGCGAGGAGGAGCGGGAGGAGGCCGCGGCCGTCGGTGAACGCCGCGGGCAGCGGCTGGAGCGATGTGCCGAAGCGCGTGGGCGCGTTCCAGGTGCCGGGCGCGGCGGCGGAGGGCGCGGATCCGGATCCGGGAGCGCCATCCGGTCCGGGCGCGGTCCCGGTCGCCCCGCCGCCGCCGCCGTCCTCGCCGCCGGGACCGGAGCCGGATCCGGGCGCGGGAGCCGCCTGCGTGCCCTCGGGCGAGCTGGTCGCCTCGGGAGTGGGGCTCGCGGGGGGCGTGGTCGCGCCCGGGGTGGGCGAGGAGGCGGGAGTCGCGACCGTGACGTCGACCTCTGGGGCCAGCGTGCTGATGTTGCCGAGCGGATCCGTGACCGTCGCCGTGATCCCGAGCGGCCCGGGCGGCAGCGTGCCGGTGGTGCACGACCAGCGACCGCCGGCGACCTGCGCCTGGCAGGCGGCGTCGCCGTAGCCCGACAGGTAGGCGCGCACCAGGGCGCCGTCCTCGTCGGAGGTGCCGGAGATCGTGATCCCCGTCGCCTCGACCGTCGCTCCCGCCGCAGGGGCCGTGATGACCGCGGCGCCGGGGGCCGTCGTGTCGAAGCTGCCCGTGCCGCGTCCGACGGCGGGCGTGCCCGAGCTCCACGGCGTGGTCTGCGTCGCGGTGACCGGGATGCCGGTGCCGGAGGGCGGCGGAGGGGAGAGGAGGCATGCCCACGTGCTCGAGGCGCCGACGGTGGCGCGGCAGGCGGCGGATCCCGAGCGCGCGTCGACGATGGCGCCCGGGTAGCCGGTGCCGCTGACGAGCCCGGTGGTCACGACCGAGAAGCTGTTGACGCCGGGGGCGCGCAGGACGGATGCCGTGGCGGCGGCCTCCTGCCCTCCCGCGCTGACGCGCACCTGGCTCTGCCCGTCCGGGACGCCGGTCGCGGTCGCGCGCCAGGTGGTGGACGAGGTGAGCGTGACGGCGGCGGGCACGCTCGCGATGGTGACCTGCACGTCGGCGCCCGCGGGCCGGGTGCCGGTGACCGCGATGGCGCCGTCGGTGGAGAAGGGCGGCGTCTCCACCGTCGGGGCGGGTGCCGGCGCGCCGGAGGGGATCGGGCTCGGCGTGGGGGTCGGGGTGTCGGTGGCGGCGGAGGCGGCGACCGCGCCGCCGGCGGTGAGCGCCGCGAGCAGCAGGAGCACCGAGGCCGTGCGGGCGAGCCGCTGCCGGGATCGACGGACGCCGCCCGCTCCACCCCCCGTGGACGGACGACCCTCGTTCCTCGCCAGTCGCTGCACCGTGCGTCCATTCAGGCGGGTGCATCCGGGCGTGTCAACCGCACGCACCGACCGTGACGGAAGTGGTACGGGAACCTGTGCGCCGCGTGCCCGGCGCCGGTGCGCGGGGTGTGCGTCGCCGGTGCCCGATACTGGCTCACGTGACCCCTCGCGACGCCGCCCCCGACCGCCCGACGCCGACCGAGCTGGCGGGTCTGCTCGCGGGCGGCCCGCGCATCGGGGTGAGCACGAGCGCGACCAAGGTCGAGGGCCGCGCGCACGAGGGCGGCCGCACCGAGTCCGTGTGGGACGCGTTCTCGCGGCTGCCCGGCGCGGTGGCCGACGGCAGCGACCCGGAGCGCGGGGCCCGGCACATGGAGAGGTACCGGGAGGACGTCCCGCTCGCGACCGAGCTCGGCGTCGACGTCCTCTCCTTCTCCCTCTCCTGGTCGAGGCTCCAACCCGAGGCGCGCGGGGGCCTCCGCCGCGAGGGCATCGCGTTCTACGACGAGCTGGTCGACGCCCTGCTGGCCGCGGGGATCCGTCCGCGCGCCGCACTGCACGACCACGACCTGCCCGTCGAGCTGCAGGATCGCGGCGGCTGGCTCCACCGCGACACCGCGCTCCGCTTCGGCGACCTCGCGTACCTCGCCGCGGAGGCGCTCGCCGACCGCGTGCCCGACTGGGTCACGCTCCGGACGCCCGGGCTCACGACGATGGCCGGCCACGTCACGGGCACGCACGCGCCCGGCTCCCGCCTCGGCCTCGACGCGCTCCCCACCGTGCACCACCAGCTGCTCGCCCACGGGCTCGCCGTCGAGGCGATCCGCGGCTCGCGCTCCGCAGCCCGCGTCGGCATCGTGAACGCCCACCGCGTCGTCGAGGCCGCCTCCGCGGACGACGACGACCGCGCCGCCGCCGCCGTGGCGCGCGCCCTGCACCAGGACCTCTTCGCCGACGCCGTGCTCCTCGGCCGCTACCCGGACCTCGGCGGGCCGCACGCCGAGGCCTTCGAGCGGCTCGGGCGCGTGGACCCCGCCGACCTCCGCGTCATCGGCGAGCCGCTCGACCACTACGGCGTCGCGCTCGCCGACCCGATCCGCGTGGCCGCCGTGCCGCGACTCGTCACCGGATCCACCGCGATCCCGTTCGCCGAGCTGCCCTGGACCGACCACCCCGCCTCCCTCGACGGCCACCCCGTCGCCCCCGACCTCGTGCCCGCCGTCCTCGCCGACCTCCGCGCGCGCTACGGCGACGCCCTGCCGCCCGTCGTGCTCTCGGGCCTCGACGCCGCGCACCCCGAGCAGGTCGACGACCGCGACGGCTCCCGCCGGGATCCGCGCCGGGCCCACGCGATCTCCGACCACCTCGTGCAGGCGATCGCCGCCGTCGCGCCCGGGGGAGCGGCGGAGGGCGTGCGGCTCGAGGCCGTCATCGCGGGCAGCCTCCTCGACGGGTTCGAGTGGGAGGCGGGACGCGCCCATCCGCGCGGCCTCGTCCACGTGGATCCGCGCACCGGCGACCGCACGCCCCGCTCCTCGTACCGCTTCCTCCGCGACACCCTGCGCGAGCGCGGCTGACGCCGGGTCCGGGCGCGGGGCCCGGCGACGCCCCCAGAACGGGTGCGCGGGCCGCGGATCCCCCGGGTCCTCCCCAGGCCCGCGCGTAGGATCCTGAGCATGGAATTGTGGATCGCGCTCGGAGTCGTCGTGCTCCTGGCAGTTCTCGTCGGCATCTACCTCTGGGCCACGTACAACGCCCTCGTCACCCTCAACGTCCGCGTGGACGAGGCGTGGAGCGACATCACGGTGCAGCTGAAGAGGCGCGCGGACCTGCTGCCGACCATCATCGAGTCGGTCAAGGGCTACGCGAACCACGAGCAGAAGGTCTTCGAGAAGGTGGCCTCCGCGCGCACCGAGACGATCAGCGCCGCGAGCCCCGCGGAGGCGAGCACCGCCGAGGAGCACCTGCAGGGCGCGATGAAGTCCCTCTTCGCGGTCGCCGAGGCCTACCCGCAGCTGCAGACGAGCCAGACCTTCCTGCAGCTGCAGGGCGAGCTCGTGGACACCGAGGACCGGATCCAGGCGTCCCGCCGCTTCTACAACGGCGGCGTGCGCGAGCTCAACACGAAGATCACGCAGTTCCCGAACACGCTCTTCGTCCGTGGGCTCGGCTTCGGCGAGCGGGACTTCTACGAGGTCTCCAGCCTCGCGTCCATCGCCGAGCCGCCCCGCGTCCAGTTCTAGCGGCGCCGCCTCACGGCGCCGCCTCACACCGCCGGCTGGCTCGTGGAGCGGATCGGCACGAGGCAGTCGATCTCGCCCGCCCGGCGGTACCGCTCGATGTGGGGTCGATCCGGGTCGTGGTCCGCCAGGCCGAACAGCACGTCGAAGGCGGGGCCGATGTCCTCGTAGATCTCCGGGGCGCTCCCGCGCAGCCTCAGCCGGAGGTAGGAGCCGCCGGGGACGACCGTCTCGTCCAGGTCCGCGGGGGCCTCGCCGTCGCGCTCGAGCCGGACCGACGCCATGCGGTACACGTGGTCCGCGGCGAGCACGAGCCCCATCATCCGTCGTCCGCGCAGGGAGTCGAAGCCCGCCTCGAAGACCGGCCAGGCCGCCTGCACCGCCTCGATGTCGAGCGGCACGTCGCGGCTGAGTGCCGGAGCGTCCTCCAGGATGACGACGTCGATCCGGCCGAGCGCATGGGTCGTGGGCGAGTCGGTCACGGCGTCTCCTCCGAGGTGGCAGCTGCAGCGGGCAGGTGCGCCCGCAGCGAGGCGGCGAGCGTGCCGCGGTCGACGACACCGACGACGTCGAGCCCCTGCCACGCGGCGGCCCGCTCGAGCAGCGGCGCGATGCGCTCGGCGACCGTCGCGGGATCGTGCCGCCCCTCGATCCACGACGCCTGCACGCGCAGCACGCCCGCCTGCCGGTCGCTCTTGAGGTCCACCCGGGCGACGATCTCGTCGTCCACCAGCACCGGCAGCACGTAGTAGCCGTGCACGCGCTGCGCCGCCGGCGTGTAGATCTCGATCCGGTAGTGCAGGTCGAAGAGGCGGAGCGCCCGGTCGCGGAACCACACGACGGGGTCGAAGGGGGAGAGCAGGGCCTCGCCGCGGATCCGCCGGGGCAGTCGCGCATCCCGGTGCAGCCACACGGGCAGCGGCTTCCCGCGCACCTCCCAGCCGGGCACGGTGACGGGCAGGACCTCGTCCGCGTCGGCGAGGTCGCGGAGCGCGCGGTCGGTCGCGGCGCGGGACAGACGGTGGTAGTCGCCCAGGTCGGCGGCCGTGCCGATGCCGTGCGCGACGGCGGCGCGGCGCACGAGCTCGCGCACGGCGTCCTCCTCGGGCACCGCGCGCGCGAGGACGTCGGCGGGCAGCACGTCCTCCGCGAGCCCGTACACCCGCTCGAACCCGCGGCGTCCGGCGCTCGCGATCTCGCCCCACGCGAACATCGCCTCGAGCGCGCGCTTCACGTCCGACCAGCCCCACCACGGTCCCGTGCGGACGTTGGACTCGTGCTCGATCGCGCTCGCGGGCACCGGACCGGTGCGGGCGAGCTCGGCCCGGACCTCGGCGATCAGCGGCAGGTGCTCGGATGCCCACGAGCCGGGGCGCGTCCGCCTGGCCCGCTCCGCCTCCATCCGCCAGCGGTACAACGGCAGGTCGTCGACGGGCAGCACGGCCGCCTGGTGCGCCCAGTACTCGGTGTACGCGCCGCCGCCGCCGAACAGCATCCGGTCGAGCGCGGCCCGGTCGTAGGGCCCGACCCGGGCGAGCATCGGCAGGTGGTGGCTGCGCTCGAAGACGTTGACGGAGTCGATCTGCAGCAGCCCGAGACGCCGGATCTCCGCAGCGAGGCGCCGCGTGCCTGCGGCTCCCGGATGCGGCCGGCCGAGCCCCTGCGCCCCCAGGGCCACGCGGCGGGCGAGGGCGGGGGAGACGGTGTCGGCCATGGTGCGACGCTAGCGGCGACCCCCGACCGGGCGGCGGGGACCGGCCGGCACCGGCCCGGCGGGGAGCGGCCGCACGGGAGCCCCGTCCTAGACTCCCAGCATGATCTTCGGCCAGCGATCCCGTGCGCGCGCCGCGGCGGCCGCCCGCGCGGCCGAGCGGCCCGCCGAGCCCGACATCGACACCGTCCAGCCCGTCGCACGCACCGTCGCCGAGGCGGTGCCGCCCGGGATGGTCATCGCGGGCGCGTGGGCCTGGCGGCTGCTCCTCATCCTCGGCGTGCTCGGGGTCGTGGCGTGGCTCGTGATCCAGCTGGAGTACGTGGTCATCCCGCTGTTCCTCGCCATCGTGCTGGCTGCCCTGCTCGTCCCCATCTCGAACTGGATGCAGCGCCACCACGTGCCCAAGTGGCTGGCCGTCGCGATCTCCGAGATCGGCGTGATCGTCGCGGTGGCCGCCCTGGTCTACCTCGTGACGACGCAGATCATCGGCCAGTACGACTCCCTCCGCGCGCAGACCCTCACCCGCTACGCCGACCTCCGCGGCTTCCTCACCGACGGGCCGCTCCAGCTGTCCGAGCAGCAGCTCAACGACGCCTACGCGCAGGCGGTCGACGCCGTGCAGCGGGATGCGGGCGCGCTCCTCAGCGGCGCGCTGTCCGTCACCTCGTCGCTCGGCCACGTGCTCACGGGCGTGCTGCTGGTGCTCTTCTCGACCCTCTTCATCCTCATCGACGGCGCGGGCATGTGGCGCTGGGTCGTGCGCCTCTTCCCGCGGCTCGCGCGTCCCGCGGTCGACGGCGCGGGCAGGGCCGGCTGGAGCACGCTGCAGAACTTCGTGAAGGTGCAGGTGCTCGTCGCCCTCATCGACGCGGTCGGCATCGCCGGGGGCGCCGCGATCATCGGGGTGCCGCTCGCGATCCCCATCGGCGTGCTCGTGTTCCTCGGCTCCTTCATCCCGATCGTCGGCGCGGTCGTCACGGGGACGCTCGCCGTGTTCGTCGCCCTCGTCTACAACGGGCTGACGCAGGCGCTCATCATGGTCGGCATCGTGCTCCTCGTGCAGCAGGTGGAGGGCCACATCCTCCAGCCGCTCATCATGGGCTCGGTCGTCAAGGTGCACCCGCTCGCGGTCGTGCTCTCGGTGGCGGCCGGCGGCATGGTCGCCGGCATCGCGGGCACCTTCTTCGCCGTGCCGCTCGTCGCGACCCTCAACTCCATGGTCAAGCACGTCGCCAGCGGGGCGTGGCGGGGGCAGCCCGAACCGCCGCCTCCCGCGGTCCCCGCCGACGCCGCGCACGCCACCCGCCGCCCGAACCCGAGGAAGCCCACCCGATGACCGACGCCGCACCCGCCCGGACCCCCGCCGAAGAGGCTGCCGCCGCGCCGCACGCCGACCTGCCGCACCTGCGCGCCGTCGGCGACGAGCTCGACCCGTCGCAGCTGGGGGAGGAGGCCGCGGCGCTCGCCGGGGAGCTGCCCCGCGGATCCGCGCCCACGCTCGCGCGCATCGAGGCCGCCCGCGAGGTCGTCAGCCGCGTCGCCGAGGTGACGCCGATGGAGTCGTCGCGGTTCCTCGCGGAGATCCTCGGGAGCCCCGTGCACCTCAAGTGCGAGAACCTGCAGCGCACCGGCTCGTACAAGATCCGCGGCGCGTACAACCGCATCTCGCGCCTCACCGACGAGGAGAAGGCGCGCGGCGTCGTGGCCGCGTCGGCCGGCAACCACGCGCAGGGCGTGGCGTTCGCCGCTCGCGAGCTCGGGATCCGGGCCACGATCTTCATGCCGGTCGGCGTCGCGCTCCCCAAGCTCCAGGCCACCCGCCAGTACGGCGCCGAGGTCATCCTGCGCGGGCACACGGTCGCCGAGCCGCTGCTCGCGGCCGCCGAGTTCGCCGCGCAGACGGGAGCCGTGCTCATCCCGCCGTTCGACCACGAAGACGTCATCACGGGCCAGGCCACGCTCGGCCTCGAGATCCTCGACCAGACGCCCGACGTGGAGACGGTCGTCGTGCCGATCGGCGGGGGCGGGCTCATCTCCGGCGTCGCGACCGCGCTCAAGCTGCGCGCCGCCGAGGAGGGCCGCACGATCCGCGTCATCGGCGTCCAGGCGCGCAACGCCGCCGCCTACCCGCCGTCCCTCGCCGCCGGACGCGCGACCGAGATCGAGATCACGCCCACCATCGCCGACGGCATCGCGGTCGCGAAGCCGGGCCTGCTGAACTTCGACATCATCCGCGAGAGCGTCGACGAGGTCGTCACGGTCGAGGACGACGACACCGCGCGCGCCCTGCTGCTGCTCCTCGAGCGCGCGAAGCTCGTGGTCGAGCCCGCGGGTGCTGTGGGCGTCGCCGCGATCCTCGCGGGACTCGTGACGGACGCCGGCCGCACCGTCGTGATCCTCTCCGGCGGCAACATCGACCCGCTCATGATGGAGCGCGTCATCAGCCGCGGCCTCGCCGCGAGCGACCGGTACGTGAAGCTGCGGATCATGCTGCCCGACCGCCCGGGCCAGCTCGCGCGCACCTCGCAGATCATCTCCGAGGCGAACGCGAACGTCGTCGAGGTGCTGCACACGCGCCACGGCCGCGGCCTGCAGATCAGCGAGGTCGAGCTCGAGGTGAGCGTCGAGACGCGCGGACCCGAGCACACGGGCGAGGTCGTCCAGCGCCTGCGCGACGCGGGCTACGACCCGCGCCTCCAGCGCGACTGAGCGGCGCGCACGCGACGAGGGGCGCGGACCATGCGGTCCGCGCCCCTGGTCCTCGTGCCCCTCGCCCTAGGGCGTGTAGTTCTCCACGGCCTGGATCTCGACGGGGATCTCGCGGCCGTTCGGCGCGGTGTACGCGCCCTTCTGCCCGACCTCCCAGCCGATGATGGCGGCGCCGAGCGGCGACTGCTCGCTGTAGACGTCGAGGTCGCTGTCGCCCGCGATCTCGCGGTTGCCGAGCAGGAACTTCGTCTCGTCGCCGGCGATGAGCGCGGTGACGACCGTGCCGGGCTCCACGACGCCGTGGCTCTCGGGGGCGTCGCCGACCTCGGCCGTCCGCAGCAGCTGCGTGAGCTGGCGGATGCGGGCCTCGATCTTGCCCTGCTCCTCCTTGGCGGCGTGGTAGCCGCCGTTCTCCTTGAGGTCGCCCTCCTCGCGGGCGATCTCGATCTTCTTCGCGATCTCCTCGCGGCCCTGCACGCTGAGGGTGTCGAGCTCCCTGCTGAGGCGGTCGAACGCCTCCTGGGTCAGCCAGGTGACTGCCTGCTCCTGCGCCACGATGGACTCCTTGCACTCGCACGGACGCCCCGACGGAACCGTCGAGGCGAATCCCCCACTCTAGGCGGGCCAGCAGCTGTGGATCAACCCGGTCACCGCGGGACCGGTGGTGCGGAGGCGCACCGTCTCCATGCGCTCGAACCCGTCCTGGGCCGGCAGCTCGACGACCTTCCAGCCGACGATGGAGCGCTGCTCGTCCTGCGCCTGCACCGCGCAGAAGGCCCGGGTCCCGGCGGGCATGACGACGGAGAAGGTGACGTCGATGGTGCGGTCGTCGACGATGTCGAAGGCGCGGTCGGTGGCGTCGATGTTCCCCGACGCCTGGTCGAGCCCGGCCCACAGCACCCACGCGCCGAACACCAGGGCGACGAGGCCGCCGGCCGTGCCGTAGAGCCAGCGCTGGCGGATGCGCGCCGGTCGGGTGCGGCCGTACCGCTCGTCGAGCGCGGCGGTCGAGCGCGGGGCGGGGACGCGGTGCTCGACGGTCTCGTCGTCGTCCGCGTGCGGCGCCGCGGGGGCGGGGGAGCGGGACTCGGTCGTCACGGCGATCTCCTCACACGCACCTTGTACTCTGGGGATCCAGACTACCTTCCCCACCCTTGGAGCCCCGTGACCCTGCGCCTCATGGCCGTGCACGCCCACCCCGACGACGAGTCCAGCAAGGGCGCGGCGACGTACGCCCACTACACGCGCCAGGGCGCCGAGGTCATGGTCGTCAGCTGCACGGGCGGCGAGGCCGGCGACATCCTCAACGAGGGCCTCGCCGAGCGCGCGATGGCCGAGCGCGACCTGCCGGGACTCCGCCGCATCGAGATGGCGCGCGCGCAGGCCGTCATGGGCGTGCAGCACCGCTGGCTCGGCTACGTCGACTCGGGCATGGCCCGCGAGGACGGCTCGCTGCCGCCCGCGTCGTTCGCGAGCATCCCGGTAGAGGTCTCGGCTGAGCCGCTGGTCCGCCTGGTGCGCGAGTTCCGCCCGCACGTGCTCGTGGCGTACGACGAGAACGGCGGTTACCCGCACCCCGACCACATCCAGGCTCACGTGGTCGCGATGGAGGCGTGGCGCGAGTCCGGCGTCGCGGGCTCGTACCCCGACGCGGGCGAGCCGTGGGAGATCTCCAAGCTCTACTTCGACCGGATCTTCAACGGCGCCAAGCTCCGCGCCGTGCGCGAGCACCTGGTCGCCGGCGACGCCGCTCCGGAGATGCTCGAGGCCGTCGACGAGATGCTCGGCTGGATGGGCGACCGTCCCGACCTCGCGACCACGCACGTGCACGTCGCCGACCACTTCGAGGCCCGCGACCGCGCCCTGCTCTCGCACGCGAGCCAGGTGGCGCCCGACAGCTCGTTCTTCCGCTGGCCGCGCGACCTGCAGCAGCGGGCCTGGCCGTTCGAGGACTTCCAGCTCGTGGAGTCGCGCGTCGCCGCGCCCGACGAGGAGCACGACCTCTTCGCCGGCATCGTCGACGACGAGCAGGCGGCCGTCGCGTGATGGGCGCCGACATCGTCCTGCGCGTCGCCGCGGCGGTCACCACCCCGAGCCCCACGCCCTCCGCGGAGTTCGACCCGGACACCGTCTCGCCCGGCCCGGTCGGCTTCATCGCGATCTTCTTCGTGGCCGTCATGGTGCTGCTGCTCATGGTCGACATGACCCGACGGATCCGCCGCACCCGCTACCGCGAGGAGATCCGCGGCCGGCTGGAGGCGGAGAAGCTCGAGGCCGACCTCGCCCGCGACGCCGCGCCCGAGCGCGACCGTCGCATGACGGGCACCGCGGCCGCCGACGCCGACGGCACCGACGGCACCGTGGATCCCGACGACCCGGCGGTCCCGCCCCGCGCCTGAACGGGCGCCCCGCCCCGCGGCTGAAGGGCGCCCCCACCCGGGGGCGCGTCCGTCCGATCCCTGTGGAGCCGCGCGTCCCGCCGCTCCGTCCGCTCCTTAGTCTCGGGCTCCACCCGAGATCGGAGCTCCACCGCCGTGCCCTCCACCACGCCCTCGCCCAGCAGGCCGCATCGGTCCGGCGACCGCGTCCGCACCCTGACCCGAGGTGAGCGGCTCGTCGTCGTCCGCGCGGGCCGACGAGACCACCTCGGGCCGCGAGCGGTTGGTGCGCACGGGACCCATGCCGGACTCCACCGGCTGACCCGTCTCCGTCGCCCGTCCCCCATGAGGGGGACGCCGGCCGTCGCCCGTCCCCCGGCGCGTCACGAGCTGGTCGTCCGCGATTAACCATCCCTGCCTACGTTTGCCAGGCGCGGAGGGAACGTTCCCTCTCGTGAGCCGCATGAGGAGCCCGACATGACGCATGCCCCCGCGCCCGCCCGGGTCGCACCGCCGCCCGGAGCGGCATCGGCCCCGATCCCGCCGACGGTCGCACGCGCGTCCGCCGCGCCGCGCCCGCGCCGTCGTCGCCCGGGCCGGCTGCGCGACGGCCTGCTGTTCCTCGCCTTCGTCGGTCCGAACGTGCTGCTGCTCGCGGTCTTCACGTACAAGCCCCTGCTCGAGTCCTTCTACTACTCGACGCTGCAGTGGAACATCGGCTCCTCGGTGGCCCGCGAGATCGGCCTCGCCAACTACGTCGCCTGGTTCCAGGACCCGCAGACGCCCACGGTCATCCGGGTAACGCTGATCTTCACCGGCGTCACGGTGGTGGGCTCGATGGTGCTGGGGCTCGGCGTCGCTGTGCTGCTGAACAGGCGGATCCGGCTGCGCGGGCCCGTGCGCACGATCATCGTCGCGCCGTACGTGCTCTCCGGCGTGGCCGTCGGCTTCCTCTGGCTCTACGTCTTCGACCCGAACTTCGGTCTCATCTCTGCGGGCCTCCAGTTCATCGGGCTCCCGTCGCCCGACTGGTACAGCGACCCGGGCGCCGCCCTCGCCATGGTCACGACCGTGCAGGTCTGGCGCGATCTCGGCTACTGCGCCCTCATCTACCTCGCGGGGCTCCAGGCGGTGCCGAAGGACCTGCTCGACGCGGCCGCCCTCGACGGCGCCGGACGCGTGCGGACGTTCCTCCGCGTGGTGCTGCCGCTGCTGAGCCCGACCACGTTCTTCCTCAGCGTGACCACGCTGCTGAGCTCGCTGCAGACCTTCGACCTCATCAGCGCCATGACCAAGGGCGGGCCGCTGCAGGGGACCACCACGATGATGTACCAGATCTACCACGAGGGCTTCGTGGCCGGACGGGCCGGCTACTCGTCCGCCGTCGCCACGATCCTCTTCCTCGTGCTGCTCGTCGTCACGCTCGTCCAGCTCGTGATCGTCCAGCGGAAGGTGCACTACTCGTGACCACGACCCTCGCCCGTCCCGAGTCCGCGGGGGCGACCGCAGGGTCGCGCCGTCCGCGCTCCGGCCGCCGCCGCCCGGACGCGTCCGGCTCCTCCCGCCCGCCCCTCGCCGGCACCTACCTCGCGCTCGCCCTCGCGGTGGTCGTTATGCTCCTCCCGCTCGTCTGGATGGTGCTCACGAGCTTCAAGGACTTCGGCGAGATCTACTCGCTGCCGCTGAAGCTCCTGCCGTCGTCCTTCGCCCCGACGAACTACGCGACCGCGTCCGACACCGTCTCGTTCTCCACGCTCGCGACCAACAGCCTCATCAAGACGATCGCGGGCTCGGGCCTCAAGGTGCTGCTCGGCCTGATGACCGCCTACGCGCTGGTCTTCATCCGCGTGCCGTTCAAGAACGTGTGGTTCGGCGTCGTGATCCTCGCGCTCCTCGTGCCCCAGCAGATCGTGATGATCCCGAACTACCAGGTCATCGCGGGCCTCGGCTGGATCAACACCTACCCGGGCCTCATCCTCCCCGGCGTCGCGAGCGCGTACGGCACGTTCCTGTTCCGCCAGCACTTCCTCACGCTGCCGGGCTCCGTGCTCGAGGCCGCCTCCATGGACGGGGCCGGCCACCTCCGCCGTCTGTGGTCGTTCGTGATCCCCATGTCGGGCCCCACGATCGCCGCGGTCGCGCTGGTCTCCATCGTCGGCGAGTGGAACGACTACCTCTGGCCGCTCCTCGTCACCACCGACCCGCGCATGATGACGCTGCCCGTCGGCCTGACCCTGCTCCAGGACACCACGGGCATCACCAACTGGGGCGTGCTCATGGCGGGCACCGTCATCGTCACGATCCCGGTGCTCGCGGTCTTCCTCGTCTTCCAGCGGCGCATCGTCGGCGGCCTCACCGCCGGCGCCGTGACCGGCTGACGCCCCTCCCTCCCCGCCTCATCCCCTCCCGCACGACCCGCATCCCGAACCCAGGAGAACCATGCCCATCGATCCCCGCTCGGCCCTCGGCGGCTTCGCCGCCCGCCCGTTCGACCGCCGCAGCGTCCTGAAGCTCGGCGCCGTCCTCGGCGGCACCGCGATGCTCGCCGCCTGCTCCGGCCCGTCGGTCGGCGGCGACACGGCGGCCACCGCGGCCCCCGACACGGACTGGGACGGGATCCAGCCCGCCACCGACATCACGTGGTGGACCACGCACCCCGGCCAGACCTCCGACCTCGAGGCCCAGTTCGCGGCGGACTTCCTCGCGAAGACCGGCATCACCGTGAACGTGGTGACGGGCGGCGCGAGCTACGACGAGATCGCGCAGAAGCTGCAGGCGGCCGCGGGCACCGACAGCATGCCCGACATGGTGAACGCCAGCGACACCTGGTGGTTCCGCTACATGGTGAACAAGCAGTCGATCGCGATGGACGGCCTCATGTCGCACCTCGGCTTCGAGGTCGACGACTTCAACAAGGTGTTCCTCGACGACTACCTCTACAACGGAGCGCGCTACGCGGTGCCGTACGCCCGCTCGACGCCGATCTTCTACTACGACAAGTCGATCTGGCAGAAGGCCGGCCTCCCGGACCGCGCGCCCGACACCTGGGCCGAGCTCGAGGAGTGGGCGCCCGCGATCATGAAGGTCACCGGCGGCAACCCCGCGGTGCGCCTGCCGCAGGGATCCATCGGCACCTGGGCGATGAGCAACGTCCTCTGGGGCCGCGGCGGCCAGTACTCCGACGGCTGGGACCTGAAGCTCGACCAGCCCGAGACGCTCGAGGCGGCCGGATACGCGCGCGGCCTCGTCTTCGACTCCAAGATCGCCAACGTCGCGGCGGCCAGCGGCGACACCGCGGTCGACTTCGCGGGCGGCCTCGCACCCTGCACCATCGCCTCGGCTGGCGCGGTCGGCATCGTCACCGCGAGCGCGAAGTTCCCCATCGGCACGGGCGTCCTGCCGGGCGGCCCCCAGGGCCAGTTCGTCCCCACGGGCGGCACGGGTCTCGCGGTCATCGGCAGCAAGACCAAGGAGCAGCAGCTCGCCGCGGCCATGTTCATCAAGCACCTGACCGAGGTCGACCAGCAAGTCGCCCTGGCGAAGAAGACCGGCTACGCGCCCTCCCGCACCTCGGCGGGCGAGTCGTCCGACCTCACGGGCTTCTGGGCGTCGAACCCGGCCTTCCGCACCGTGTACGACAGCCTCGACCACGTGCGCTCGCAGGACTGGGCGCGCACACTGATCCCGAACGGCGACACGGACCTGCAGCAGCCGTGGTCGCAGATCCTCACGCAGGACGCCGACCCGGCCGCCGTGTTCCCGGCCGCCGCGACGCAGCTCACGTCCGCCTACACGGAGAACGTCGAGCCGTACCTGTGACCGGCGCTCCGCGCACCTTCCTGCTGGCGGGCCACCGCGGCAGCATGGCGGACTGCCCGGAGAACACGATGCTGTCGTTCACGACGGCGGAGCGGGCCGGGGCGGACGAGATCGAGCTCGACGTGCGCCTCACGCGCGACGGGCAGGTGGTCGTGCTGCACGACCGCACGCTCGAGCGCACGGCGGCGGCGCCCGGCCCGCACCTCGACACGCCCGTCGAGGAGCTGACGCTGGCCGAGGTCCGCTCGGTGGACCTCGGCTCGGGCCAGCGCGTGCCGACCCTCGACGAGGTGCTCGACCGCACGCGTGGGCTCGTGCAGGTGGAGGTCAAGGCGCCGGCGGCGGCGGGACCCCTGGTCGCGCTCCTGCGCGCCCGCGGCGACGCCGACCGGGCACGCTGCACGGTCATCAGCTTCCACCCGCAGGCGCTCGTGGACGTGATGGCCGGGCTGCCCGACCTCCCGCGCGGCACGGGCCTGCTCGTCGCCGACATCGACGGCGAGTGGCGCGATGCGGTCGCGCCCACGCGGGCGCGCACCATCATGCTGCCGTGGCGCGGTCTCACGCGGTCGCTCGTGGACGGGCTGCACGACGCGGGGCTCCGCGTGCACGCGTCCCTCCTCGAGGGACCGGGCGAGGTGCGCCGCATCGTGGAGCTCGACGTGGACGCGACCACGGCGAACCACCCCCGGTACGCCCGCGAGCTGCTCGCGGCAAACCCGGGGTTCGTCGCGCGGTTCCCCGGCTTCGGGCGCGCGGGCGCCTGAACGCGGACGCCTGACCCGGCTGCGCAGGCCGGTGCGAGCTCCGGTCAGACGACGGGCGGGTGAGTCGCCACGAGGAGGATGCCCGTCCAGTGGCAGAGGAACGCCACGAGGGTGAACGCGTGGAAGATCTCGTGGAAGCCGAAGCGGCCGGGCCAGGGGTTCGGCCGCTTCAGCGCGTACGCGACCGCGCCCACCGTGTAGGCGAGGCCGCCCGCGAGGATGAGCGTCATCATGGCGGCGTCGGCGCGGAAGAAGTCGACGATGAACGCGAGCGACGCGTAGCCGAGCACGAGGTAGAGCAGCACGTAGAGCCAGCGCGGGGCGTGGATCCAGAACACGCGGAACAGCACGCCGAGCGCCGCCCCCGACCACACCAGCCAGAGCAGCAGCACCGACTTCCCGTGCGGCAGCGCGAGCACGGTGATGGGCGTGTACGAGCCCGCGATGAGCAGGAAGATGTTGGCGTGGTCCATCCGCTTGAGGAGGATCCTCGCCCGCGGCGACCAGTCGAACCGGTGGTAGACGGCCGAGACGCCGAACAGCAGCAGCGACGACGCCACGAACACGGCGCATGCGATCTTCGCCGCGGCCCCGTCGGCGGCCGCGATGAGCACGATCCCGAGCACCAGCGCCACCGGGGTCATGCCCGCATGCAGCCAGCCGCGCCACGTGGGCTTGGGCTCGGGGCCCGCGTCCTGCGCGTCCTCGACGAGCGGGAGGTGGGCGACGTGCGCCTGCTCACCCGACGACGCGTCCTCCGGGCTGCCGAGCGGTCCGGGGGAGGAGGCGTCGCGCGTCATCCTGCGAGTGTAGGACAGCCGTCCACGACGTCGGCCGGGAGGGCGATCCGGCTCCCGGGCGCGTGGGATAGCGTTGCCCCCGTGCGAGAGAAGCCGATCCGACCGTGGCGCGGTCTGCTCTACCGGGCGTACCAGAAGCGCATCCGCCGCGGCCTCGACAGGAACGCGCTGCCGCACCACATCGCGATGATCCTCGACGGCAACCGCCGCTGGGCCCGCCAGCTCGGGCTCGAGTCCGCGGCGCACGGGCACCGCGCGGGAGCGGCCAAGTTCCTCGAGTTCCTCGAGTGGTGCGACGACCTCGACATCAAGGTCACCACGCTGTACCTGCTCTCCACCGACAACCTCACGGGCCGCGGCAGCGCCGAGCTCACGGCGCTCATCGACATCATCGGCGAGCTCGCGGAGGACCTCTCCAAGCACCGCGACTGGCGCGTCAAGCACGTCGGATCCGACGAGGGCCTGCCGCCCGAGCTCATCGCCCGGCTCGACGCCTCCGAGGAGCGCTCCAAGGGCAACGCCGGGCTCCACATCAACCTGGCCGTCGGCTACGGCGGGCGCACCGAGATCGCCGACGCCATGCGCAGCATCGTGCAGCAGCACCACCTCGCGGGCGGCACGCTGGAGGACCTCGCGGCGCTCCTCACCCCCGACCTCATCGGCGAGCACCTCTACACGAGCGGGCAGCCGGACCCGGACCTCGTGATCCGCACCTCGGGCGAGCAGCGCATCAGCGACTTCATGCTGTGGCAGTCGGCGCACAGCGAGCTCTACTTCATGGAGGCGCTGGGTCCGGACCTCCGCGAGGTCGACTTCCTCCGCGCCCTGCGCGACTACTCCTCGCGGCAGCGGCGCTTCGGCTCCTGAGACGCCCGATCCGGGCCGCCGACGCGGTCGGTCGACCGCGCCGGGCAAGAGTTAATGTCCACGACACATCCGGACCCGCGTCGCTCTGGTCATGTCGACGGTGCGCGACGTAGGTTCGCACTCATCGGGCATGGCGCCCGATCGAGAGGGCCGCAGGATCTCTTCTCGCCACCGTGGCCCGATCGCCGTCAGGATCCGAGCGCGACCGCTCGGGGATGGAGTGGCCCGTGGCCCCGATGGACAGCCAGAGCAGCACCGCACGACGCGCGAGCAGGCAGGAGGGGACGCCGCAGGCCGAGCGCACGTACGTGCTCGACACCTCCGTCCTCCTGTCCGACCCGCGTGCGCTCTTCCGCTTCGCCGAGCACGCGGTGGTGATCCCGGTCATCGTGATCACCGAGCTCGAGTCGAAGCGGAACGACCCGGAGATCGGCTACTTCGCGCGCCAGGCCCTCCGCCTCCTCGACCAGCTCCGGGAGGAGCACGAGCGGCTCGACTTCCCCATCGAGGTGGGCGAGGCCGGCGGCACGCTGCGGGTGGAGCTCAACCACTCGAGCATGGCCGGCCTGCCGAACGGCCTGCAGCTGGGCGACAACGACTCCCGGATCCTCGCGGTCGCGCTCAACCTGTCGGCCGAGGGCCTCGCGGTCACGGTCGTCTCCAAGGACATGCCGCTGCGGGTGAAGGCGGCCTCCATCGGGCTGCAGGCGGAGGAGTACCGCGCCGAGCTCGCCGTCGACAGCGGCTGGACCGGCATGGCCGACGTCACGCTCTCCAGCGAGCAGATGGCCGACCTCTACGACGGCGAGTCGCTGCAGACGCGCGTCGTGCAGGACCTGCCCGTGAACACGGGCGTCGTGCTGCACTCCGACCGGGGATCCGCCCTCGGTCGCGTCGTCCGCCGTGGCACCGTCAACTTGGTGCGCGGCGACCGCGAGGTGTTCGGCCTCAAGGGCCGCTCGGCCGAGCAGCGGCTCGCGATCGACCTGCTCCTCGACCGCGAGGTGGGGATCGTGTCCCTCGGCGGCAGCGCCGGAACGGGCAAGTCGGCGCTCGCCCTCTGCGCGGCGCTGGAGGCGGTGCTGGAGAAGCAGCAGCACCGCAAGATCATGGTGTTCCGGCCGCTGTACGCCGTGGGCGGCCAGGAGCTCGGCTACCTGCCGGGCGACGCGGCCGAGAAGATGAACCCCTGGGCGCAGGCCGTGTTCGACACCCTCGGGTCGGTCGTCTCGCAGAACGTCATGGACGAGGTGGTGGAGCGCGGGATCCTCGAGGTGCTGCCGCTCACCCACATCCGCGGGCGCTCGCTGCACGACGCGTTCGTGATCGTCGACGAGGCGCAGTCGCTGGAGCGGAACGTGCTGCTCACGGTGCTCAGCCGCATCGGCCAGAACTCGCGCGTGGTGCTCACGCACGACGTGGCGCAGCGCGACAACCTCCGCGTCGGCCGGCACGACGGCGTCGCGAGCGTCATCGAGACCCTGAAGGGCCACGAGCTGTTCGGGCACATCACGCTCACCCGCTCGGAGCGCAGCGCGATCGCGGCGCTCGTGACGGGGCTGCTCGACGGCGACCCGGTGTGATCCACCCGCCCCGCGCATGACGACGGGCGCCGGTCCCCGAGGGGATCGGCGCCCGTCGGCGTCGGGGAGAAAGCGGCGGCTACAGGCCGGGCGCCGTCATCCGCAGCACGTCGAGGCCCGCATCGAGCTGCTCCTCGGTGATCTCGCCGCGCTCGACGTAGCCGAGGTCGACCACGGCCTCGCGCACGGTCATCTTCTGCGCGACCGAGTGCTTGGCGATCTTCGCCGCGGCCTCGTAGCCGATGATGCGGTTGAGCGGCGTCACGATCGACGGCGACGACTCCGCGAGCGCACGCGCGTGCTCCTCGTTGACGCGCAGGCCGTCGACGGTCTTGTCGGCGAGCAGGCGCGTGGAGGAGGCGAGGATGCGGATCGACTCGAGCAGCGACGAGCCCATGACGGGGATCGCGACGTTGAGCTCGAAGAGGCCCGAGGCACCCGCCCACGCGACGGTGGCGTCGTTGCCGATGACGCGCGCGCACACCATGAGCACCGCCTCGGGGATCACCGGGTTGACCTTGCCGGGCATGATCGAGGACCCGGGCTGGAGGTCGGGGATGTGCAGCTCGCCGAGGCCCGTGTTCGGGCCCGAGCCCATCCAGCGGATGTCGTTGCAGATCTTCGTGAGGCTCACCGCGAGGGTGCGCAGCGCACCGGAGGCGTCGACGAGGCCGTCGCGCGCACCCTGCGCCTCGAAGTGGTCGAGCGCCTCGGTGACCGGCAGGCCGGTGTCGTCCGCGAGCACGCGGATCACCTTCTGCGGGAAGCCGAGCGGGGTGTTGATGCCGGTGCCCGTCGCGGTGCCGCCGAGCGGGACCTCCGCGACGCGGGGGAGCGCGGTGCGCACGCGCTCGATGCCGAGGCGGACCTGGCGCGCGTAGCCCGCGAACTCCTGCCCGAACGTGACCGGGGTCGCGTCCATGAGGTGCGTGCGGCCGGCCTTGACGAGCCCCTTCCACGCCTCGGCCTTGGTCTCCAGCGCCTCCGCGAGGTGCTCGAGGGCGGGGATCAGCTCGGCGAGGAGCGCGCCCGTCACGGCGACGTGCACCGAGGTGGGGAATACGTCGTTGGAGGACTGCGACGCGTTGACGTGGTCGTTCGGGTGCACGGGCTTGCCGAGCGACGCGGTCGCGAGGGCCGCGAGGACCTCGTTCATGTTCATGTTCGAGCTCGTGCCGGAGCCCGTCTGGTACACGTCGATGGGGAAGTGCTCGTGGTGGGATCCGCCCGCCACCTCGTCGGCGGCCGACACGATGGCGGCCGAGACGTCGGCGTCGATGATGCCCATCTCGCCGTTCACGATCGCGGCGGCGCGCTTGATGCGGGCGAGCGCCTGGATCTGGGCGGGCTCGAGCCCGCGGCCGGAGATGGGGAAGTTCTCGACGGCCCGCTGCGTCTGGGCGGCGTACAGCGCATCCCGGGGGACCCGCACCTCGCCCATCGTGTCGTGCTCGATGCGGAACTCGTCCGCGCTGCTCGGGGATCCTGGGGCGATGTCGGCCACGCTGCTTCTCTCCTTCGGGAACGGGTGATGCACCCGGGCCCGTGGGCCGCGGGGGTCTGGGGGGTCAGCGCGGACGGGCCCTCTAGCGAGGGATGTCGCCCACGATGACGTCGGGCACCGCGGTGCCCTCGAGGAGCTTGTAGTTGGCGCCGACGATGGCCAGGCTACCGGCCGCCACCCGGTCGGAGATCATCTCAGACGCCTCCAGCATGCGGGTCACGGTGCCGCGCAGGTGCTGGCGGCCGACCTCGCCCGCGTCGACCTCGCTGGGGACGACGTGGTCGCCCGCGACCCGGCGGACGGCGGGCGCGATGGGCGCGATGAGGTTCGCGATGTGCGGCGGCAGCGCCTCTGCTCCGGGCGCGGCGCTCTCGATCGCGGCGCGCACGGCGCCGCACTCGTCGTGCCCGAGCACCACGATGAGCGGCACGCCCAGCACGGCGACGGCGTACTCGAGGCTGCCGAGCACGGAGTCGGAGATGATCTGGCCGGCGTTGCGGATCACGAAGAGGTCGCCGAGGCCCTTGTCGAAGATGATCTCGGCCGCGAGGCGCGAGTCGCTGCAGCCGAAGAGCGCAGCGACCGGGCGCTGCACGTGGGCCAGGGCGGCGCGGCGCTCGACGTCCTGGCGCGGGTGCTCGGGCGTGCCGGCGACGAAGCGCGCGTTGCCCTCCACCATCTCCGCCCAGACTGCGGCGGGCGCCTGCACGGTGTCGTCCTGATCGGTCATCCCTCGATCCCCTCTCCAGGTGCGGTGGTGCTGGTGGTGCCGTCGGTGCTCGTGTCGCCGCTGCTCGTGGGCGCTGGCGTCGACCCGGCCGGGGCGGTGCGCGCGGCGGCGACCGCGTCGATCGCGGTGCGGAGCTCGTTCGCGTCGGCCGTGCCGTAGATCGCGTAGGTGCTGTCGCCGTCGACGGCGCTCGCGGCCAGGACGACGTTGCCCGGGTCGTCCGCCTGCGAGTTGTCGTACAGGGTCCACTCGAGGCCGCCGATCTCCTCGGAGCTCACCTCGGGCGCCGACTGCAGCGTCTCGTCGAGCCAGGTGGGGTTCGCGTCGATGCCCTGCGAGATCCCGATGTAGCGGTTGCTCGGCGTGATGAGGCCGATGTACCAGACGGCCACGCCGTCGCGGCCGGCCGGGCGGATCTCCGCGTCGTTGCTCTTCCACGCCGTCGGCAGGTCGGGCACCACGAGCGTCTGCGGGAAGCCGCCCTGCGCCTCGGCGGCCGCGGCGCCGTAGTCGACGTCGGGCAGGATCGTGGTGTTCGAGCGGGGGACCAGCGCGACGATCACGGCGACGGTCGCGACCGTCACGATGAGCGAGTAGAGCAGGTTGCGGAACGTCTGCTTGGCGCGGTGGCGGCGGGAGTCGGCGGCCTTGCGGGCGGCGGTCTCCTCGGGCGTCTCCGGTCGGCCGAGCTCGGCGACGACGTTCGGGGTGCGGTCCTTCGCCACGGTCAGCCGGCGTCGGATGCGGTGGTGCGGGCGGCGTCGAGCCGCGCCTTGGCGCCGAGCAGCCACTCCTCGCAGCGGGCCGCGAGGGCCTCGCCGCGCTCCCACAGGGCGATCGACTCCTCGAGCGTGGACGCGCCCTGCTCGAGGTCGTTGACGACGCGCACCAGGGCGTCGCGCGCCTCCTCGTAGCTGAGCTCGGAGACGTCGGGCAGGCGTGCGCCGGTGTCGGCGGGGCTGGTGGGCATGGGGGTGATCCTAGCTTTCGGCGCCGGACGCCGGCCGGGCGTCCGGGGCGGGGGATGCGGGCAGCCGCGCGGCCGACGACGGGATGTCGTCGGTGGGGCCGGTGGAGGTGGCCCCGAGCGCGCCGGCCGCGAGACGCAGCACGAGGCCGGTGCCGTCGGGCGCGTCCTCGGGGGCGCGGAGGGCGGATCCGTCGGCCGTCTGCACGATGGCGTAGCCGCGGTCGAGCACGTGCTGCGGCGAGAGCGTGCGCAGCTGCCGCGACAGCTCGCTCGTCTGCTGCATCCCGCGCTCGACGACGCGGCCGGCGAGCTCCGCGGAGCGCGCGATGTAGCGGCCGAGCTCCTCGGCGCGCGAGTCGACGATCCACGCGGTGCTCGCGAGCACCGGCCGCGACCGCAGCTGCTCGATGCGGTCGATCTCGCCGCGCACCTGCGAGGTGAGGCGCATGCCGATGCGCGCGCGGGCCTGCTGCACGCGCGACAGCTCCTCGGACACGTCCGGCACGACGCGCTTCGCGGCGTCGGTGGGGGTCGATGCGCGGAGGTCGGCTACGTCGTCGAGCAGCGGCCGGTCGGCCTCGTGCCCGATCGCGCTGACGAGCGGGGTGCGGCACGCGGCCGCCGTGCGCACGAGCTTCTCGTCGCTGAAGACGAGCAGGTTCTGGAAGTCGCCGCCGCCGCGCGCGATGACGATGACGTCGACCTCGGGATCCTCGTCGAGCACCCCGATGGCGCGCGTGACCTCGCCCGCGGCCCGGTCGCCCTGCACCGCGGTGTGCACGACGCGGAACCTGACGCTCGGCCAGCGCAGCTGCGCGTTGCGGAGCACGTCCTTCTCGGCGTCCGAGTCCTTGCCTGTGATGAGGCCGATGCAGCCGGGCAGGAAGGGCAGGCGGCGCTTGCGGTCGGCGTCGAAGAGGCCCTCGGCGCGCAGCGTCTGGCGCAGCCGCTCGAGCCGCTCGAGCAGGTCGCCGAGGCCGACGTGGCGCATCTCCAGCACCTGCATCGTGAGCGTGCCGCCCTTGACCCAGTAGTTGGGCTTCACGAGCGCGACCACGCGGGCGCCCTGCCCGAGGTCGGCCGGGATCTTCGCGCGCACCGACGACCAGACGGTGAAGCTGATGGTGGCGTCGACGTCGAGGTCCTTGAGCTTCCCGTAGACATTGCCGCCGGATCCGCCCCACTGGGTGATCTCGCCCTCGACCCAGGCGGTGCCGAGCCGGTCGATCCAGCCCTTGATCTTGCCGGACAGCACCGAGACGGGCCACGGCGCGTCGACCGTCGGGGCATCTGCCGCGGGCATGGACACGCTGCGCGTCTCGCTCATGGCTCCCCCACTCGTCGCCCAGCACGGGCGCTTAGACTCGGGACTGTGACTACAGCGACCACTGACCAGCGACTCGTGGGAGCACCCGTCGTCAGCCTGTCGATGCCGCGGATGCCCGGCGTCCGCAACAGGCTCAAGGATAACCCGGTGGCAGGGCCCAAGAAGGTCCTGCTCGCCGCACCGCGGGGCTACTGCGCCGGCGTCGACCGCGCGGTCGTGGCCGTCGAGAAGGCGCTCGAGCGCTACGGCGCCCCCGTCTACGTGCGGAAGCAGATCGTCCACAACGTGCACGTCGTCTCGACGCTCGAGCGCATGGGCGCGATCTTCGTGGAGGAGGTCGACGAGGTGCCCGAAGGCGCCCACGTCGTCTTCAGCGCGCACGGAGTCTCGCCGGCCGTCGTCCAGGGCGCGGCCGACCGCGGGCTCCAGGCCATCGACGCGACCTGCCCGCTCGTCACCAAGGTCCACCGCGAGGCCGTGCGCTTCGCGAAGGCCGACATGCAGATCCTCCTCATCGGCCACGAGGGCCACGAGGAGGTCGAGGGCACCGCGGGCGAGGCGCCCGAGCAGACCATCGTCGTCAACTCCCCGGAGCACGCCGACGTGATCGAGGTCAAGGACCCCGACAACCTCGTCTGGCTCTCGCAGACCACGCTGTCGGTCGACGAGACGATGGAGACGGTCCGCCGACTCCGCGCCCGATTCCCGAACCTGCAGGACCCGCCGAGCGACGACATCTGCTACGCCACGCAGAACCGTCAGGTCGCCATCAAGAAGGTCGCCGTCGACGCCGACCTCGTGATCGTCATCGGATCCGCGAACAGCTCCAACTCCGTCCGTCTCGTCGAGGTCGCGCTCGAGTACGGCGCCAAGGCGTCCTACCGGGTCGACTACGCGTCCGAGGTCAAGCAGGAGTGGCTCGACGGCGTGAACACCGTCGGCGTCACGAGCGGCGCGTCCGTGCCCGAGGTCCTCGTGCAGGAGCTGCTCGACGACCTGGCCGACGCGGGCTACGGCGACGTCACCGCGGTCGTCACGGCCGAGGAGGACCTCGTCTTCTCGCTCCCCAAGGAGCTGCGCAAGGACCAGTCCGGCAACACGGACTCCCGCGCCATCGGCGGGCGCACCCGCGCGTGAGCGACGACGACGGCGCGCGCCGTCCCGGTCGACCCGCTCCGCGCTACGGCGAGTACGCGTCGTCGTCGACCTCGTCCTCGTCCTCTTCGTCGAAGGACGCTGGGCTGTCCGAGGCGGATGCGCGCATCGTCGCGGAGGCTGCCGAGTACCGCCGGGCGCAGGCCGAGCGCGATGCCCCCGCGTCCGCCGGCCGCGGCAGGAAGCCCGGTAGGTCGGCCGCCCCGCAGACCCTCGCCGAGCAGATGGCCGAGGAGCGGAAGGCCGCGCGCGAGCGTCAGCAGGCGGAGCGCCGCGACGCCGAGAAGGCCGCGGCGGATGCCCGTCGCGTCGCCGAGAAGGCCGCCGCGGCCGAGCGCCGGGGCACGCGCCGTGCGCCGGGCATCGCGTCCACGCCGGATCCCGCCGCCTCCGCCCCGGGCACCCGCCCCGAGCGCCCCGGCTACCTCGCCGGCCAGGAGCCGCGCCGCGCACCGCGTCGCTTCGACGCGGCCATCACGGTCGGCCTGCTCGCCGCGGGCCTCGTGAACGTGGCCGGCAGCATCGGCGCGAACGCGGATCCGTCGCAGGCCATCAACCAGTCGTACGCGCTCTTCGGCGGCGGCACCTACGAGGTGACCCCGCAGACCTCCGTCATCGGCATAGCGGTCAACGTCGTGAACATCGTCGTCTTCGTGCTCGCCGCGTGGATCTCGCTCGAGCTCGTGAAGCGCAAGCGCCTGGCCTTCTGGGTGCCGATCGTCGGTGCGGTGGTGGCCACCGTGATCACGAGCGTGCTCGTGCTGACGCTGATCGTCCAGGATCCGGCGTTCCAGCAGATCATGTCGAGCCGCGGGCCCTGACGCGCCCGCATCCTCCTGCGCGCATGACGGCGGGGCCGGTCCTGGTGGACCGGCCCCGCCGTCGTTCGCGTGCTGCTGCCGCGCGTCGCGCTGCGTCTGGCTAGCTCTGCGACTTCCCGTGCGAGCCGAGCTGGCGCGTGGCCTCGACGACGCGGGCGGCCATGGCCGACTCCGCCGTCTTGCCCCAGGCGCGGGGGTCGTACGTCTTCTTGTCGCCGACCTCGCCGTCGACCTTGAGGAAGCCGTCGTAGTTCCGGAGCACCGAGTCGGCGATGGAGCGGCTGAACGCGTACTGCGTGTCGGTGTCGATGTTCATCTTCACGACGCCGTTGCGCACGGCCTCGGAGATCTCGTCGTCGGAGGAGCCGGATCCGCCGTGGAAGACGAGGTCGAACGGCTTCTCGCCCGTGCCGTACTTCGCGGCGATGCCGTCCTGGATCTCCTTGAGCAGCGCCGGGCGCAGCTGCACGCCGCCGGGCTTGTAGACGCCGTGGACGTTGCCGAAGGTGAGCGCGGCCATGTAGCGGCCCTTGTCGCCGAGGCCGAGGGCCTCGACCGTGGAGATCGCGTCCTCGAGGGTCGTGTAGAGGTGCGAGCCGGTGTCGTGGCTGACCCCGTCCTCTTCGCCGCCGACGACGCCGATCTCGACCTCGAGGATCGCGTTGATCGCCTTCATGCGGGGGAGCAGGTCCGTCGCGATGTCGAGGTTCTCGTTGAGCGGGATGGCGGATCCGTCCCACATGTGCGACTGGAAGATGGGGTTGCGGCCCGCGCGGACCTCCTCCTCGCTGGCCTCGATCATGGGGATGACGAAGCCGTCGAGGGCGTCCTTCGGGCAGTGGTCGGTGTGCAGCGCGACGGTGATGGGGTAGTTCTTGGCGACCTCGGTGGCGAAGCGCGCGAAGGCGAGGGCGCCGGCCGCGCGGTTCTTCACGGTGTGGCCGGAGAAGTAGTCGGCGCCGCCCGTGGTGACCTGGATGATGCCGTCGGATCCGGCGTCGGTGAGCCCCTGGAGGACCGCGTTGATGGTCTGCGACGACGAGACGTTGACGGCCGGGTACGCGAATCCGCCGGCCTTGGCGCGATCCAGCATCTCGGCGTACTGCTCGGGGGTTGCTACGGGCATGGTGCATCTCCTTCGGCGGATCCACGGCGACGCCGTGCGGCTGTCGCGGGATCCTGATCGGCCGGCGGATGGAGTCGTGCGGCCGGGCCCCGCGTGCTCGCCACTCTACCCAGCGGGGGTGCCAGCGGCCGGGGCGGGCGGGCGCGTGAACTCGTCCGCGGTGAGCTCCCGGGTGGTGGCCTCGAGCGGCTCGAGCGTGCCGATGACCTTCGACTCGTCGAGCCGGGTGAGGCGGCGGGCGGTGGGGAGCACCTGCCGCTCCAGGGATCCGACGACGCGGTTGTAGTCGCCCACCGCGCCCGTGAGCGAGCGGCCGAGCTTGGCGATGTGCTCGCCGCTGGTGGCGAGGCGCGCGTGCAGCTCGCGGCTGAGGTCGAAGAGCTGCTTCGCGTCTTCCGTGAGCACCTCCTGCTGCCAGCTGAAGGCGACGGTCTTCAGCACCGACCACAGCGTGACGGGGGAGGAGAGCGCGACGCGGCGGGAGAACGCGAACTCCATGATGCTCGGATCCGCCTCCAGCGCCGACGACACCAGCGACTCGCTCGGGATGAACGCGATGACCATCTCGGGGCTCGCGTCGAGCCCCTCCCAGTACGCGCGGCTGCCGAGGGCCGTGATGTGGTCGCGCACCGCCTGCACGTGCTGCTTCATGAGCGCGTCGCGCCGGGCGCCCTCGGGCCCGGTGGCGGACGCGGGGATGGCGCTCGCCTCGAGGTACGCGGTGAAGGGCGCCTTCGCATCCACCGCGATGTGCTTGCCGCCGGGCAGGTGCACGACCATGTCGGGCCGGCCGACGCCCTGCGCGGTGGAGACGGAGGTCTGCACATCGAAGTCGACCCGGTGGATGAGGCCCGCCGCCTCGACCACGCTCCGCAGCTGCGTCTCGCCCCACACGCCGCGCGTGCTGTTGGAACGGAGCGCGGACGCGAGCGTCTCGGCCGTGGCGCGCAGCCGCTCCTCCGCCTCGGTGGCGCTCCGCAGCTGCTCGCTCAGCTCGCCGTGCTGCTGCCGCCGCTGCTCCTCCAGCTCATGTACCTTCGCCTGCACCTGCTTGAGGCTCTCGGCGACCGGGCTGAGCGCGGTGAGCACGCGGCCGTCCTCCTCGGTGCGGGCGACCTCGGCGCGCTGGATCTCCCGCAGCCGGGTCTGCAGCTCCGCGATGCGGTCCTCCTGCTGGCCGATCTGCTCGCGGAGGTGGGATTCCTGCGCGTCGAGCCGCTCGCGGTGCAGCGCGTCTTGCGTCTGGGCGCGCTCCGCGAACTGCGCGGTGGTGTGGGCGACCTGCTCCTCGGCGAGCCGCTCCGTGCGATCCAGCTGCTCGCGCAGCGCCGTGACCGTGGCCTCCGCGGCGGCGAGGCGCGCGGCCTCGCCCGCGCGACCCGGCGCATCCACCCCGGAACGGGCGCGCGACACGGCGAGCCCGACCACCGCGCCCACGGCCAGGCCGATGACGAGGCCGACGAGCAGGGCGATGACGGGATCCATGCGTGCAGTGTGCCAGCGGCCCCCGACACGGCCGGGACGCGGGGCGCGCGCCCGAGGGACGGATCCGGCGGGGTGCGCCTGGGGAGGATCAGGCCCAGTCGATGGGCGGCGTCGCGGCGGCGGACGCCTGCGTGACGGTCTGCGTGCGCGGCGCGCCGATGCGGCCGAGGCCCACGCCCGCGGCCTCCGCCAGCCCGGCGATCGACGCGGCGCCGTGCCGTCCGGCCGCGTGCACGACGATCGCTGCGCACGCCCGTGCGTCCGCCAGCGCCTCGTGGTGCGAGAAGTCCTCGAAGCCCGCGGCCCGCGCGGCGACCGGCAGCCGGTACGAGTCGAGCGCGTAGGTGCGACGCGCGACCTGGAGGCTGCAGAGGTAGGAGTACGGCGGCGTGATGAGCGCGGTGGCCTTGCACGCGCCCTGGATCACGCCCATGTCGAAGCGCGCGTTGTGGGCGACGAGGTGGTCGTCGCCCGCGAAGGCCATGAGGCGCGGCAGCTGGTCGGCCCAGCCGTCGGCGCCGGCCACGTCGTCCTCGACGATGCCGTGGATCCGCGTGTTCCAGACCGAGAAGGTGTCGTGCCCCGCCGGCGGCCGGATGAGCCAGGACGCGGTCTCGACGACGACGCCGTCGCGCACCTTCACGAGACCCACCGAGCACGCGCTCGCCGACGAGTTGTTGGCGGTCTCGAAGTCGATCGCGGTGAAGTCCAACGGCATGGGTTCGAGTGTTCCACGCACGACCGACGCCGGATCCCGGGACAGCCCAGCCCGGCGCGGGCGGGGGAGGAGCCGGAGGGCCCCGTACGATGGACTCCCGTGGCTCTCACTATCGCGATCGTCGGTCTCCCCAACGTCGGCAAGTCGACGCTCTTCAACGCCCTGACCAAGAACCAGGTGCTCGCCGCGAACTACCCGTTCGCGACGATCGAGCCGAACGTGGGCGTGGTGAACCTCCCGGACCCGCGCCTCGAGGTGCTCGCCGGCCTCTTCGGCAGCGAGAAGATCCTCCCCGCGCCCGTCTCCTTCGTCGACATCGCGGGCATCGTCCGCGGCGCGAGCGAGGGCGAGGGCCTCGGCAACCAGTTCCTCGCCAACATCCGCGAGGCGGACGCCATCGCGCAGGTCGTCCGCGGATTCGAGGACGAGGACGTCGTGCACGTCGACGGCCGCGTCGACGCGGCGAGCGACATGGAGACCATCAACACCGAGCTGATCCTCGCCGACCTGCAGACCCTCGAGCGCGCCGAGCCGCGCTACGAGAAGGAGCTGAAGACGAAGCGCATCGAGCCCGTCGTGCTCGAGACCGCGAAGGCGGCGCGCGAGTGGCTGGATTCGGGCAAGCCGCTGTCGGCGTCTTCGATCGACCTGGAGCCGGTGCGTGAGCTCGGCCTGCTGACCGCCAAGCCCTTCATCTACGTGTTCAACGTCGACGAGCAGGTGCTCGGCGACAAGGGTCGTCTGGACGAGCTGGCCGCTCTGGTTGCGCCCGCGCAGGCCGTGTTCCTCGACGCGAAGATCGAGTCGGAGCTCATCGAGCTCGACCCCGAGGACGCCGCCGAGATGCTCGCGAGCACCGGCCAGGAGGAGTCGGGCCTCGACCAGCTCGCTCGCATCGGCTTCGAGACCCTCGGCCTCCAGACCTACCTGACGGCGGGCCCCAAGGAGACGCGGGCCTGGACCATCGGCCGCGGCTGGAAGGCCCCGCAGGCGGCCGGCGTGATCCACACCGACTTCGAGAAGGGCTTCATCAAGGCCGAGGTCATCTCCTACGACGACCTGGTCGAGACCGGCTCCATCGCCGAGGCGCGCTCCAAGGGCAAGGCTCGCATCGAGGGCAAGGAGTACGTCATGCAGGACGGCGATGTGGTGGAGTTCCGGTTCAACAACTAGATTGCGGTTCGCTTGTTCGACGAGCCTGTTCGTTGGGCCAAGTAATCTCAGCGTCCTATGCGAGACTCGGCCGTAGGTTCGTTTAGCGGCCATAGCCTTGAGTAGAGGTATTGGTGCTGCACTGCGGCGGTAAGTGCAAGTGATCAGCTATAACGCGCCTGAGGCGGAGTTGCGGCAGCGCGGTCGTGGCCACCTTTTGGGGGTGGATATCAGTTAGACCCGGCTCTACTATTGGCTCATGACCAACGACGGCGTAGCGGGACTGCACTTCAGGGCATCAAAGACGGGTAGCGTCCGAATGGACTCCGACTTGGAATGGTCTGAGTTCAAAGAGATTTACGATGACCTCGGCAGAGAAGCTGAAGGTCGAGCTGTTGTCTCCAAGTCAACGGAGGTGTGGGCGGGTCCATACGAAATTTACCTGTCGATTCAGCCTATACTTGATTCCGCGACCGGCCTTATTGGTGCTGGTACGGGGATCGCGGCTTTGTTCATCGAGCTTTTCAAGAAGCACCCCGAGCAGCCTATTAATGTGCACGTGGACAATGGTAAGACCATTATCATCAATGGAGACGTAAATCTCTCAGACGAGAACCTCGAGGATTTAGCGAGGTTTTTTCAACAGAACGACAAGGATCCCAACGATCCCACGTGGCGTGTAGCGGGGGCGGGGGAGTAGTTCAGTGCACCGAATCGATACGGGTGCGTCCCCGAAGGCCGAGGTCATCCCCTGCGGCGACCTCGTCGAGACCGGATCGATCGCCGAGGCGCGCTCCAAGGGCAAGGCCCGAATCGAGGGCAAGGAATACGTCATGCGGGCCGGCGACGTGGTGGAGTTCCGGTTTAACAACTGAGTCCGTTACGGATCACTTCCGCAATTAAAGTCTCACAGACCGCAAAGGAGCGTCATGACTGACGAGTGGCAGGTAGCAGAGGGAAATGGCTGGATCCCACTGAAGGGTTTTGGGTTGATAAACCCACGGCGAGATGGCTTCGATGGTGGGCGGCAGTACTTCACGGGCAAGCTCGAGAACGATGAGTACGCCACAGCGATGGGTCCGGGGATTAGCGGGGGGCCGGACACGTGGGAGTACGAGTATGACCAGCCGTTTTACATGGCAAATATCCGAGGTGAGCACTGCATTGAGGTCGAGATTTCGCCGCTCGGGGGAGGTCGCTACGCCGTGAAGTATCGTCCCGGCTCGTGGCTAAACGGCGGCGCCGGCGGCTGGTGACGCCGGAGACGTTCAGTGCAATTAGCACTTTGGTTTCCTCTTGTCCGTCCCGGTCGAGAGCCAATCGTCGATATCAAACGGGGGAGTCCAGCCCTCCGACTCGAAGAGCGATTTGATCGGTACTGACAACGCGGCCGACATTTCGGGGTGTTCCGCAAGATCGTTAATGCGCATACCGATCACGTGCAGGCCGGTGATGCTTGTGTCCGGCCATGCAATGTCGCGGCGGACCGCCAAAAGGAAGTCGGCCATCAGTCTCATGATGACGGCTGTAGGCGGAGACGTAGGCGCTGCGGTTCGGTAGCGGAAGAACTTGTCCACCACGTCGTCGGAACCCCAAATCGTCACAAAGGTCTGGAAGTCCGCCATCACGTCCTCTACGCGCAATAAGGCCTCTTTTGTCCGAGCTGGCGTGAGGGTGTCACCTAGAACTTGTAGGAACGGCTGATAAAGTTCGTATTTCTTCTGGGCAATTCTGTCTTCCAGGGCACGAAGTCGTGCTGACTCGTGTTCGGCTTGCTGGGCGCGGCGGGCGGCCCGCGTGGCCCAAACCGCCGAGAAGATACTGATGGTTGCTGGAACAACGAGCGTCACGAGTTGAAGCCAGAGCGGAATAGTCATGTCCGAATCATTGCATGAGCAAACCGTGCCTCCGACGCGTCCCGCATCGCTAGGCGCGGTCGTCAGGCTGAGCTGGCTTTTCAAATTCGGCTCTAGTCGCGCTGCTCGGGCCGCGTAGTGGGGTGCTTGTTTCGCAACTAAGGTCGGTGCGCCGCACCGTCGGTGCAGCCTGATCTTCCCGGGGAGCTAGAAGAGCGGCCACGGCACCGCGGACTGCTGCCCCGCAGGCGCCGGGAATCGCGCCTCTAAGCGCAACCGCGCGCACCGAGCGCGCAACGCCGAGACCTCCGCCGCCGTCAGCAACCCCGCCAACTCCCGCCCCAGCTCCCCATCGAGCCCCGCGAGCACCCGATCCACACCCTCGAGCTCCTCCGCGGTCAGCGCCTCCCCGACCCACCCCCACAGCACCGTCCGCAGCTTGTGCTCCTGGTGGAACGTGAGCCCGTGGTCGACGCCGAAGCGGTGGCCGTCGGGCATGGCGAGCACGTGGAAGCCCTTGCGGTCAGCGTTGTTGACGATGACGTCGAAGACGGCCATGCGGCGCAGCGCGGGAGTGTCCTCGTGGATGAGGGCGACGGTGTTGCCCTCCTCGTCCTCGCCGCCGAGGACCGTCCGGTAGCCCGTCTCCGGGATCTCGGCCGCGGGGACCAGGTCTACGGCGTCCTGGTCGGGATCCTCGTCCTGCCAGAGCTGCACCATGCCCTCGCCCGCGGGGCCGTCGCGGAGCCACGTGCGAGGGACGACGCCCCAGCCGAGCGCCTCGGAGACCAGGTACGCGGCGACCTCGCGATGCGCGAGCACCGCGTCGGGGAAGTCCCAGAGCGGGTTCTCGCCGCGGATGGGCTTGTAGACGACGGCGACGTCGCCGATCGTCCCGAGGAAGGTCGCGTTCGACGCGGTGCGGATGCGGCCGGTGACGATCAGCTCGCCGTCCAGCGGGTCCGTCTCCGACATCATTCGTCGGGGAAGGTGTGGATGTGCCCGTCGGGGTCGATGGGGTAGCCGCACAGCTCGCAGATGGGGCGGCCGGCGCCCACGATCTCGTGGGTGCGCTTCGCGAACGCGCGGGCCGCGCCCACGGGCATCCGCACCACGAGCATCTCGGTGTCGTCCGCCTCGTCGTCGTCGACGCCCGGCAGGTCGAAGTCGTCGCTGTCGTCGTCCTCCGCGAGCGGGTACGCCTCGATGACCACCTGGGCCATCGACGGATCCCAGCCGAGGCCCATCGCACCGGTGCGCCAGCGCTCGTCGACATCCTCGAGCGGGTCGTTGTCCACCAGCTCCGGGGGCGTGCTCTCGGGGATGCTGAACGGGTTGCCCTCGACGGTGACGAGCTGGTCGAGGATCTCGTCGATCTTCTCGGCGAGCAGCGCGGACTGCTGCTTCTCGAGGGCGATGGTCACCAGCTGCGGGCCGGATCGCACCTGGAAGTAGAACGTGCGCGCGCCCGGGAGGCCGATGGTGCCGACCACGGCCCGGTCCGGCCAGTCGAATTCGAGGGCTCGTGTGGGCATGCGTCCACTCTATGCGCGGTGGATCACGGCGTCGCGTGCCCGGCGCCGCCGCCCACGGGAGCGTCACCGGATCCGACGCTCGCAGCCAGCCACGAGAGGTCGCCCGCGTCGGTGTTCGTCGCGTGCACGGTCGGCCGGCCGGCGCCGTAGCGCACGATGGAGATCGACGCGGGGCCCACGTCGATGCGCTGGAACAGGTCGAGGTGCGTGCCGAGGGCGTCGGCGAGGATCGACTTGATGACGTCGCCGTGGCTGACCGCGACCCACACGGCGGCCGGCCCGTGCTCGGCCTCGATGGCGGCGTCGTGGCGGCGGATCGCGGCGACCGCGCGCGCCTGCATCCCGGCCATGGACTCGCCGCCGGGGAAGACGACGGCGGACGGGTGCGACTGCACGCGCGACCAGAGGTCCTCCTTGGCGAGGTCGGCGAGGGCGCGGCCCTGCCAGTCGCCGTAGTCGCACTCGGTGAGGTCGGGGTCGACGGGCTGGGCGGGCTTCCCCGACTGCCGCTCGAGGATCCGCTGCGCCGTCTCCCAGCAGCGCTGCAGCGGGCTGGACACCACGGCCGCCAGCGGCACCGCCGCGAGCCGGTCGCCGGCGCGGTCCGCCTGGTCGCGCCCGGTGTCGTCGAGGTCGACGCCGGGGGTGCGCCCCGCCAGGATCCCGGTCGCGTTCGCTGTCGTTCGTCCGTGCCGCACGAGGATCACTGTCGCCATGCGGCCAGCCTAACCAGCGTGCCCGCCGACCCCGGCGGGAGGGATCAGGCCTCGCGCGCCACCGGGACGGCGGTCTCCGGTGCGTCGACGGGCTCCGCCGCCACCGGATCCACCGACCCGCCCCGCGCCTTCGTCACCACGTACAGCACGAGCACGACCGCCCACGCCACGAGGCTCAGCACGAGCTGCGGGCGGATCTCGGGATCCAGCGCCATCTGCACGAGCACCGCGACGATCCCCACGACGGTGAGGATCGAGAGGCCCGGGAACAGCCACATCCGCACGACGAGACCCGAGGATCCGTTGCGGCGGCGGAGCACGATCTGCGAGATCGCGATGAGCAGGTAGACGAACAGGATGATCGCGCCCGAGGAGTTGAGCAGGAACAGGAAGACGGTGTCGGGGGAGACGGCCGCCGCGATCACGCAGAGGAAGCCGACGACCGACGAGAGCAGGATCGCCGCGCGCGGAACTCCGCGCTCCGTCACCTTGACCAGTCGTGCGGGTGCCTCCCGCCGCGCGGCGAGCACGAAGAGCATGCGGCTCGCCGTGTAGAGGCCGGAATTCAGGCACGAGAGCACGGCGGTGAGGACGACCGCGTTCATCACGTCGCCCGCGAACGGGATGCCCATGCGGTCGAATGCGCTCACGAACGGGGAGGCGCCGAGCTCCGTGGAATCCCACGGGAGGATCACGGCGAGCAGGAAGAGCGAGCCGACGAAGAACAGCGAGATGCGGAGGATCACGGAGTTGGTGGACTTCCGGATGGCCTTCGCGGGATCCTTCGACTCGGCCGCTGCGATGGTGGCGATCTCCGCGCCGACCATGGAGAAGATCACCACGACGACCGAGGAGAAGATCGCGCCGACGCCGTTCGGGAAGAAGCCGCCGTGCACGACGAGGTTCGAGAAGTCGAGGGAGCGGCCAGGCCAGATGCCCAGCACGTAGAGGCTGCCGAGGCCGAGGAACAGGATTATCGCCGCCACCTTGATCCCCGCGAACCAGTACTCGAACTCGCCGAACGCGCCGACCGAGATGAGGTTGGTGGCGGTCATCAGCGCCATGAGGCCGAGGGAGAGGAGCCAGAGCGGCGCGTCGAACCAGTAGGTGAGCGCCTTCGCGCCGGCGACCGCCTCGAATCCGACGACGATGACCCAGAAGTACCAATAGAGCCAGCCCATCGAGAAGCCGGCCCAGCCGCCGAGGGCGTGCCGGGCGTAGTCGGCGAAGGATCCGGTGCTCGGGTTCGCGGTCGCCATCTCGCCGAGCATGCGCATCACGAGGATGATCAGCACGCCGGAGATCGCGTAGGTGAGGAACGCGCCGGGACCCGCGCCGTTGATCACCACCCCGGACCCGACGAACAGGCCGGCGCCGATGACACCGCCGATCGCGATCATGGTGAGCTGCCTCTGCGTGAGGCTCTTGCGCAGCTGGGGCGCGGATGCCATGGATGCCTCCGAGGGGGTCGGCGTTCTCCGGTGGGGGATCCTCCCGGTCAGCCGGCGACGCGTCGGGCCGGGAGGTGCTGAGCACGATACGCACGGTATCGACCCGACCGCGAAGTGTTCACAAGGGCTTTACATTCGGGCGGCGGGCGTGGTGGGCCGGCGGCCGTGCTGCGCTACCGACCGCCCGCGGACGAGCCCGCCGCCTTCCCAGGGAGCACGATGGCCGGAGGATCACACGACGAGAGGCGAGACGATGGCAGCTGAGACGCAGGCCGGTTGGTACGACGACGGTTCCGGGACCATGCGCTGGTGGGACGGCACGCGCTGGACGGAGACGGTGCAGCCTCCGCCGCCTCCGGGACATGGCGCGTCGGCGGCAACGCCCGTCTCCGCCGGAGCAGCAGCCGCGACGACGTCGGATGCAGCTCCGCGGAAGCGCGGCAAGAGCTACGTGGTCCTTCAGACCATCCTCAAGGAGAAGGTGTGGGGCACCGGATCCGGCAACCTCACCGAGCTGGAGAACGCGATCAACGCGCAGGCGGCTCGCGGCTACCGGCTGCACACCATCTCGACGGCTGTGTCGGGCAGTAAGGGGCTCGGCGGCGGCGACCGCATCCAGGCGACGATGGTGTTTGAGGCGATCGACTGAGGGCAGAGGAGATTTGAGTATCGCGGTATGCGCCCGGGGTGGCGGTTTCACCCGGCAGACCAACATCGAGGGCGCCGTTGGTCCTGGGCTGCGAGCATTGGTCCCGCGAACAACTCACACGTCCCTGCCGCACAATGTTGCGCTCAAGCCGTCGGACGTGACGCCTTCGTCCCGGCCAAATTCACGCGGGCATCCGTGCCTCACGAGCACAACGGCCGCGCCCTGCTCGACCTGCTGACGGGGGATAGGGCAGCAGAGGCTCTCGTTTTGGAGCGCCGTCACCCGGGTGATCAGATACGCGTCATCTGACGGCGCGTGCCCCTTCGACTTGCTCGACGGCGCTTTCAGCGGACCTCTTTAGGCCCCCCAATGCCTCTTTGAGGTCGCCGATTAGGCTTGGGTCGGGGAAGTCGAATGAAGCAGAACCGACTAGGCCCCATCCGTCTGAGAGCTCGTGTGATGTTGCCCTTCCAGCGTCGAAGCCTGGAGGCGGTGTCGCCCGCAGTACGAGTTCACTAGCCGAGGTTTCGGTAGTCTCAGGATTGCGGTTGGACCGAGTGAACACTAGCAATGTGGTGAGTTCTGTTCGTTGCGCGTAGGCGATCGCCTGATATTGATCGCTCATGCTGGCCTTTGTGAAGTCTGTCTTCTCGCTGTACTTGGCGTCGACAAGGAATTGCTGGCCCGAGGGAGTCGTCACCCAGAGGTCGGGATGTTTCGCGGGACTTCGAACCCAGCCTCGTCCTGTGGGTCGATAAACGACATCGAGGGACTCGTGTCGGGTCACCGAGCAACCCGCCTGGACGAATGCACGTTCCAAGAGCACCTCCCATAGTGAGCTGGTCGAAAACTTCACGTTCGCCAGCACACCAGGAATTTCCGATGTCTCGCTCGCAAGCGGAAAATCGCGCGAGAGTACGAAGACAGCGAGGCTGAGTAGGTTGAGGAGCGCGGGGTCGCGCGTGGTCTGATTGAGACTCGTCGCGTACCGCAGAGCCTGCCCCAGTGACGGAGTGCCGACATCGTGCAGTCGTGCGAGGTTGTCCATCACCAGCTCAGCCTGGCCGGGTGAGCTGATGCAGGCCACTAGGGCTGCCCGCACGACCTGCCAGTAGTGATGGTCCCCCGTGAGTTCGTCGAACTCGCAGCTGATCGCTGCCTCCCCACGCAGGTCACGAATGAAGAGGTCGTTCACGACGAGGCGTCCCCGGACAGAATCGGTTCGCTGCGTGGTCGATTGATACACCGGACGTCTTCTCGGAATAGCTTCAGAGGAAGCGGCGATGAACGTAGCCTTGACCAGGGCTTCGAGTTGCGGGATCTCGTTCAGCACCCGGACTCCTGCTGTGGAGGGGAGAACCGTTCCCTTCGTAAGTGCAGGCTCCTGTCCGGTACCGAGCAATAATCTCCACATGCTCTCGACATACTTACCGGGATCGCCGCCGAGGGAACGTGGCACCCGTCTCAGTGGTATTTCGCGAGACCATAGAGGGTCGCCGACGGTCTGGGCCTCGTTATTCTGCGCGTCTTGCGCGGCCGTCGAAGAAGACCAAGTGGCGGGAGCCAGCCGTCTGTCCGCGAGGCTTAGCCATCGGGAACCGAAGCCGACGAAGTCACCCTCGTAAACATGTAGCGTGGCGCTTGAGTCCGGTGTCACCACCGCACTCGGTTCACGCGAAGGACGCCAGAGCTTCGGGAGGACATGCACTATCAGCTTTGTTTTCGTCGACGTGTCAAAAAGGGCAGTCAAGCCCACACCGTCTCCTCTGCGGCTTGCCCGCAGCCACAACAGGTCGGAGTCTTCAGATTTGTTCATCACGCTGAGCTGCCCGGTATGACTTCCGTCGGCGAGAGCCGCTGGATGACTACTGACGGCCTGCGACCGAGCCCCTGGCCCCGATAGGTCGCGTTCAGGCTGAGGGCCTCGCCGCGAAGTTCGACGGCGGGCATCTCGTCGAGCGTCTCGGGAGCCAGATTAAATGTGAACGCGATCTCGGCCAGCTGTGTCACGAGACTGCGTGCCGCCGCCAAGGGAGATGACGCGCCGAACACATATGCGTGTCCCAGCCGTGCATCAGGTCCGATTTGCGTGAGCAAGGTCTCGTTCGTCTCTCCAAACCACTCCACCACCTGATCCCAGTCTTCCTGCGCAGCCGCACTCTCGCCGTCTTTCTTCGACTGAAAGTCGGTGTCCTGCAGAAGGGCTTCAGCAGTCAGTGGCTCCATAGAGAACCACGTGAATCGACGCCTGAGAGCGAGGTCGATCGTTCCTACCGAGCGATCCGTGGAGTTCATGGTGCCGAGGACGTGGAGATTGTCGGGAACCACCAAGCGATTGCAGCCGTCTCGGCCTATAGGTGTCTGCAGTGTCACGCTGGTGGTGTCGTCGGGTGCGTTCACGAAGAGCGCTCGCCCATCTAGTCGATGCACGTCGGCTCTCTTGCTCTTCTCGATTGGGAGCAAAAGGTCGCCGAAGACCTTGGACGTGTTTGCGCGGTTTATCTCGTCGATGAATAAGAGGTGTTGTGTTTCCGGGTCTTGAGCAGCACGTTCGCATGCCTGTACAAAGGTGCCGGCTACTCCTTCGAATGCACCCTTCTGTGTGGGGCGCAGACCGGAGACGAATTCCTCATAGCTGGTGGACGGATGAAACACGACCACCTCGACGTGACTGTAAAGCGAGGTCAATCCTCCAAGCAGATGTGACTTGCCGGATCCGGCGACGCCCTCGACGACCACGTTCTTTTCCTGCTGGAGCAGCCGGTGAACTCGGTCGACATTTCCTTCCCGCCTCAGCGCGCTGTGGGTTCCACTCGGCTCAGCCTCGAGCGCGAGGCCTCTGGCGGCGTCGAGCAGGGGGCGTCCGGGTCGACCAACGACCGTCAACGTCGTGACGTCGATGTCTGTGCGGCGCTCGATGGCGTCGAGATACGGAAAAATAGATTCGAATCCTTGGGTCCATGACATGACATTGCCGATGTCCCTGCTCAGCGGTTCAAGCTCAGCAGCTATGGTGTCGTCGACGTGTTGTGCGACAAGCTCGTGCAGATCACGACCGAGTTTGCGGCACCACGCGTTGAATCCTGTGTCACCCAGGGCGTCGCCGACGACTTTGAAGTAGTACCGGGGAGTGGCGACGTAGCCGCTTTCGAGTAGCTCCCTGAGCTTCGGTATCGAGACTTGAAAACGAGGATCTGATTCGTCATGCCAGGACAAGGCCGCTTCGTTTTTCTCGGCCGATGTGACCCGTTGCGGCGTCATCCACATGGGAAGGGCGTCTCGCGAAGCGTGCGCTGCATCGGTCATGCTTGTCCTTTGATATGTGTGGTAGATGTCGGCGCGCCGAGGAAATTGTTCTTGGTGATTCTCTACGACCCAGGCGGCTCTTGAGAGGACAGCTGCCCTATCGCTACGTGATAAATGCGACAAGTGGACTTGTCGCCAGCTGCCTGGCGATGGCTGAGGTCATCGCATGCTCTCGCGTGCTCGACCTCATTGGGCACTTGGCGACGACTCGCCAATTGCTATGAGTATATGGTGCGCACGCCGGGTTGGGCGGCGCCTTGCAATCCCTTTCGGGGGTATTGCATTTTTGTATTCGAGGAGCAGGGCTTGCTTGGTCAGGTTGCCGAGGCTGCGCATGTGCGGGTGGCGATGCTTTCGGCCCTGTAAGGCGCCAGCGCTTTCGTGATGGCGGAGTGCCACTCGGCAATGCGCTGCGTGGAACAGGCTAGCTTGCGGGCCAGGTTATGCCGCGCTGCCGTAAAGGCAATTATTAAGCGCGACTCATGTTTCCTGCACTCGGGCGGGTGACTGGAGTCGCGGCATGGTGGCTTGGCGGCTCGACCGAGTCGCACCCGGCTCTGCTCTCGCTAAACGCCGCGCACCGTCGGCCGGCAGATCAGCACCGGGCACGGCGCCGAGTGCTGCACGCGCGAGGCCGTGCTGCCCAGCAGGATCGTGGCGGTGAGGCCGCGGCTGCCGGCGGCCATGGAGATCAGGCCCGCGGACAGGTCCTCGGCTGCGCGGATGATCTCGGTGGCGGGGGAGCCGCTGCGCACGTCGTGGTGGATGGTCGGGCCCCAGCCGTCGAAGACCGCCGCGACCGTGTCGACGGCGGCCTCGGCGTCGCGGCGGTAGCTGAGCTCCGTCTGGCCGGTCGCGCGGCGCGGGCCGAGCTCGTTGGCGAACGGCGCGGCCGCGTAGGGGCTCACGACCGCGAGCACGGTGACCTCGGTGATCTCGCGGGAGTCCGCGATCACCTGGAACTGGCGGGCCGCCTGGAGCGACGCCTGGGATCCGTCGGTGGTGACGATGACGTGCACGGGTCAGACCTCCCTGTCCGTGGGTCCGGCGGCGGCGACGCCCGCCGCCGCTTCAAGGTCCGGCTTCTTCGCGCCGAACGTGCGCTGCGCGAGGTAGAGCACGAGCCCCAGCGCGAGCAGCCCGCCGACCCAGAACAGCGCTCCGGGGTCGTCGACGAGCGTGTAGATCAGCACGGCGACGTTCCCGAGGATCCCGACGATCAGCAGCGGCGTGTTCGCGCGGTACGTGTCGTCGCGCTCGTCGTGGCCGCGGAGCTTCAGGCACGCGACGATCACGAGCGCGTAGATGAAGAGGAGGAACACCACGGTGATGGTCGCGAGGCGGTCGACGATGTCGAGCCGCTCGTCCTCGGGGATCCCGGCCTGGCTGGAGCGGATCGCCGCGCCGATGATGAGGAGGCCGGCCACCACCGCGCCGCCGAAGATCAGCGCCACGTAGGGGCTGCGGCGGGCCGGGTGCACCTTGGCGAAGATCGCCGGCACGACGTTCTCGCGGGCCATGCCGAACAGGATCCGCGACTGCGCCACCACGGTCACGAGCGCGGTGTTGCTGATGGCGACCATGGCGATGAGGCCGAAGATCACGAGCATCACGGCCGCCGGGATGAAGAAGAGGTCCGCGCGGACGACCTCGAGGAGCGTGTTGCCCGCCAGGTCGTCGATCGGCACGGCGAGGGCGGCGGCCATCGAGACCAGCACGTAGACGACGCCGGCGGTCATCATGCCGCCGATGAGCGCGCGGGGGAACGCGCGCGACGGGTCGATGGTCTCCTCGGCCACGTTGGCCGCGTTCTCGAAGCCGGTCATGGCGAAGAACGCGAGCGAGACGCCGGCGAGCACGGCCAGCACCGCGGATCCGGGGCCGCCCTCGACCTGGAACTGCAGCAGCACGGCGGGGTCGCCCACGCCCTCGACCAGCGCGATCACGCCGATGGCGACGACGATGATGAGGCCGCTGATCTCGACGAACGTCATGACGACGTTGGCGATGACCGACTCGCTGATGCCGATGAGGTTGATGAGCGTGATGACCGCCACGAACGCGACCGCGATGCCGGTCGTCGCCCAGATCGCGGACTCGGGGAGGCCGATCAGGTCGGCGAGGTAGCGCACGAAGCCGGCCGCGAGGGATCCGACGGCGGCCATGTTGGCGCTGAGCATGCAGATGGTGATGAAGAACGTGAGCACCGGGCTGCGGAACGCCTTGTTGATGTAGAGGGAGGCGCCGGCGGCCTGCGGGTACTTCGTGACGAGCTCCGCGTAGGCGAGGCCGGTGATGGTCGCGATGGAGACGCCCACGAGGAAGGCCATCCAGAACGCGCCGCCCACGGCCGCGGCCACGAGGCCGACGAGCACGTAGATGCCGGATCCGAGGACGTCGCCGACCACGTAGAAGTACAGCTGCTTGACCGTGATGGAGCGCTTCAGCTCGGATCTCGGGGGTGCCTGGGCCTCGATGGGATTCGCCATTTCCCCACCCTAGGGGCGTGCTGGCGAGGGGTCGAGGGGGCAGGATCGGCCGGCGTCCCGTGGTATCCCCGGGTCAGGCGCCGTCGGCGATGCGCTGCAGCGCGCCGATCGCGCGCCGCAGCTCGCCCTCGTCGACGGGCGGCTGCACGGAGGCGCAGGCCCCGCGGATCCAGCCGGTGCGGGCGCGCATCACCGTCTCGAGGAGCTGCCGGCCGGCCGGCCCGACGACCAGGCGCGCCCCTTCCCCATCCGCCTCCTCCACGAGGATCCGCCGCTGCAGCAGCGCCGCGAGGCTCGGCACGAGGGCCGCGCGCGAGGTGCGGGTCCACATGGAGAGCGACTGGCGGTCCACCTGCATCCCGGTGGCGACGACGCGCAGCAGCTGGATCTGCAGGCCGGTGAGGCCTTCCCAGGCGTCGAGCGTCGCGGCATCCATGAGGTCGAAGACGGTCGCCATCGAGGAGATCAACTCCTCGTGTGCGCTCGGCTCGGACACGGCGCTCCTTCGGCCAAGCGGACGGGGTGAGCAGGCGGACCGCCTGCTCGTGGAGGGAAAGGTACCCATCAGGACCGTTCCCGGTCCAGGTTCGCGGTCGACACGTCACGGAGGCGATCGTGCGGGGATACTGGGACGTGGTGCGGGGTCCCGGGTGGACGGCCGCCGGGACGGGGATGTCGCATGAGCGCAGCAGCAGGAGACGCCGGGCGGGCGCGGCCATGACGCCGCGGATCCGGGCGCTCCTCCTCACCGGGATCATCACCGGCCTGACCATGGCGATCGTCGCGGCCGCGCGTCCGTGGACGCGCGAGGACGAGCCCGACGACTGGGTCGTGCTGCGCTTCGAGGCCGGCGAGGCGGCGACCGCGTACGAGGCGTTCGAGTCGCTGGCCGCGACCGAGATCGCGGGCGACGACGCCCTGCAGCTGCTCGAGGCCGGATGGATGGACGGCAACGAGTTCGGCGAGGACTCCTACGACGTCTACTTCGTCGGCCCGGACCGCCGCATCATGTGGGAGGTGCTCGAGCCGATCTTCGCCGACGCTCCCGTGCCGTGGACCTCGGTCGAGCTCCGCCGCGGGCTCGAGGACCAGGCGCCCGTCGTCGTGCGGGCGTCGCGCTGAGGCGTTCCGGGCCGCCTCCCGCGGGTGCCGGTGTCGGCGCCCGCGCCTAGCGTCGGGGCATGACCTCGACCGGATCAGCACCCTGCCTCGCCGAGGGGTGCGCGGCGCGAGCCGAGCCCGGCGCACCCGTGCGGCTGTGCGCCGCGCACCTCGTGGCCGCGGCCGCGTGGGCGGAGCGGGAGCACGGCGTCGAGGACGTGCTGCCGTCGCCGTGCCCTGCCTGCGGATCCCGCCTCGGCGTGCGGTACCCGTCGAGCTGGCTCTGCGCGGTGTGCGAGTGGCGGCACGGCGACCACCCGGACGGCGAGCTGGCGCCGCCGCGGGTCGACGTCGTCTACTACATCCGCTTCGGCGACCGGCTGAAGATCGGCACCAGCGCGAACCCGCGGCAGCGGCTCGGCACGCTCCGGCACGACGAGCTGCTGGCCTTCGAGCGCGGAGGGCGATCGGTGGAGCGGGCGCGGCACGCGCTGTTCGCCCGGCAGCGCTTCGCCCGCACCGAGTGGTTCGAGCTCGACGCGGAGCTGCGGGTCCACGTGGCCGCGCTCGCCGCCGGGCAGCCGGATCCGTGGGAGCTCCTCGCGCGCTGGCGGAGCGAGGCGCTGGCGCTGCGGGTCAGCTGAGGCGGGCGTAGGCGCGGTTCATCCGGCTGCGGCCGACGGCGGCGCCTCGCGCAGGTAGGCGTCCACGAACAGCGGCCCGCGGATCTCGCGGAGCAGGTCGAGGATCTGGTCGATCGTGCCGCGGGTGAGGCCCGCGACGCACAGGTCGTAGGGGCCGAGGGGCGGGAGCTTGCCGGTGCGGATCCGGATCACCTCCCATCCGGCGGCCCGCAGCGCGCGGTCCTTGCGCCGGTCGGCCTCCTCGCGACGGCCGACGTGCTCGAGGCCGTGGCGGCCTGTGGAGTCGTACTCGATCGCGACCCGCAGCTCCGGCAGCACGATGTCGGGCCACGCCTCGAGGTGCTCGAAGAACGGGCGCGCGAGCCGGACGGCGTTCAGGCCGGGCGTGTGATCCAGGCGCGCGGCCAGATCCTGCCGCAGGCGCTCCTCGACGGCGGATGCGGGTGGCGGCGCGCACGCGCTGGCGAACGGCTCGCCGACGGGGAGGTCGGGCGTCTTCGCGCAGACGGCGGGGGAGCGGCGGGCGCGCGCCGGTGACGTGGCCGGGGCGGGGGATCCGCGGCGCTCGGCGGGCCCGACAGCGCTCGGGGTGCCGTCCTTCCCGCGCCGGTCGCGGGACGTGCCGCCGACCGCGGGCCGTCCGTCGCGCGCGCCCCGCCGGAGACGCGCCGAGCCGCCGGTCGTCGACGGCGATGCGCCCGACGCGGCGGACGCGGCGGACGCGGATCCGCCCGCCACCGGCCCCGCCACCAGCGGCGATGCCCCCGGCCACCGCACCTGATCCACCATCGGCAGCACGGGCGTGCGCGGCGCCGCGGCCTCCGCGCAGTCCGGGCACCACGACGAGCGGCGGCGCTCCCGCCCCGGCCGCCTCCGCTGCTCCTCGGGCGTCGCGACGAAGACGTGCCCGGCGTCGCACTGCCAGGTGAGGAGCACGTCGGCGGCGGGCGGCACCTGCGTGAGCGTGATGCCGCGGTTGAACTCGGGGTGGTACTGCCGGATGAGCACGGGGAACGACGCCCACGCCTCCCGGTAGGTGCCCACCGGGTACGGCACGTCGAGGCCGCGCGACCAGCTGCGCCGCGCCCACCACGCATCCACCGGCTCGGGCATGCCGTCACGCTAGGGGGGACCACCGACGTCCCCCTAGCCTGGGGCGATGCCCGACCTCGCGACCGACCGCCTGCTCCTCCGCCGCTTCACGGAGGCCGACGTCCCATTCCTCCTCGACCTTCATGCGCGGCCCGAGGTGATGCGGTGGATCGGCACCGGCCAGGTCTACACGGATCCCGCGCAGGCCGTGGCGCGCGCCGCCCGCTACGCCGCGCTCGACCACCCGGTGCGCGGCATCTGGGCGATCGAGGACCGCGACGGCGGTGCGCTCCTCGGCACGCTGCTGCTCAAGGACCTGCCCGCGTCGGCCGCGCCGCTCGCCGGCGACGACCCGGCCCCGCGCGACGCGCCGGAGGACGGCGAGACGGAGATCGGCTGGCACCTGCACCCGGACGCCTGGGGTCGCGGCGTCGCGACGGAGGCGGCGCGGCGGGTGCTCGCGCACGCCGCCGAGGGCGGGCTGACGCGCGTGCTGGCCGTGACGAACCCGGCGAACGCGCCGTCGCAGGCCGTGTGCCGGCGGATCGGGATGCGTCCCCTCGGCGTCACGCGCGCCTACTACGACAAGGAGTGCGCGCTCTTCCGGGTCGACCTGCCCTAGGCGCGTCCGGCGCCCCGCTTCAGCTCTCGCGCTGCCGCGCCCGCCGGGTCTCCCGGTCGTTCGCCTTCCGGATCCCGTCCACGAGCTCGTCCTTCGTCATGCGGCTGCGGCCGGCGACGTCGAGGCGGCGCGCGACCTCCATCAGGTGCGCCTTCGAGGCGTTCGCGTCGACCCCGCCTGCCGTGCCCGCGCCGCGCTCCTCGGCGCCCGCGTCCGACGGCCCCGCCGACTCCTTCGGCTCCCAGTGGTCGCCGACCTTCTCGAAGCCGTGCTTGAGGGCGGCGTATGCCGTGCGCTCGGCGCGCTCGCCGGATCCGTACTGCTCCTCGGCCGCTGCGTGCGCCGCCGACCAGGTGGCCTGCGCGTGCTCGGGGGAGCGGCGGATGGTGCTCGGCATGTCGTCGTCGGGGGCCACGGATCCTCCTGGTGTCGCGGTGCGCCGCCTCGCGCGGTCGCCGTCCCCCACTCTGCCCGCCCCGGCTGGCCGCGGGCGCGTCAGCTCTTCCGGAGTGCGTCCTCCAGCGTCGTCCACGGCAGCATCGCGCACTTCACGCGGCCGACGTACCGGGAGACCCCGTCGAGCGCGACGGCGTCGCCGAACTCCTCCGGGTCGAGGTGGGACGCCCCGCGACTCCGCATGACCTCGCGGAACGCGGCGGCGCGCGCGTGCACCGTGTCGAGATCCGCGCCGTCGAGCACGCCGACGAGCATCGACGCCGACGCCTGCGAGATCGCGCAGCCGTGGCCCGTCCACGCGATCTCCACCAGCCGGCCGTCCTCGACGCGGACGCCGAGGGTGATCTCGTCCCCGCACGTCGGGTTCACCTGGTGCGCGTGCAGCGGCCAGCCGGTGGGATCGCCCGTGCCCTCGGGCGTGCGCGAGTGGTCGAGGATCAGCTCCTGGTACAGCGCGCCGCCGCCGGACGCGGGAGCGCTCATCGGCCGGCCCCGAAGAACGCGGCGGCGTCCTCGACGCCCTGCAGCAGCAGGTCGATCTCGGCGTCCGTCGTGTGCAGCGTCCCGCTCGCGCGCGTGGACGCGGTGAGCCCGAGCCTGCGGTGCAGCGGCTGCGCGCAGTGGTGGCCGACGCGCACGGCGATGCCGCGGTCGTCGAGGATCTGCCCCACGTCGTGCGCGTGGACGCCCGCCAGGTCGAACGCGGCGAGCCCGATGCGGTCGTCGCGGGGTCCGAGCACGCGCACGCCCCGGATCCCGGAGAGGCCCGCGACGAGCCGTGCGCCGATGCGCCGCCCGTGCTCCTGGATCCGGTCCATGCCCACCGCCTCCAGGTAGTCGACCGCCGCTCCCAGCGCCACGACCTGCGAGATGCGCTGCGTGCCCGCCTCGAAGCGCTGCGGCGGCGGGAGGAACTCGGCCGACTCCATCGTCACCGTCGTGATCATCGACCCTCCCGTGAGGAACGGCGGCAGCGCCTCGAGCACCTTGCGGCGCCCGTACAGCACTCCGATGCCCGTGGGCGCGAGCATCTTGTGCCCGGAGAAGACGGCGAGGTCGACGTCCAGGGCGCGCAGGTCCACGGGCAGGTGCGGCACGGACTGGCAGGCGTCGAGCACGACGAGCGCGCCGACCTCCCGCGCCCGCGCGACTACGGGAGCGAGCGGCGCGACGCCGCCCAGCACGTTGGAGACGTGCGCGAGCGCGACGACACGGGTCCGCTCCGTGATGACGTCGCCCAGCGTCTCCAGCCGCAGCGCGCCCTGGTCGTCGACGGGGACGAACCGCAACGTGGCGCCCGTGCGGAGCGCGAGCTGCTGCCACGGGATGAGGTTCGCGTGGTGCTCCGACTCCGTGACCACGATCTCGTCGCCCTCCCGCACGCGGATGGACGCGGGCGCGGCCGCGCTCCCGAGGCCGTACGCGACGAGGTTCAGCCCCTCGGTCGCGTTGGAGGTCCACACGATCTCGCCCGCGTCGACGCCCACGAAGCGCGCGACCTTCTCGCGCGCCTCCTCGAACTCCTCGGTCGCGAGGGCCGCGAGCGTGTGCGCGCCGCGGTGGACGGCGGCGTTGCGGTGCTCCAGGTACGCGCGCTCCGCATCCAGCACCTGGCGCGGCTTCTGGGACGTGGCGGCCGAGTCGAGGTAGACGAGCGGGTGGCCGTTCACCCGTGAGTCGAGGAGGGGGAAGTCACGGCGGATCCGGTCGATCTCGTCGGCGGTGAGGCCGGCGGATCGCGCCGGGCCGTGGCCGGGGTTGTCGTGCGGAGCGATGTGCATCCGACGAGTCCATCGCGCCGCGGCCCTCGGCGCAACACGGGCGCGGGCGTGGCGTCACGGATGCCCTTCCCCGCCTGCGCGGAGCGCAGGGGATGATGGACCCATGGCGTCTCCGCACCACCCCCGCACCCCGTCCCTCCTCCGTCGTGCCGCGCTCGCCGCGGGAGCCGCGGCCCTCGTGCTGGGCGGGGCGCTCATCCCGGCGGGCGCCGCGTCCGCGCACGACCGGCTCGTGGGATCCACCCCCGCCGCCGACGCCACCGTCACGGACGAGCCCGGCACCATCGCGCTCGACTTCAGCGAGGAGCTGCTCGCGCTCGACGCGCAGGCCTCCGGCTTCGCGATCCAGGTGGTCAACGCCTCCGACAGCTCCTTCCATGAGGACGGCTGCGTCACGGTCGACGGATCCACCGCCACGACCCGCATCGCGCTCGGCACGGCCGGCACCTACCAGGTCACCTGGCGCGCGGTCTCGAGCGACAGCCACCCCATCGACGGCACCTACTCCTTCACCTACGCGCCGACCGGCGACACGACGGGCACCCCGGCCATCACCGCGGCCCCCGCCTGCGGCGACGCCTGGGCGGGCAGCGCGGCGACCGCGACGCCCGAGCCCGAGGGCACCATGACGACGCAGGGCGCCGAGTCCGTCGCCCCCGCTCCCACGTCGGACGCGCGGTCCGGCGAGTCCGTGCCGCTCGCCGACGCTGCGGAGACCACGCCCGTCTGGGTGTTCGTGCTCATCGGCCTCGTGATCCTCGCGGCCGCCGTGCTCGTGGTGGTCGGCGTCGTGCGCCGGTCGTCGCGCCGGTTCCCCGGCGAGGACGGCGAGAGCGTCGGCGGTCCGTACGACGGCGCCGACGACCCGCGCTAGCCGGGCGAACGGACCGCCTACGCCCGGTCGTCCCCGCCGAGCGCGCGGCGCAGCGCCGTGAGGTCGTCGCCGTCGAGCGTGCCGGCGAAGCGCAGCAGCGCGGCCTCGCGGTCCTTCGTGGCCGCGAGCGCGCCCGACATGAGCGACGCCGCGTGATCGGTGCGCGAGCGGGCGGGCGCGAAGGTGAGCGCGCGCGCCTCGTCGGAGCGCGTGACGAGCCCCTTCTGGCCGAGCCGCTCCAGGACCGTGAGCACGGTCGTGAGCGCGGGGCGCGGATCCGGGATGCGGGCGACGACGTCCTTGGCCGTGAGCGGCTCGTCGGCGTCCCAGAGCGCGTCCATGATGGCGGCCTCGAGCTCGCCGCGGGGGCGCTGGCGTCCGATCGACACGGGCGTCTCCCCTCGGGACGTATGGCGGGTGGAAGAGACGATCCTAACTCCGCGCGCGGCCGCGAGGAGGCCCGGTCCGGGCGTCGCGGTCAGCCGCCGCCCCGCCGGATCGGGCACGATGGACGCATGACCGATTCACAGGACCGAGAGCCCACCCCCCTCGAGCAGGCCATCGCGCGCGGCCAGGCGGGCGAGTCCGACATGACCGCAGTCCTCACCGAGTTCATCAACACGACGGTCGTGGTGCCCACCGCCACGCCCCTCACCCCCGAGACCGACCAGCTCCAGCCCGTCCTCTTCGACCGCGACGGCGTGCCCATGCTCGCCGCATTCACGCACGAGGACCGCATCGACGAGAAGGTCACGAGCGTCGCCGACCACGTCGCCACCATCCCCGCCGCCGAGCTCGTGCAGGCGATCCCCGAGGGCACCGGCCTCGTCATCAACGTCGGCACCACCGACGGCTTCGAGATGATGCCCGAGGGCGTCGCGCAGCTCGCCGACGACGTGCGCCGCGTCATCGACCAGGACGAGGACGGCGCGCCGCAGGCACCGGCATCGCCCTCGCCCGACGCGATCTGACCCGTCGGGTCGACCCGACCATCCGACGCCGCCGCATCCACCCGGACGCGGCGGCGTCGTCGTGTCCGGCGCAGGGCGATCGACCGGGAATCGTCACACGGCGGAAACGTCCCGCTCGATATGCTGGGACGCGTAACACGGCCGCGCACGCATCGCGGGAGAGCTCCTCCGGGAGCACCGAAGGAGCAAGCCTCCCCGCCAATCTCTCAGGTCCACGTACCGCGATGCACTGGCCACTCTGAAAAGCAGTCGTCCCGCACGGCTCGCCCACGGTGAAAGCACCGTCCTCGGACGGCGCGAAGCTCTCAGGCACATGACAGAGGGGGAGTCCCGCATCCGGCGTCCGCGTCGGTCACGACCGGAGGACTCCATGCCCGACGCACCCGCAGGAACCGCACCGGCCGGCACCGCGCCCGACGCGGCGGCCGGCGCCCCGCCCCGCCGATCCCCGCTGCACGACGTGCACGAGGCGGCCGGCGCCTCCTTCACGGACTTCGCCGGCTGGCTCATGCCGGTCCGCTACACGAGCGACCTCGCCGAGCACCGCGCCGTGCGCGAGGCCGCGGGCATCTTCGACATCTCGCACATGGCCGAGATCGCCGTGGAGGGCGAGGGCGCCGCCGCGTTCCTCGACGCCGTGCTCGCGGGCAAGCTCTCCGCCATCGCCGAGTGGCAGGCGAAGTACACGCTGCTGCTGGACCCCTCGGGCGGCATCGTCGACGACCTCATCGTCTACCGCACGGGCGAGGAGTCCTTCCTCGTCGTCGCCAACGCGGGCAACCACGATCCCGTGCTCGCCGTCCTCGCCGAGGCCGCCCGAGGCCTCGACGACGTGGAGGTCGACGACGCGAGCGACGACGTCGCGCTCATCGCCGTGCAGGGCCCGGTGTCCCGCGCGATCCTCGAGGCCACCGCCGGCCTCGAGACCGAGACGCCGCTCGAGGCGCTCCGCTACTACCGCGCGACGGCCGCGCGCTTCGCGGGCCAGGACGTGCTCGTCGCCCGCACCGGCTACACGGGCGAGGACGGCTACGAGCTGTACGTCGCGACCGAGGACGCCGTCGCCCTGTGGGAGGCGCTCGTCGCGGCCGGCGCGCCGCTCGGCCTCCTGAACACGGGCCTCGCCTGCCGTGACACGCTCCGCCTCGAGGCAGGCATGCCGCTGTACGGCCACGAGCTCGGGCTCCACACCCTGCCCGTCCAGGCCGGCCTCGGCAAGGTCGTCGCGCTCGGCAAGGAGGGCGACTTCCGCGGGCGCGCCGCCGTGGAGAAAGGGCCGGATCCCGTCGCCCGCGTGCTCGTCGGCCTCGTCACCGAGGGCCGCCGCGCGCCCCGCGCCGACTACCCCGTCTACGCCGAGGAGGCCGCGGGCGACTCCGCCGCGGCCCTCGAGGCCGTGATGGAGGCCACCGAGGGCGCCGTCGCGCCCGTCGGCATCATCACGAGCGGCGCCCTGTCGCCCACGCTCGGCCACCCCGTCGCCATGGCGTACGTGGATCCCTCGCTCGCCGCCCCCGGCACGCGCCTCGCCGTCGACGTCCGCGGCACGCGCGTGCCCGCCACCGTCGTGACCCTCCCCTTCTACTCGCGAAAGGCCCTCGCATGACCGACCAGACCAGCCTCCAGTACACCGCCGAGCACGAGTGGGTGCAGGTCGACGGCGACGTCGCGACCGTCGGCATCACCTCCTACGCCGCCGACAAGCTCGGCGACGTCGTCTTCGTCGAGCTGCCGGCGGTGGGCGACGAGCTCGCGGGCGGCGAGGTCGTCGGCGAGATCGAGTCGACCAAGTCGGTCGGCGAGCTCTTCGCGCCCATCGACGGCACGGTCACCGAGGTCAACGACGACGTCGTGGCCTCGCCCGACCTCGTCAACAGCGACCCGTTCGGCGCCGGCTGGCTCGTGAAGGTGCGCTTCGAGGCGCTCCCGACGCTCCTCAGCCACGACGAGTACGTCGCGCTGGTGGGCGAGTGACCGCCGTCGACGCCGGCACGCGCCCGGCCACCCCGGCTCCCGCCTCCGCACCCGACATCGCGGAGGAGTCCTCGACGTTCGCGCCCGGCGCGTTCGGCGCCCGCCACATCGGCATCGACTCCGAGGCCCGCGCCACCATGCTCGGCGTCCTCGGTCACGACTCGATCCCGTCCCTCCTCGCGAAGGCCGTGCCCGAGACGATCCAGGTCGACCGCTTCCGCACCGAGGGCGACTCCGTTCTGCCCGAGGCCGCCACCGAGCGCGACGCCCTCGCCGAGCTCCGCCGCATCGCGGGCCGCAACCGCGTGCGCACGTCGATGATCGGCCTCGGCTACCACGACACGATCACGCCCGCCGTGATCACCCGGAACGTGCTCGAGAACCCGAGCTGGTACACGGCGTACACGCCGTATCAGCCGGAGATCTCGCAGGGCCGCCTCGAGGCGCTCATCAACTTCCAGACGATGGTCGCCGAGCTGTCCGGGCTCGCGACCGCGAACGCGTCCATGCTCGACGAGGCCACGGCCGTCGTCGAGGGCATGCTGCTCGCGCGCCGCGCCTCCAAGGCGAAGACGGACGTGTTCCTCATCGACGCCGACGCCCTGCCGCAGACGCGCGCGCTCCTCGAGAGCCGGGCCGCGGCCGTCGGCATCGAGCTGGTCGCGCACGACCTCGCCACGGTGGATCCGGCCGAGCTGCCCGACGCGTTCGGCGCCTTCATCCAGTACCCGGCCGCCTCCGGCCGCGTCTGGGACCCGAGCGCCGTCATCGCGCGCGTGCACGAGGCCGGCGGCCTCGCGGTCGTCGCGGCCGACCTGCTCGCCCTCACGGTCATCACCTCGCCGGGCGAGCTCGGCGCGGACATCGCGGTCGGCACCTCGCAGCGCTTCGGCGTGCCCATGGGCTTCGGCGGTCCGCACGCGGGCTACCTCGCCGTGCGCGCGGGACTCGAGCGGCAGATGCCCGGCCGCCTCGTCGGCGTCAGCCAGGACGCGGCCGGCCACCCCGCATACCGCCTCTCGCTGCAGACGCGCGAGCAGCACATCCGCCGTGAGAAGGCCACCAGCAACATCTGCACCGCGCAGGTGCTCCTCGCCGTGATGGCCTCGATGTACGCGGTCTACCACGGGCCGAAGGGCCTCCGCGTGATCGCGCGCCAGGCGAACCGGGGCGCCCGCCGCCTCGTCCGCTCGCTCGCGACCGTCGGCGTCTCGCCCGTCCACGCCGCGTTCTTCGACACCGTGCGCGTCTCCGTGCCCGGCCGCGCCGACGAGATCCTCGCGGCGGCCGCGGATGGCGGGGTCAACCTGCTCCGCGTGGACGCCGACACGATCGGCTTCAGCGTCGACGAGGCCACGCGCCCCGAGGACCTCGCGGTCGTCGCGCGCGCGTTCGGCGCCGAGCTCGCGGAGGACGAGGGCGCGGCCGGCGACCTGTCCTCGATTCCCGAGGCGTCGATCCGCACGAGCGAGTACCTCACGCACGCCGTGTTCTCCACGCACCGCTCCGAGACCGGCATGATGCGCTACCTCAAGCGCCTCTCCGACAAGGACTACGCGCTCGACCGCGGCATGATCCCGCTCGGCTCCTGCACCATGAAGCTCAACGCGGCGACCGAGATGGAGGCGGTGACCTGGCCCGAGTTCCAGGCCATCCACCCCTTCGCGCCGGCTGACGACGTCGAGGGCTACCTCGAGCTGGTCCTCCAGCTGGAGACCTGGCTCGCGGACGTCACGGGCTACGACACCGTGAGCCTCCAGCCGAACGCCGGCAGCCAGGGCGAGCTCGCGGGCCTCCTCGCGATCCGCGGCTACCACCTCGCGAACGGCGACGACGCGCGCACGGTCTGCCTCATCCCGCAGAGCGCGCACGGCACGAACGCGGCCAGCGCCGTGCTGGCCGGCATGCGCGTCGTGGTCGTCGCGTGCGACGAGCTCGGCAACGTCGACCTCGACGACCTGCGCGCCAAGATCGCCGCGCACCGCGACGAGCTCGCGGGCCTCATGATCACGTACCCCTCCACCCACGGCGTCTACGAGCACGAGGTCGGCGCGATCTGCCAGGCCGTGCACGAGGCAGGCGGCCAGGTCTACGTCGACGGCGCGAACCTCAACGCGCTCCTCGGCTTCGCCCGGTTCGGCGACTTCGGCGGCGACGTCTCGCACCTCAACCTGCACAAGACGTTCTGCATCCCGCACGGCGGCGGCGGACCCGGCGTGGGCCCGGTCGCGGCGAAGGCGCACCTCGCGCCCTTCCTGCCCGGCCACCCGCAGGCGCAGCGCAACGTGCACGCGCTCGTCCAGGACGGGGTCGTCTCGACCATCGAGCACGGCGGCGCCCCGGTGTCGGCGGCTCCGTACGGATCCCCGAGCATCCTGCCGATCAGCTGGGCCTACGTCCGCATGATGGGCGCGGAGGGGCTCAAGCAGGCGACCGGTGCCGCGGTCCTCTCGGCGAACTACATCGCCGCGCGCCTCCGCGACCACTACCCCGTGCTCTACGCGGGGGAGGACGGCCTCGTCGCGCACGAGTGCATCCTCGACCTGCGTCCGCTGACCGCCGCGACCGGCATCACGGTGGACGACGTGGCCAAGCGCCTCGTCGACTACGGCTTCCACGCGCCCACCATGAGCTTCCCGGTCCCCGGCACGCTCATGGTCGAGCCGACGGAGAGCGAGGACCTCGCCGAGGTCGAGCGCTTCATCGCGGCGATGATCGGCATCAAGCAGGAGGCCGGCTCGGTCGCCGCGGGCGAGTGGCCGGCCGACGACAACCCGCTGCGGAACGCGCCGCACACGGCCGAGTCGGTCATCGCGGGGGAGTGGACGCACGCGTACACGCGCGAGCGCGCCGTCTACCCGGTGTCGACCCTCGTGCGCGACAAGTACTGGCCGCCGGTGCGCCGCATCGACCAGGCGTACGGCGACCGCAACCTGTTCTGCGCCTGCCCGCCGCCGGAGGCGTTCGCCTGATCCGCTGATCGGCTGATCCGCGGTGCTCCGGCGCCGCACCGCACCACCGCGAGGGCGGCGGGACCCACCGGTCCCGCCGCCCTCGTCGCGTCCCGCCCGCGCGCGTTCACGTGCCGTTCACCGCCGGAGGGTCATTCCGTCGATGCGGGCTGCATATCGTGGACGCAGCGTCCACAGGATCCCGACGCGGGATCCGGGGAACCGGGCGCGGAGACGAGCGCCACCCGTGAGCACCCCCGGCCGGACCATCGTGTTCGACTTCGACGGCACCGTCTCCCTCGGCGACGGCCCCGTGCTCCGCTACGCCCACCACGTGGCGGAGACGCTGGCGGTCGACGCCCGTCCGGGGTTCGCCGCCGCCGTGGCCGCCGGTCTCCGGCAGGTCGGCCGCACCTCCGGGGCGATCGACGGCTACGCGCTCGTGCAGGGCCTCGCCGCCGACCACGGCGTACCCGCCCGGCTGCTGTCCGCCGCCTTCCTCGCGAGCCGCGCCGAGCTCGGCGGCCCGCACGCGCCCGTCCTCCCGCCCGCCGGCCTCGCCTCCTTCCTCATCGGGATCGCCGGTCGCGTCCGCCGCGTCCTCGTCACCAACTCGCCCGCCTGCCGGATCCCGGAGGCGCTCGCCGCCCTCGGCCTCGACGACGCCTTCGACGAGGTCGTCACCGGAGCGGGCAAGCCCGCCGGGATGGCCGCCGTCCTCGACCGCGTCGACCCGGGTCCCGCCGCGGGCCTCCCGGCCGCCCGGCTCCTCAGCGTCGGCGACCTCTGGGTCAACGACCTGGAGCCCGCCCACGCCCGCGGCTTCAGCACCGCGCTCGTCGGCCCCGGCTCGTCCGACGACGCCCGCCCCACCTTCCGCGCCACCACCGTGGCCGACCTCTACGACGACATCGACGCCTGGCTCGACGCAGTCCCCTCCTCTCCTCCCGTCCCCACCTCCGCAGCTCCCCACGGAAAGCAGATGCACGCATGAAGAAGCCCGCCCTCCCGCTCCTCGTCATCGGAGCCGTCGCCGCCCTCGCGCTCACCGGCTGCTCCGCCGGCGCCGGCTCCGACGCGTCCGGCACGCCCGCGCCCGCCGCGGATCCCACCTCCCTCACGCTCGCGCTGGTCCCGTCGCAGGACCAGGACGGCCTCGTCGAGACCGCAGCGCCCCTCACCGACATGCTCACGAAGGCGCTCGGCATCCCCGTCACCGGCGTCGTGTCGAAGGACTACCAGGCCGCGGTCGAGGCGATGGGCGCCGACCAGGCGCAGATCGGCTTCCTCCCGTCGCTCCAGCTCTGGCAGGCGAGCGACATGTACAAGGCGAAGGTCGTGCTGCAGACCGAGCGCAACGGCAACATCACCTACCCCGCGCAGTTCATGACGAACGACCCCGACAAGTACTGCGACGACACCCCGGTCGAGCGCGACGGCATGCTCTTCTGCAACGGCGCCGACGCCCTCTCGGGTCCCCAGGGACTCGACTCCATCACCAAGGTGAAGGGCGCGAAGGTCGCCGTCCTCGGCCCGGGGTCGCCCGCCGGCTACATCTACCCGATGCTCGCGCTCAAGGACGCCGGGCTCGACATCGACTCCGACATCCAGCAGATCCCCGTCACGGCCAACGACGCCTCGGTGCTCGCGGTCTACAACGGCGACGCCGAGGTCGGCTTCAGCTTCTGGGACGCCCGCACCATCGTCGCCAAGGACAAGCCGGACGTCGGCCAGAAGGTCGTCGTCTTCGCCATGACGGACGAGATCCCCAACGACGGCGTCGCGGTCTCCGGCTCGCTCTCGCCGGAGCTGCAGGACAAGATCACGAAGGCGCTCGCCGACTACTCGGCCACGCCCGAGGGATCCGCGGCCCTCACCGCCGTCTACTCCATCACCAAGCTCGCGCCCGCCGACCCGTCCTCGCTCGACGTCGTGGCCCGCGCCGCCGAGTCGCTCGGTCTGCAGTAGCCCGTGCCCGCCACCCGCTCCCTCGCAGAGGCCGGCGCGCTCGCGCCGGCCTCCGCGCCGTGGGCCGTCCGCCTCGCCGGCGTCACGGTCCGGTACCCGAACGGCGTCGTCGCGCTCAAGGACGTCTCCCTCGACATCGCCGGCGGCGAGATGGTCTCCATCGTCGGCCTGTCGGGATCCGGCAAGTCGAGCCTCATCCGCACGATCAACGGCCTCGTCCCCGTGACCTCCGGCGAGGTGGAGGTCGGCGGCACGCGCGTCGACGGCCTCGCGGGTCGCCGGCTGCGCGCCCTCCGCGGCGACATCGGCATGATCTTCCAGGGCTTCAACCTCGCGAAGCGCGCGAGCGTGCTCGACAACGTCCTCGTCGGCCGGCTCGCGCACACGCCGGGCTGGCGCACCTTCCTCGGGATGCACGCCGCGGCCGACCGCGAGATCGCGTTCCAGGCGCTCGAGAGCGTCGGGATCCTGCCGAAGGTGTGGGCGCGCGCCTCCACCCTCTCGGGCGGACAGCAGCAGCGCGTCGCCATCGCGCGGGCCCTCGCCCAGCGGCCCCGGCTCGTCCTCGCCGACGAGCCCGTCGCGAGCCTCGACCCGCCGACCGCCCACGGCGTCATGGGCGACCTGCGTCGCATCAACCGCGAGCTCGGGATCACGGTGCTCACGAACCTGCACCTGCTCGACCTCGCGCGCGAGTACGGCGACCGCATGATCGGCCTCCGCGCCGGCGAGGTCGTCTACGACGGCCCCGCCGCGACCGCGGGCGACGACGTGTTCGAGGCCATCTACGGCCGCAGGATCCGGCCCGAGGACACCCTCGGATGAGCGTCAGGGAGCTGCCGCCCCGGCCGGCCGGACGCTGGAAGCCGTGGCTCGCGCTCGCGGTGGTGCTCGCGATCACCGCGATCGCGATGAGCCCGCAGCTGGGCGTCGCGTTCGGGTTCGACGCCATCGCGCGCAACTGGCGCAACGGCGCGGACAAGCTCGTCCGGCTGGTCCAGCCCGACTGGGCGTTCTTCCCGCGCACGGTCGCGCCCATGCTCGAGACCCTCGCCATGGCCGTCGTCGCGACGGTCGCGGGTGCCGCGGTCGCGCTGCCGCTCAGCCTCTGGGCCGCGCGGCTCACGAACCCGCACCCGATCAGCCGCGGGATCCTCCGGGCGCTCCTCAACGTGGTGCGCGCCGTGCCCGAGCTGCTCTACGCGTCGCTGCTCGTCGCCATGGTGGGCGTCGGCGCGCTGCCCGGCATCATCGCGCTCGTCCTGTTCAACGTCGGCATCATCGTCAAGCTCGTCTCGGAGGCCATCGAGTCGAACGACGCCGGGCCGCTCGAGGCGGGTCGCGCGGCGGGCGGCACGCGCATGCAGGTCGACCGCGCCGTGGCGCTCCCGGACGTGCTCCCCGGCTTCGTCGGCCAGACGCTCTACGTGCTGGAGCTCAACGTGCGCGCGTCCACCGTGCTCGGCCTCGTCGGCGCGGGCGGCATCGGCCTCCTCATCGACGCCGTGCGCACCTTCTACCGCTACGACCAGCTCGCGCTGATCGTGCTCGAGATCCTCGTGATCGTCATCGTCATCGACCTCGTCTCGAACGAGATCAGGAAGAGGATCGCATGAGCCTCGCCGTGCCCGTCCGCCCCCGCCGTCCCGGGCGCGCGATCGCCGCGGCCGGCGTCACCGTCGTCGTCCTGGTCGCCTGCTGGTCGGCCGACATCGCGTGGGACCGCCTGGCCGACCTGCCCGCCGAGGTCGTCCGCTACCTCTGGCTCATGTTCTCCAGCCCCGACTGGTCGAAGCTGCCCGAGGCGCTGGCGCAGACGTGGATCTCGGTGCTGATGGCCTGGGTGGGCACCGTCATCGGCATCGTCGTCTCGGTGCCGCTCGCGTTCGTCGCGGCCCGCGGCTTCGCGCCCGCGGCCGTGCGCTGGCCCCTGCGGATCCTCTTCTCCGCCATCCGCGCGGTGCCGGAGATCATCACCGCGATCATCATCCTGTCCGTCACCGGGCTCACCCCGCTCACGGGCGCGCTCGCGCTCGCCGTCTCGAGCGTCGGCACGCTCGGCAAGTGGGGCTACGAGTCGGTGGAGGGCGTGGACGGCGGCCCGCTGGAGGCCGTGCGCGCGGCCGGCGGCGGGGCCTGGTCGCTCATCCGCTGGGGCGTCTGGCCGCAGGCGAGCGGCGAGTTCCTCTCCTTCTGGCTGTACCGGTTCGAGATCAACGTGCGCGCGTCGGCCGTGCTCGGCCTCATCGGCGTCGGCGGGATCGGCGACATGCTCACCTCCTACACTCAGTACCGGGAGTGGCCCACCGTCGGCGTGCTCCTCATCGTGGTGGTCGCGGTCACCATGTCGATCGACGCGATCTCCGGAGCGATCCGCCGCCGGATCACCGAGGGAGCCAGGGTCCGTGCAGTGGAGTGACGACGTCGGGCCCACCACGCGCATCGCGACCGTGGTCAACGCCCTGCAGCCGAGCGAGCGCCGGGTCGTGCAGCTCATCCTCGACGACACCGAGGGCGTCGTGGAGATCACCGCGCAGGAGCTCGCCGACCGCGCGGGCGTCGCCCGGTCCACCGTCGTGCGCTCCTGTCAGAGCCTCGGCTACCGCGGATACCCGCAGCTGCGCGTCGCGCTCACCCGCGAGCTGGCCCGCAGCTCGGCCCGTGCGTCGACGGCCGCGGGGGACGACGCGCACGGGCCCGGCGCCCTCGGCCGGATCCGCTCCGACCTCGACGCGCTCGCCGCAGCCCTGCCGCGGGTCGCGAGCGTGCTCACGGAGGCGGAGGTGGAGGACGCCGTCACGCGCGTCGTCGGCGCCCGCCGGCTCGTGATCGTCGCGAGCGGCCTGTCCTCGCCGCTCGCCCTCGACCTCTCCATGCGCCTCACCGCCGTCGGACGACCGGCCGAGCACGTCGCCGACCCCATCGGCCAGCAGATCGCCGTAAGCCGGCTGGGCGCGGAGGACGTGGTGCTGGTGATCAGCGGCAGCGGCGCGAACGAGCTGAGCCTGCGGGCGGCGCGCTCCGCCCGGGCCTCGGGCGCGGGGATCGTCGTGGTCACGTCGTTCGCGACCTCGCCCATCGGTGCCCTCGCCGACGTCGCGCTCGTCGTCGCGCCCGCGAAGGCGGGCTTCCGCCATGAGGTGGAGCACACCTCGCGCATCCCGCACGTGATCGTGCTGGAGTCGCTCGTGGAGATCGTCGCCGACCGCCTGGGCGAGGCCGCGGTCGACACCCGCGCGGGCGTCCTCGCGATCCTCAGCGACGCGCTCAGCGACTGACGGCGGTGCGGGCGACCCGACAGGGACGCCCGCCCCGCCCGCCGCCTAGTGCTCCGTCGCCTTCTCGGCGCCGTGCCCGGTGAGCGACCGCACGTCCATCTCCGCCGCCACGAGCGGATCCTCCTTGCGCGTGGAGGTCACCGTCCCGATCCAGCCCAGCAGGAACCCGACGGGGATCGACACGATCCCCGGGTTGCTCAGCGGGAACCACGAGAAGTCGGCCCCCGGGATCATCGACGTCTCCCCGCCCGAGACGACGGGCGAGAACGCGATCAGCACGAGCGCCGTCCCGAGCCCGCCGTACATGCTGAGCACCGCGCCCCGCGTGGAGAACCGCCGCCAGTAGAGGGAGTACAGGATGGTCGGCAGGTTCGCGCTCGCGGCCACCGCGAACGCGAGCGCCACGAGGAACGCGACGTTCTGCCCGTTGGCGCCGATGCCCGCGATGATCGAGACGATGCCGATCACGACCACCGTGATCCGCGCGACCCGCACCTCGCCGTTGGCCGAGACCTGCCCCTTCTTGATGACGCTGCCGTACACGTCGTGCGCGAAGGAAGCCGCCGCCGTGATGGTGAGGCCCGCGACCACCGCCAGGATCGTGGCGAACGCGACCGCCGCGATGATCCCGAGCAGGATCGGCCCGCCGAGCTCGAGCGCCAGCAGGGGAGCGGCGGAGTTCACGCCGCCGGGTGCCGCGAGGATCCGCTCGCTCCCGAGCAGCGCGCCGGCGCCGTACCCGAGCACCAGGGTGAAGAGGTAGAAGACGCCGATGAGCCAGATCGCCCAGACGACGCTGCGCCTCGCCTCCTTCGCGGTCGGCACCGTGTAGAAGCGCATGAGCACGTGGGGGAGGCCCGCCGTCCCGAGCACCAGCGCGAGGGCGAGCGACAGGAAGTCGAGCTTCGTGATCCCGGTGAGCCCGTACTGGTTGCCGGGCTCGAGCACGGGCTTGTCGGTCGCGGCCGCCGCGGCGCCCAGCAGGTCGGACACGTTGAAGCCGTGGATCGCCAGCACCCACACGGTCATCACGGCGGCGCCCGCGATGAGCAGGCACGCCTTGATGATCTGCACCCAGGTCGTGCCCTTCATCCCGCCGACGAGCACGTAGACGATCATCAGCGCGCCGACCACGGCGATCACGAGCGACTGCCCGAGCCGGTCGTCGATCCCGAGCAGCAGCGAGACCAGCCCGCCGGCGCCCGCCATCTGCGCGAGCAGGTAGAAGAAGCAGACCGCGAGCGTGGTGGTCGCCGCCGCCAGCCGCACGGGCCGCTGCTTGAGCCGGAAGCTCAGCACGTCGGCCATCGTGAACTTGCCCGTGTTGCGCATGAGCTCCGCCACGAGCAGCAGCGCCACGAGCCACGCGACCAGGAACCCGATCGAGTAGAGGAATCCGTCGTACCCGTTGATGGCGATGGCGCCGACGATCCCGAGGAACGACGCCGCCGACAGGTAGTCGCCCGCGATCGCCGTGCCGTTCTGCGGGCCGGTGAACGAGCGGCCGGCCGCGTAGTAGTCCGCAGCCGTGGAGTTGTTGCGGCTCGCGCGGAACACGATCACGAGCGTGATGACCACGAACGCCCCGAAGATCGAGATGTTGAGGACCGGATCGCCCGTGTCGGTCGTGGGCGTCGTCGCCATGACGGCCGTGCTCGGCGCGATCACCGTCGGCCGCCCTTGCGGCGCTTCGGCGGCGTGGATCCGCGCGGCCCCTCGAGCGCGACGCGCTCCCGCTCCTCCAGGTCGGCGCGGATCTCCGCCGCGATGGGATCGAACCGCGAGTTCGCGCGGCTCACGTACCAGGTGGTGATCGCGAAGGTCGTCACGAACTGCCCGAGCCCGAGCAGGATCCCGAGGTTCACGTTCCCGATGACGGGCGTGGACATGAGCTCATGCGCGTAGTCCGAGAGCAGCACGAACGCGAAGTACCAGACGAGGAAGGCGACGGCCAGCGGGAAGACGAAGCTGCGATGCTCGCGCTTCAGCTCGCGGAACCGGGCCGAGTCCTCGACCTCCAGGTAGTCGATGGCCGGCCGGGGGCCCCCGGACGGATGAGCGGCGTCGCCCATGGGATCTCCTCGAGATTCGGCCGCACATCGTCGTGCGGCGCTCCCAGGTTAGGCACAGGTGCGGGTGATGCGCCAGACCCGCGCCCCCGGCCGACGCGGGAACGCCTGTCAGCCGAACAGCCCGGGCAGCAGCGCGAGCGCGACCGGGTAGCCCACGAAGCTCACGACGTCGAGGATCAGGTGCGCCACCACGAGCGGCGCGGTGCGGCCGAAGCGCACGTAGCACCAGCCGAACACGACGCCCATCGCCACGTTGCCGAGGAAGGGCCCGTAGCCCTGGTACAGGTGGTAGCTCCCGCGGAGTACGGCCGCCGACAGGATGATGCTCCACGCACCCAGCCGCCCGTGCCCCCAGCCGAGCTCGCGCAGCCGGGTGAAGAGGTAGCCGACCACGATCACCTCCTCCTGCAGCGCGGCACGGAGGGCCACGAGCACGAGCACCGGCACGGTCCACCAGTACGAGTCGAGCGCGGTCGGCACCACGTCCACCGTGATCCCGAGCGCGCGGCCGGCGAAGTACAGCCCGAGCCCGGGCACCCCGATGAGCGCGGCCAGCCCGAACCCGGCGGCGACGTCGCGCCCCGGACGCGCGAGGTCGAGCCCGATCCGTCGGAAGGCGCTCCGTCCCGGCTGCCACAGCAGGAAGAGCACGAGGACCACGGGCACCAGCGCGGTCGCTATGTCGAGCAGCTGGTACAGGAGGTCGAACACCTGCCGGTCGTTCAGGCTCCGGTTGATGGTGGCGCTCTGCGAGCCGAGGGCCTCCGGCCGCGTGGACAGGTCGACGATCCGGAGCACCGAGTAGACGGCGCTCGCCCCGAGCGAGAGCCCGAGCACGATGGCGATCTCCCACCGCAGCCGCGTCCGCATGGCGCGCCGCAGCGGCGGTCGTGGAGCGCGGGCGAGGGCGGGAGCGTCGGGCACGGGCCGATCCTAGGCGCGGGATGCCGAACGGCCGTCCGCGCACCGGACGTGGCCGGTGAGGGCCCTGACGACGCGATCCGTCGCCGCGGGTGGCAGGAACGCGCGATCCCGACCGTCGAGACGCACGGATCCGGACCGCGACGCGTGGATCCGCGCGTCCGCGTTACCGGTGTGTAACGTTTGGGCCCAGTTTTTGCAAAGACTCCCAGCCGTACCTAGGGTCATTCTTATCTGCGCGGTCGACCGCACGCACGGTGGGTCCGCGCCATTCCCATGCACAGGAGGAACCTTGAAAATCAGACGCCTCGCAGCGGCTGGTGCCGTCATCGTCTCCGGTGCCCTCGTACTCAGCGGCTGCTCTGCGCCCGCCCAGGAGTCCGAGGTCATCGCCGGCACTGAGATCACCGTGGCCTGGAACGACCCGTTCCTCGAGTACAACAACGCGTCGGCGACCGGCAACGCGTCCGCCAACACGAACATCGTGTACCTGACGAACCAGTCCTTCAACTACTACGACGACGGCCCGTCCCTCGTCAAGAACACCGACTTCGGCACCTACGAGAAGGTCTCCGACGACCCGCTCGTCGTGAAGTTCACGATCAAGGAGGGCGTCAAGTGGAGCGACGGCACCCCCGTCGACGCCGCGGACATGCTCCTCAACTGGGCTGCCAACACCACCAACGTCAACACCGTGGCCGACGACGCCGTGAAGAAGGACGACAGCGGCGCGGCGACGGTCGGCGACGACCAGGTCTTCTTCAACTCGGGCGCAGTGCCGGACACCCGCCTCGGACTGGTCACCAAGACCCCCGAGATCGGCGATGACGGCCGCAGCCTCACGTACACGTACGACCAGCCCTACGTGGACTGGGAGATCGCGACCGGCAACGGCGTCGGCGTCTCCGCGCACGGCACCACGCAGCTCGCGTTCCCCGACGAGAACCTCTCGCCCGAGGACGCGAAGAAGAAGCTGATCACGGCCATCCAGGACAAGGACGCCAGCGTCCTCGCCCCGGTGTCGAAGATCTGGAACGACGGCTACCGCTACTCGGACATGCCGACGGAGCCGCAGAAGACCCTGGGCGACGGCGCGTACACGATCACCGACCTCAAGGCCGACCAGTACGTCACCCTGACGGCGAACCCCGAGTACACCGGCACGAAGAAGCCGAAGTACGAGAAGATCACGGTCCGCTTCATCGCGGACCCGCAGGCGCAGATCCAGGCCCTCTCCAACGGCGAGGTCCAGATCGCGTCCGGCCAGCCCACGGCCGACCTCCTCCAGCAGGTCCAGGGACTCAGCGGCATCGAGTACAAGGGACAGGCCGAGGGCACGTACGAGCACGTCGACCTCCAGGTCACCAACGGCGGCCCGTTCGACCCCGCGAAGTACGGCGGCGACGCCGACAAGGCCAAGCTCGTGCGCCAGGCGTTCTTCAAGACGCTGCCGCGCGAGGAGATCCTCGACAAGCTGATCAAGCCCCTGCAGGAGGACGCGGAGCTCCGCAACTCGAACGTCTACGTGCCCGGCACGCCGGAGTACAAGGAGTCCGTCGAGAAGAACGGCTACAAGGACCAGGCGGTCGACATCGAGGGCGCCAAGGCGCTCCTCGCCCAGGCCGGCGTGTCCGGCCCGATCGACGCCCGCGTCATCTACGGCCAGGGCAACACGCGCCGCCAGCAGGAGTTCGAGCTCATGCGCCAGTCGGCCGCCCAGGCCGGCTTCAACCTGATCGACGTGAACAGCGCGACGTGGGGTGCCGACCTGTCCAGCAAGACGGGCTCGTACGACATCGCCCTCTTCGGGTGGCAGTCGGTGAGCCTCGGTGTCGGCGAGTCCGGCCCGAACTACCAGACCGGCGGCATCAACAACTACTACGGCTGGTCGAACCCCGAGATCGACTCGCTGTTCAAGCAGCTGGACACGGAGACGGACAAGGACAAGCAGCTCGCGCTGGTCATCCAGGCCGAGACCCTCATCCAGCAGCAGGGCTGGACGACGCCGATCTACCAGTTCCCGGGCCTCACCGCCTGGAGCGACACCGTGTCGGGCGTCAAGCCCGCGTTCCTGTCGCCCAACTGGTTCTGGAACTACTGGGAGTGGGCTCCGGCCCAGGCAGCCGCGCAGTAGCGCGACAGCAGTGAGCGCCGTCCCCTGAACGGGAGGGTGCGAGGGTGCCGAGGTCTTCTGGCTTCGGCACCCTCTCCATGTCCGTTGCCGATTCGTGATCCGCGGATCCGGCCGCGTATGCTCTCGTCGGGCCGGGTCATGAGCCCTGGCCGAACACAGAAAGGGACGTCGTCGCCCTGTGATTACCTTCGTCTTGAGACGTCTCGTCGCGTCGTTCTTCGTCCTCCTGGGCGCCAGCTTCATCATCTACAACCTGGCGGCCAATTCCGGTGATCCCCTCCAGGATCTGCGCGAGAACCCGTCGCCGAACCGCGATGCGCTCATCGCCGCTCGAGTCGACCTCCTCGACCTCGACGTGCCGTCGCCGCTGCGGTACTTCATCTGGCTCGGTGGGGTGTTCAAGGTCTTCATCGGCCAGGTCGACCTCGGCAAGGCCATCGACGGCCGCGAGGTCAACGAGATCATCGCCAACGCCGCCGGGCAGACGATCCAGCTGGTGACGATCGCCACGATCATCGCCGTGCTCATCGGCGTCTCCATCGGCATGACGACGGCGCTCCGCCAGTACAGCGGCTACGACTACACGGTCACCTTCGCGTCGTTCCTCTTCTTCTCGCTGCCGATCTTCTTCGTCGCCGTGCTGCTCAAGCAGTACGTCGCCATCGGCTTCAACGACTTCCTCGTGAACCCGTCGATCCCGCCGATCATGATCGTGGTCCTGTCGCTCGTCTCGGGCTTCGTCTGGATGAGCATCATCGGCGGCGACCCGAAGCCGCGGCTCATCGTGTTCGGCTCCGCCGTGGTCATCACCGCGGTCGTGCTCATCTACCTGCTCGCCACGGACTGGTTCTCGCGCCCCGGCCTCGGCATCCTGCTCATCGCCGCGCTCGGCGCCCTCGTCGCGGTGCTCATCACGTCGCTCTCGACGGGGCTGCGCAACCGTCGGGCGTTCTATTCCGCGCTCGCCATGGCCGTCCTCGGCGCCGCGCTCTGGTACCCGCTGCAGTTCGTGCTGACGGTCTCGGCTCCCTGGTGGATCACCATCGTGCTCATCGTCGCCTTCGTCGTCGTCGGCGTGGTCGTGGGCTACGTCGTCGGACAGAACGACAAGCCGATCGTCGCCCGCGGCGCCGGCATCACGGGCGGCCTCGTCGCGCTGCTGATCATCGTCGACCGCGTCATGCAGGTGTGGCCGGACTACGTGACCAACACCCGCGGCCGCCCCATCGCCACCGTCGGCGCCGTGACGCCGGGTCTCAACGGATCCGTGTGGCAGGGCATGCTCGACAGCTACACCCACCTCCTGCTGCCGACCATCGCGATCCTCCTCATCTCCGTCGCGAGCTACTCGCGCTACTCGCGGGCCAGCCTCCTCGAGGTCATGAACCAGGACTACGTGCGCACCGCGCGGGCCAAGGGCCTCACCGAGCGCACCGTGATCATGCGCCACGCGTTCCGCAACGCCATGATCCCCGTCGCCACCGTCATCGCGTTCGACGTGGGCGGGCTCATCGGCGGCGCGGTGATCACCGAGACGATCTTCGCCTGGAAGGGCATGGGCTCCGTGTTCCAGGACGCCCTGACCAAGACCGACCTCAACCCGCTGATGGGATTCATCCTGATCACGAGCATCCTCACCGTGATCTTCAACATGCTGGCCGACATCCTCTACTCGGTCCTCGATCCTCGAATCCGGGTGAGCTGACACATGTCCAACGCACTGATGGGGAACCCCATCGACCCCCACAACGACCCGAGCCTGCCCGAGGGCGGAGCCAACTCCGAGCTGACGATCGAGCAGCGGGAGGTCGAGGGCCTCAGCCAGGGCACCGTCGTCCGCCGCCGGTTCCTGCGCCACAAGGGCGCGATGACCGCGCTCGTGGTGCTGCTGCTGATGGCGCTCCTCGTGTACTCGTCCGTCGGCATCCAGTTCTTCGGATTCCGCATCCCCGGCTGGTGGATGTGGAACTACGAGGACGTCGCGCCCATCGTCAACGGCGGCAACCCCACGTGGACCCTGCCGTTCCAGTTCGGCGTGCACCCCTTCGGCCAGGACGAGATCGGGCGCGACATCTTCGCCCGCGTCATGCGCGGCACGCAGCAGTCCATCGTCGTGATGGTGCTCTACGGCATCATCGCCGCGTTCATCGGCATCGTGGTCGGCGCCGTCGCCGGCTTCTTCCGCGGCCGCATCGACTCCCTGCTGATGCGCTTCACGGACCTCATCATCGTGATCCCCGTGATCGTCATCGCGGCCGTCCTCGGCCGCACCTTCGGCGGACTCGGCGCGGTGGTCCTCGGCATCGTCCTCGGCCTGATCGGCTGGCCGTCGCTCGCCCGCCTCGTGCGCGGCGAGTTCCTGAGCCTCCGCGAGCGCGAGTTCGTGGACGCCGCGAGGGTCGCCGGAGCCTCGAACAGCCGGATCGTGTTCCGGCACATCCTGCCGAACGCCATCGGCGTGGTCATCGTCTCCACGACCCTGCTCATGAGCGCGGCCATCCTGCTCGAGGCGGCGCTGTCGTTCCTCGGGTTCGGCATCGTGAAGCCCGACGTCTCGCTCGGCCAGATCATCAACGAGTACCAGGGCGCCTTCGCGACCCGACCGTGGCTGTTCTGGTTCCCGGGCCTCTTCATCATCATCATCGCGCTGTCGATCAACTTCATCGGCGACGGCCTGCGCGACGCGTTCGACCCGCGCCAGCGCCGCATGCCGGGTGGACAGGGCCCCTACAAGCAGATGTTCGCCATGCTCACCGGGCGCACCCGCCGCGACGCAGGTCCGTCGACCGGCTCCGGTGCCGAGGGCGTCCGCGTCCCGCCGCCCGTCGGCTCCTCGCGACCGGACGCACAGGCCGACGGTCCCGCCGACGGCCAGGCGCCCGACAGCACGGACGGCCGATGACGGTCCCGGCGGCGAGCCGGGCCCTCAGCCGCGGGACCGCCGCAGGTCGTGCCTCAGATCAGGCCGGTCAGCACCGTGGCCACGACGAGCACCGCGAGCACGGCGATCTCGGCCCAGTGCGTGCGCACGCGCCGGCCCTCCTCCTCGACCGGACCGCCCAGGTGGCCCGCCTCGCGGAGCTCGGCCAGGCGCAGGCGGATCACCGTGGCCGCGTCGCCGGAGTCGGTGCGGGGGAGGTCGCCGCGGCGCGCGTCCTGCATCATGGCGCTGAGGTACGGCTGGATCTTCTCCTCCTTCGTGGTGATGTAGGCATTGGAGCGTCGACCGGGCGCGGGAGCGGCCCAGGCCGTGACGCGCTCGTGCGCGGTCGTGATGTTCAGGGCCCACTTGGTGTCCACGTCCCGGATCGCGGGCCACGAGATGTCATGCGTGCGGAAGACGTTGCGGATCTGCACGCCCTCGGTCGCGATGCGCACCCACGGGTGCCAGAAGACGAGCCACGACGCGTAGGCCAGCATGACCGGGCCCCACACCGCCGTCGGCAGGAGGTCGGCCCGACCCCCGACCACGGTGCTCACGAGCACCAGGACCGCGATCGCCGAGACGATCACGGTCAGCAGGCGTCCGAACGACGGGCGGATGACGACGGGCTGATCCATGGCCACATCGTCCCACGGCCCGCGTGGACCCCCCTCGACATCCCCACTTCCAGCAGCCAGGAGGCCGCAGCATGACCGCTCACGCGAACGGATCGGACGAGATCGTCCCCATCCTCGAGGTCTCCGGCCTCGGCGTCGACTTCTGGGTCGGCGACGAGTGGATCCCCGCGGCCATCGACCTCGACTACAAGGTCAACCCGGGCGAGGTGCTCGCGATCGTGGGCGAGTCCGGCTCCGGCAAGTCCGTCAGCTCGATGTCGCTGCTCGGCCTCCTGCCCAAGAACGGCCGGGTGCGGGGGAGCGCGAAGCTCAAGGGCGTCGAGATGGTCGGCGCCGACCAGGCCACGCTGCGGAAGGCGCGCGGCAACGACATCGCCGTGATCTTCCAGGAGCCCATGACCGCGCTCAACCCCGTCTACACGGTGGGCTTCCAGATCGTGGAGGCCCTGCGCGTCCACAACTCGATCATCCCGTCGGCCGCCAAGGTGCGCGCGCTCGAGCTCCTGAAGCTCGTCGAGATGCCGGACCCGGAGAAGGCGTTCGACTCCTACCCGCACCAGCTGTCCGGCGGACAGCGCCAGCGCGCCATGATCGCGCAGTCGCTGTCGTGCGACCCCGACATGCTCATCGCGGACGAGCCCACGACGGCGCTCGACGTGACGATCCAGGCCGAGATCCTCGACCTGCTGCGCCGCCTCCACCAGCGCCTCAACAGCGCGATCGTGATCATCACGCACGACATGGGCGTGGTCGCCGACCTCGCGACCAACGTCATCGTCATGAAGAGCGGCCGCATCGTCGAGCGCGGCTCGGTGCGCGAGATCTTCCAGTCGCCGAAGGACCCGTACACCAAGCAGCTGCTCGCGTCGGTGCCCCACCTCGGCACGGGCGAGGCGACGCAGGTCGAGGTCGTCGAGCGCACGACGGAACCCGCCATCTCCCTCAAGGAGGTGGACATCGACTACCCGAAGCTCGGCCGCGTGCCGGCGTTCCGGGCGGTCTCGGGCGCGTCCTTCGACATCCACCCGGGCGAGGTCGTCGGCGTCGTGGGGGAGTCGGGATCCGGCAAGACCACGATCGCGCGCGCCGCGGTCGGCCTCCTGCCCGTCGCGGGCGGCGAGCTCACGGTCGCCGGACGCCGCATGACCGGCATCTCGGCGAAGGACCTCCGGGCCGTGCGCCGCGAGATCGGCATCGTGTTCCAGGATCCGGGTTCCTCGCTGAACCCGCGCTGGCCCATCGGCCAGAGCATCGGCGAGCCGCTCGAGCTCTCGGGGCAGTTCTCGAAGAAGCAGCAGAGCGACCGGGTCGAGGAGCTCCTCGAGCAGGTCGAGCTGCCCCGCAGCTTCCGCAACCGGTACCCGAACGAGCTCTCCGGCGGACAGCGTCAGCGCGTCGGCATCGCGCGGGCGCTCGCGCTGCGGCCCAAGGTGCTCGTCGCCGACGAGCCCACCTCGGCGCTCGACGTGTCGGTGCAGGCCCGCGTGCTCGCGCTGCTGCAGGAGATCCAGAAGGAGCTCCAGTTCGCGTGCCTGTTCGTGAGCCACGACCTCGCGGTGGTCGACCTCCTCGCCGACCGCATCGTCGTGATGAACCACGGCAAGATCGTGGAGCAGGGGCCGACGGAGTCGATCCTCCGGAACCCGCAGCACCCGTACACGCAGAAGCTCATCGCCGCGGTCCCGCTGCCGGATCCCGACCAGCAGAAGGAGCGCCGCGAGCTCCGCGAGGCGCTGCGCGACCAGCAGCCGCCCGCGGCCTGATCCGCGCCCGCACGACCCGGCCCGCCGTCCGACGCACCCCCTCGCGGGGGCGCGCGGGCGGCGGGCCTCGTCGTGCCGCTCGCGTAGGATCGACGGCGATGGACAGCGACACGCGAGGCCCCGGGGCCGCTCGAGCCCGGCGCCCGCGAGGGATCCGCCGGGCCGTCCGCGGTGCGTCCGCCGCCGTCGCGCTGGCGCTCGTCGCCGGCCTCGCCGCCTGCTCGCCGACCACCGGGATGGTGGCCGACACCGAGATCCGCGCCGCGGTCCCCACCTCCTTCACCTCCTACAACGCGGCGTCGCGCACGGGGGGCACCGTGGGCAACGAGGAGATCGTGCACGCGACGAACTCACGGTTCTCGGAGGTCGCCGCGGACGGCACCGTCGCGGCGGACCCGGGCTTCGGGACCGCGAAGGTCGTCTCGCGCGACCCGTTCACGGTGGAGTACACCGTCGCCGAGGGCGTCCGCTGGTCCGACGGCGAGCCCGTCGACGCGGCGGACCTCCTGCTCGCCTGGGCCGCCGGATCCGGCGCGCTCGACACCCCCGGCTTCGACCCGTCCGGGTACGTCGACGAGACGACGGGCGGCTACACGGGCCCGCTGCCGGAGCAGACCGTCTACTTCGACGCAGCCGCGGACGAGACGCTCTCGCACGTCACCCGCACGCCCGAGATCGGCGACGGCGGCCGGTCGATCACCATGGTCTTCGACGAGTACGCGCCCGACTGGCGGCTCGCCTTCGAGGTGGGCCTGCCCGCGCACAGCGTGGTGCAGCTCGCGCTCGACATGTCGAGCCCGGGCCGCGCGAAGCAGACGCTCGTGGACGCCGTGCAGGATCGCGCGCCCGAGCTCCTCTCGCCCATCTCCGACGCGTGGAACCGCGGGTTCGGCGTGGCCGAGATCGCCGCGCACCCGGATCGCGCCGTGGGCTCCGGCCCGTACGCCATCGAGTCGATCGACCCGGGGACCTCCATCACGCTGCGCGCCAACCGCTTCTACACGGGGCTGCACCGGCCGTCGGTCGAGCGCATCGTCGTGTCCGCCATCGAGGATCCCGCCGCCGCCGTCGCCGCCCTCCAGGCGGGCGAGGTCGACGTCATCGCGCCCGCGGCCGACGCGGAGGTGTCCGACGCGCTGTCCGGGATCGCCGGCGTGCAGGTCGTGCGCGGATCCTCAGACACCTGGGAGCGGCTCGACCTGCAGACCCTCGGCGCACGCGACCCGGCCATGTCGGACGTCGCGGTCCGCACCGCGTTCCTCTCCACCGTGCCGCGGGACACGATCGTCCGTCAGGCCGCGCTGCCGGCGGATCCCGACGCCACGACGCGCGACTCGTTCGTGCTCGCTCCCGGATCCGACGGCTACGACGACCAGGTGCGCGCCAACGGATCCAGCCGCTTCGACGACGTGGACATCGACGAGGCGCGGCAGCTGCTCGCGTCGGTCGGCCGCACGGCGCCCGAGGTCTGCGTGCTCTACGACCCCGCCGACCCCCGCCGCGTGGCCGCGTTCGACGCCATCCGGGACTCCGCCGAGAAGGCCGGCTTCGTCGTGACCGACTGCTCGACCCCGCAGTGGGAGAGCGTGCTCGACCAGCCCGGCGCCTACGACGTCGCGCTCCTGTCCTCCCAGGACGCGTACCCGTCCGTGGCCGGGATCCGCGCCGCGCACGAGTCGCGCGCCGACGCCCGCGACGGGCAGGCGACGGCCGACCCCGACGTCGCGTCCCTCTTCGCGTCGCTCAGCCGCACCGAGGACGCCGACGCGCGCGACGAGCTCCTCCTGCGCCTGGACCGCCGCATGTACGGCGACCGCGCCGGCCTGCCGCTGTACCAGCTGCCCGCGCTCGCGGCCGTGCGCGACGGGATCGGCGGGGTCCAGGTGTCGCCGCACCAGGCGGGGATCCTCGACGACGCCTGGCGCTGGACGCTGTCACGCGACGCTCCCTGACCCGGTTTGCATCGGCACGGTAGGCTGGTGGTCGCTGGGAATAGCAGACGGCGGCTCTTCGCCCTCCTCCCTTGATGACAAGGCCGGCACCCTCTCCACTGAAGGACAGCACTATGGCGCTAGTCGCGCGCAACGACCTCCGCAATGTGGCCATCGTGGCCCACGTCGACCACGGCAAGACCACGCTCGTCGACGCCATGCTCAAGCAGACGAACTCGTTCGACGCCCACTTCGAGGGCGAGGACCGCATGATGGACTCGAACGACCTCGAGCGCGAGAAGGGCATCACGATCCTCGCGAAGAACACCGCGGTGCTCTACAACGGGAAGCACGCGGACGGCTCGCCCATCGTCATCAACGTGATCGACACCCCGGGCCACGCCGACTTCGGCGGCGAGGTCGAGCGCGGCCTGTCCATGGTCGACGGCGTCGTGCTCCTCGTCGACGCGTCCGAGGGCCCGCTGCCCCAGACGCGCTTCGTGCTCCGCAAGGCGCTCGAGGCGAAGCTGCCCGTGATCCTCCTGGTCAACAAGACCGACCGCCCCGACGCGCGCATCGACGAGGTCGTGGCCGAGAGCCAGGACCTGCTCCTCGGCCTCGCCTCCGACATGTCGGACGAGCACCCGGACCTCGACCTCGACGCGATCCTCGACGTGCCCGTCGTCTACGCCTCCGGCCGCAACGGCGCCGCGAGCGCGAACAAGCCGGAGAACGGCACGCTGCCGGACAACGACGACCTCGAGCCGCTCTTCAAGGCGATCCTCGACCACGTCCCGGCGCCCACCTACGACGACCAGCACCCGCTGCAGGCCCACGTCACCAACCTCGACGCGTCGCCGTTCCTCGGCCGCCTCGCCCTCCTCCGCGTCTTCAACGGCACGATCAAGAAGGGCCAGCAGGTGGCCTGGGTCAAGCACGACGGCACCGTCAAGAACGTGAAGATCACCGAGCTCCTCATCACGAAGGCGCTCGACCGCTTCCCGACCGAGTCCGCGGGCCCCGGCGACATCGTCGCCGTCGCCGGCATCGAGGACATCACCATCGGCGAGACGCTCGCCGACCCGGACGACGTCCGCCCGCTGCCCACCATCACGGTGGACGACCCGGCCATCTCGATGACCATCGGCACCAACACCTCGCCGATGATCGGCAAGGTCAAGGGCCACAAGCTCACCGCCCGCATGGTCAAGGACCGCCTCGACCGCGAGCTCATCGGAAACGTCTCCATCAAGCTGGTCGACATCGGTCGTCCGGACGCCTGGGAGATCCAGGGCCGCGGCGAGCTCGCGCTCGCGATCCTCGTGGAGCAGATGCGCCGCGAGGGCTTCGAGCTCACCGTCGGCAAGCCGCAGGTGGTCGTCAAGCAGGTCGACGGCAAGGTGCACGAGCCCTTCGAGCACCTCACCATCGACTCGCCCGAGGAGTACCTCGGCGCGATCACGCAGCTCCTCGCCGCCCGCAAGGGCCGCATGGAGGGCATGAGCAACCACGGCACCGGCTGGGTCCGCATGGAGTTCGTCGTCCCGTCGCGCGGCCTCATCGGCTTCCGCACGGAGTTCCTCACGATCACGCGCGGCGCGGGCATCGCCAACGCCGTGTCGCACGGCTACGAGCAGTGGGCGGGCGAGATCACGACCCGCGTCAACGGCTCGATCGTCGCGGACCGCTCCGGCGTCGCCACCCCGTTCGCCATGGTGGCCCTGCAGGAGCGCATGTCGTTCTTCGTGGAGCCGACCCAGGAGGTCTACGAGGGCATGGTCGTGGGCGAGAACTCGCGCGCCGACGACATGGACGTGAACATCACGAAGGAGAAGCAGCTGACCAACATGCGTCAGTCGACCTCCGACTCCTTCGAGCGCATGACGCCCTCGCGGCGCCTGACGCTCGAGGAGTGCCTCGAGTTCGCCCGCGAGGACGAGTGCGTGGAGGTCACGCCCGAGTTCGTGCGGATCCGCAAGGTCGAGCTGGACGCGAACGCCCGACAGCGCAAGACGTCGCGACTGAAGAAGCAGAACGCGTAGCGCAGCATGACCCCGACGAGCCCGTCCACCAGGTCCCTCCGCACGAGGGGGCTGGCGGCCGGGCTCGTCCTCGTCCCCGCCCTCGTCCTCACCGGATGCAGCCAGGTGGGCGAGGTCGTCCGCGACGCCGCGCATGAGGGCGTGAAGCAGGTGCGGCACAGCGTCGAGGACGTGATCGGCGACACGCTCGGCAAGGTCCAGGTGTCGACGGACGGCCACGTCCCCGACTCGTTCCCCTCAGACGCCGTGCCCTTCGCCGAGGGGAAGCTGCTCGGCGGGGGAGCGGCCCCCGAGGACGCCGGCTGGGTGGCGCAGGTCGCGGTGCCGGACGTCGAGGGCGGGTTCACCGATGCCCGGGCGCGCCTCGAGGCCGCCGGCTACGCGTCGAGCGACATCGCGAGCGACGCGCAGAGCGGCTACGGGCGGTTCACGACCGACGCGTACTCCGTCATCGTCACGGTCTCGGCCGACCTCGGATCCCCGGTCGCCACGTACGTGGTGATGCCCGCGGGCTGAGACCGGGGGCCCCAGGGCCAGCCCGGCGGCGAGCGCCGGATCAGGAGGCGAGGAGCGTCTCCCCGACGTAGCCGTCGCGCGAGGCGCCCGGCGGAACCGCCCAGATCCCGCCGCCGACGTGCCGCAGGTACTCGTTCATCGCGTCGCGGGCGAGGCTCCGCTGGATGGGGATGAACTGCGTGCGCGGATCCCGCTGGAACGCCAGGAAGAACAGGCCCGCGTTGAGGCGGCCGAGGTCGTCGTTGCCGTCGACGAAGTTGTAGCCGCGGCGGAGCAGCACCGCGCCGTCGTTGGCGTCCGGGTGCGCGAGGCGCACGTGGGACGCGGGATCGATGAGCGGTGCGCCCGCGCGCCCGGTGGCGTGGAAGTCGGGGGCGGTCATCTCGGTGCCGCCGCTGAGGGGCGCGCCGGATCCCTTCGTGCGGCCGACCACGCGCTCCTGCTCGCGGAGCGACGAGCGGTCCCAGGTCTCGATCGTCATGCGGATGCGGCGGGCGACGAGGTAGGAGCCGCCCTGCATCCACGCCTCGGCGGGGGTGGATCCCGCGTCGGCCCAGACGTGGTCGTCGACCTGGCGCGTGTCCTCGGACTTGACGTTGGCGGTGCCGTCCTTGAATCCGAACAGGTTCCGCGGCGTGACCTGCGCGCGGCTCGTCGACGAGGTGCGGCCGAAGCCGAGCTGCGACCAGCGGATGGAGGCCCGGCCGAACGCGATGCGCGAGAGGTTGCGGATCGCGTGCACGGCCACCTGCGGGTCGTCGCTGCAGGCCTGGATGCAGAGGTCGCCGCCCGTGGCCTGCGGGACGAGGGCCTCGCCCGGGAAGCGCGGCAGGTCGACGAGCGCGGCGGGCCGGCGGTCGGCGATGCCGAAGCGGTCGACGCCGTCCGCCGTCGTGAACAGCGACGGGCCGAGGCCGAACGTGATCGTGAGGCCGGCGGGCGGCAGGTCGAGCGCCTCGCCCGTGTCGTCGGGCGGGGAGTCGTACGGTCCGTCGACCGCGCCGAGCGCGCCCGCGGATCCGCCTGCCGTCATGCGCGCGGCCGCGGCGCTCCAGTCCTGCAGGAGCGAGATCAGGCCGGCGCGGTCGATGTCGGCGACGTCGAACGCGGCGAAGTGCAGGCGGTCCTGGGCGGGCGTCGTGATCCCCGCCTGGTGCGCGCCGTGGAACGCGTACGTGGCGCCGCCCGCGGCCTGGCGCGCGCCCGCGAAGGCGCGATCGGCCATGACGCCGCCCGCGGAGCCGACCAGGCCGCCGCCGAGCGCGCCCGCGCCGAGGAGGCCGAGGATCCCGCGGCGGGAGATGCCGGCGGACGCCGGGGTCGCGGGGGCGTCGGCGGCCGTGGTGGTCTCGTGGTCCGTCATCAGCCGACGAGCGCGCCGGTGAGCTTCGACAGCGGCTCGGCCAGCGCGTTCACGCCGTCCGCGAGGCCCTTGACCTGCTCGGTGGTCAGCTCGTCGTAGGTCGTGAAGCCCTTCTCGAGGGATCCGTAGGCGGCGAGGTCCTTCTCGAGCGACGCGAACTGCGCGTCGAGCGTGGCGACGAGCTGCGGGTCCTTGGGCGCGACGATGTCGCGGACGCCCTCGTACGCGACGCGCGCGCCCTCGAGGTTCGCCTGGAAGTCCCAGAGGTCGGTGTGCGACCAGATCTCCTCCTCGCCGGTGATCTTGCCGGAGGCGACCTCGTCCATCAGCCCGACGGCGCCGTTGGAGACCGTGGAGATGTCGACCGAGAAGCCGTCCGCGTGGACGGCGTCGTAGAGCTTCTGCGTGTCGGCGGTGAGCTCCTGGGCGAAGTGCGCGCGGTCCGCCGCGGCGAGCGGCGTGTAGACGTCGCCGCCGTTCGCGTCGGGCGATGGCTGCCAGAGGTCCTTCTCGATGCGGTGCCACCCGGTCCACTCGGTGCCGGGCTCGACGTCGGCCTCGCGGAAGTCGATCTCCGGGTCGAGGTCGCCGAACGACTCCGCCACGGGCTCGACGCGCTCGTAGTACGCGCGGGCAGTGGGGTAGAGCGCGCGCGCCTTGTCGTCGTCGCCCGCGAGGTACGCGGCGGCGAACTCCTGCGTGGCCGGGAGGAGGCGGCCCACCTGGTCCTTGACGTAGGCGAGGTACGCGGCGGCCGCGTCCTGGCCCTGCTGCTCCGCGTCGCCCGCGAGCGCGACCTGGTCACCCGTGACGGTGAAGGGCGCGCGGCCGACGCCGTCGCCGACCATGCCGGGCTTGCAGACGGTGTAGTAGCTGCCGGGCTGGGCGGTGAGCACGAGGTCGCGCTCGATCCCGGGGCTCACGTTCTCGACCTCGCCGACGATGCGCAGGCCGTCGTCCGCGAGCAGGTAGAACTCGGTCACCTGGTCGGTGGAGTTCGTGACGTGGAACGAGACCGTGCCGCTGGGGGCGGTCGCGGCGGACACCGTGCACGCGTCGGCGGAGCTGTCGACCGTGAGCTGCGTGACGCCGGAGTCGGCGGACGCGGCACCTGCGCCGGCGTCGGCGGATCCGGTCGGGGTGTTCGCGACGCAGCCGGAGAGGGCGAGGGCGGCGCCGGCGAGCAGGGCGGCGGCGGGGAGGGTCGAGCGCTTCATGTGTCCTCGGGGGAGCGGGCCGGCGGTGCCGGGCGGTGGATGGGGAGGAGAGCGGGAGGTGCGGGGGAGCCGACGGGTCAGCGGGCGGCCGGCGCGTCGGCGACGCGGGCGGGGTAGGCGGCGGGAGCAGCGGAGGCGACGGGTGCCGGGCGCGCCCGCTGTCCTCGCCGCGCGAGCCGGAGGTAGACGGTGAGCGTGGGCACGACGTACAGCACCCACGTGATCGCCTCGAGCCAGGTGGTGGCGGGGGAGAAGTTGACGGTGCCCTTGAGCAGCGTTCCGTACCAGGATCCGGGCGGGACCGCGCCGGAGACGTCGAACGCGAGCGCGCCGAGCCCGGGCAGGATCCCCGCCTCCTGGAGGTCGTGCACGCCGTACGCGAGCACGCCGCCCGCCACGACGATGAGGAGCGCGCCCGTCCAGGTGAAGAAGCGCGCGAGGTCGATGCGGAGCACCCCGCGGTAGACGAGCCAGCCGAGCGCGACGGCGGTGACGAGCCCGAGGCCCGCGCCGACGAGCGGCATGGTGGTGGCACCGGTGGCCTGCACGGCCGACCAGAGGAACAGCGCCGTCTCGATCCCCTCGCGGCCGACGGCGAGGAAGGCCACGGCGACGAGGCCCCACGCCGCGCCCGCGATGGCCCGGTCGACGGCGCCCTGCAGCTCGGAGCGCATGTCCTTCGCGGTGCGCAGCATCCAGAACACCATCCAGGTGACGAGGCCCGTCGCGACGATGGAGAGGGAACCGCCGATGGCCTCCTGCGCCTCGAAGGTGAGGCCGTAGGCGCCGTAGGTGAGGATCGCGCCGACGGACAGGGCGAGGAGGACGGCGAGCCCGACGCCGAGCCAGAGCCGGCCGAGCACGTCGCGGCGGCCGATCTTGACGACGTAGGCGATGAGGATGGTGACGACCAGCGCGGCCTCGAGGCCCTCGCGCAGGCCGATCAGGTAGTTCGCGAACACGCGTGCGCCTCTCCGGGCGGCGGACGCGACGGGACGCGCCCTATTGCTAGTGTGGGGAAATGTAGGTGAGGCTTGCCTTACCTCGTGCACAGTAGCGCGGGGGCGGGATCGCGTCCAGTCGACCGTCCCGGGCGGGTGCCCAGGGAGCGGCCCGCGGCCCGCGGCTAGGATCGCCGGATGACCTCCGGCACGTCCCGACGCCCCGATCGGGCCGCCCGCACCGCCCGTCCCGAGCGCGAGCACGTGCTGTTCGTGCACGCCCACCCCGACGACGAGAGCATCGTCACGGGCGGCACCATCGCGAGGCTCGTGCGCGACGGCGTCCCCGTCACCGTGCTCACGTGCACGCGGGGGGAGCGCGGCGACGTGATCCCCGACGAGCTCCGCCATCTGGAGGGCGACCTGCGCGCGCTCGCCGACCACCGGGAGACCGAGCTGGCCGACGCCATGGCCGCGCTCGGCGTCACCGACCACCGCTTCCTCGGGGATCCGGATGCCCGCTGGAAGGGCCTCGAGCCCCGCCGCTACGTCGACTCCGGCATGGAGTGGGGCGACGAGGGCGTGCCCGTGGCGCTGCGGCCGCTCGATCCCGACTCGCTGTGCGCGGGCGACGAGGCCGACGAGGCGCGCGACGTGCTCGCGGTCATCGCGGACACGGACGCCACGAGCGTCATCACCTACGACGACCACGGCGGCTATGGGCACCCGGACCACGTGCGCACGCACGTCATCGCGACCTGGGCGGCCGAGGAGGCGGGGATCCCCGCGTACCTCATCACCACGACCGCGTCCTCGGCGCGCGAGGCGCACGAGCTCGTGGCCGCGCGGGGGCGCTTCCCCGCGCCCGAGGCGGATCCGGCCGGGACGCTCGTGCTGGCGGACGACCAGGTCGACCTGGCCGTGGACGCGTCCGAGGTGCTCGACGCCAAGATCCGCGCGATCGCCGCGCACCGCACGCAGACCGTCGTCGACGGCGACCAGTTCGCGCTCTCGCACGGCATCGGGGCGCCCATCGCGCCCGTCGAGCTGTTCCGGCTGCACCGGCCGGCCGGCGCCGCCGCCGCCGACGGGACCCCGCGTCCCCCGCGCGGCGCGCAGCGGATCGGCACGGCGGTCGCGTCGCTCGTGCTCGGCCTGCTCGTGGGCGCGGTCGGCACGGCCGCGCACCGGGCGACCCTGCCGGTGGGCGGGATCGCGCTGCCGGTCGGCCTCGTCCTCGCGCTCGCGACGCTCGCGTGCCTGCTGGTCGCGTTCCGCCTGCTCCTCGTCGACCGCCTGCACGCGCTCTGCCTCGGGCTCGGCGTGGTCGCGGCCGTCGCGGTCCTCGGCACGCGCGGGCCGAGCGGATCCGTGCTGTTCCCCGACGACGGGCTGAGCCAGGTGTGGGCGGTTGCGCCCGCGATCCTCGTCGCGGCCGTGGTCGTGTGGCCCCGGTTCTCGACGCGCGCGCCCGGCGCCGACGCCCGCCCGGATCCCGCCGCCGCCGCGGGATCCGACGCCCCGGCCCCGGCCGGGACGGGCTCGCGCGCCGCGTAGACTCGTCGGGCCGCACCGCTCCCGGAAGGACCCGCCCGAAGTGACCTACGTCATCGCCCTGCCCTGTGTCGACGTCAAGGACCGCGCCTGCATCGACGAGTGCCCGGTGGACTGCATCTACGAGGGCGAGCGGTCGCTCTACATCCACCCGGACGAGTGCGTGGACTGCGGCGCCTGCGAGCCGGTGTGCCCGGTCGAGGCCATCTACTACGAGGACGACCTGCCCGAGAAGTGGTCCGACTACTACACGGCCAACGTCGAGTTCTTCGCCGAGATGGGATCCCCGGGCGGCGCGACCAAGGTCGGCGTCACCGCGGGCGACCACCCCGTGATCGCGGCGCTCCCCGTCCAGAACGGCTGACGCGCGTGGCCCTCGGCGAGCTCCCCGACTACCCCTGGGACCAGATGGCCCCGTACGCCGAGCGGGCCGGGCGGCACCCGGACGGCATCGTCGACCTCAGCATCGGGTCGCCCGTGGATCCGACGCCCACGCTCATCCGCGACGCGCTCGCCTGGGCGACCGACGCGCACGCGTACCCGACGACGGTCGGCACGCCTGAGCTCCGGCGGGCGATGGTCGACTGGCACGCCCGGCGCCGGAACGCGACGCTCGACGTCGACCAGGTGCTGCCGACCATCGGCTCCAAGGAGATGGTGGCCTGGCTGCCGTTCATGCTCGGGCTCGGCGAGGGCGACGCCGTCGTGCACCCGCGCGTCTCGTACCCCACCTACGCGATCGGCGCCGCGCTCGCCGGCGCCGAGAGCGTGCCGGCCGACGACCCGGCGGAGTGGCCCGCGTCCACGCGCCTCGTCTGGCTGAACTCGCCCAGCAACCCGGACGGCCGCGTGCTCGGCGTCGACGCGCTGCGCGCCGCCGTGGCCCGCGCCCGGGAGCTCGGCGCCGTCATCGCGAGCGACGAGTGCTACGCCGAGCTCGGCTGGGACGGGGAGTGGGCCTCGGGCCCGACGCCCTCGATCCTCGACGCGCGCGTCGTCGGCGACGACCACGCGGGCGTCCTCGCGCTCTACTCGCTGAGCAAGCAGTCGAACCTCGCCGGGTACCGGGCCGCCCTCGTCGCGGGCGACCGGGACCTCATCGCCCGGCTGATCCGCGTCCGCAAGCACGCGGGGCTCCTCCCGCCCGCGCCGCTGCAGCACGCCATGACCGTGGCGCTCGGCGACGACGACCACGTGCGCGCCCAGCGAGAGCTGTACCGCGCCCGCCGCGACGCGCTCCGGCCCGCGCTCGAGGACGCCGGCTGGCGCATCGACGGCAGCGAGGCGGGCCTCTACCTCTGGGCGACCCGCGGCCGGGACGCCTGGGAGGGGATCGCGGAGCTCGCCGACATCGGGATCCTCGCGGGCCCCGGCCCGTTCTACGGCGACGCCTCTCCCGAGCACGTGCGCCTGTCGCTCACGGCGACGGACGAGCGCATCGCGCAAGCCGCCGCCCGGCTCCGCGCCTCCTCCACCGCGTAGCGCGACCTCCAACGGATCCGGCCGGATGCTGGCGGAGGCGACAGTGTCCCTGTCAGCCCTTTAGGCTGTAGTCGGCTCGGATCCCGACGCCGCGACGGCGCCACGAGCGCTCGACGGCGCGCATCCCCCCGGGTCATCCACCACACACTCGAGGAGGCGCCGTGACCGATGGCGGGCAGCAGGCGGACGACCGGCCGAAGGCGGACGAGCCCCAGGCGGAGCAGAAGCCCACGGCGACCCTGACGTACCCGGGCGGACGGGTGGAGTTCCCCATCCTCCCCGCGGTCGAGGGCGCGTCCAGCATCGACATCTCGGCGCTCACGAAGAAGACGGGCCTCACGACGCTCGACAACGGCTTCGTCAACACCGCGTCGACCCGCTCGGCCATCACCTACATCGACGGCGAGCAGGGGATCCTGCGCTACCGCGGCTACCCCATCGAGCAGCTCGCGCGCCAGTCGAGCTACCTCGAGGTCGCCTGGCTCCTCATCCACGGCGAGCTGCCGACGAGCGACGAGCTCGCGGGGTTCGAGGACGACATCCGTCGCCACACGCTCCTGCACGAGGACTTCAAGGGCCTCTTCCGCGCGCTGCCCACGAACGCGCACCCCATGTCGGTGCTCTCGAGCGCGGTCTCGGCCCTCTCCACCTACTACGAGGACTCGCTGAGCGTCCACGACCCCGAGCAGGTCGAGATCTCCACGCTCCGCCTGCTGGCGAAGCTGCCCGTCATCGCGGCGTACGCGCACAAGAAGAGCCTCGGCCAGGCGTTCCTCTACCCGGACAACTCGCTGAGCTTCGTCGACAACTTCCTGCGGCTGAACTTCGGCAACAACGCGGAACGCTACGAGGTCGATCCCGTGGTCAGCCGCGCGCTCGAGCGCCTGCTGATCCTGCACGAGGACCACGAGCAGAACGCGTCGACGTCGACCGTGCGGCTCGTCGGATCCACCGAGGCGAACATGTTCTCCTCCGTCTCCGCGGGCATCGGCGCGCTCTTCGGCCCGCTGCACGGCGGCGCGAACGAGGCCGTGCTCGCCATGCTCGGCCGCATCCGCGACTCCGGCGAGGGCGTCGACCGCTACGTGGAGCGCGTGAAGAACAAGGAGGACGGCGTCCGCCTCATGGGCTTCGGGCACCGCGTCTACAAGAACTTCGACCCGCGCGCCCGCCTCGTGAAGGAGAGCGCCGACGAGGTGCTCGCGGCCCTCGGGATCCAGGACCCGCTGCTCGACATCGCCAAGGAGCTCGAGGCGGTCGCCCTCGCGGACGACTACTTCATCGAGCGGAAGCTCTACCCGAACGTGGACTTCTACACGGGCGTCATCTACAAGGCGATGGGCTTCCCCACGCGCATGTTCACGGCGCTGTTCACCATCGGGCGCCTGCCCGGCTGGATCGCGCACTGGCGCGAGATGAACGAGGACCAGGCCACCAAGATCGGCCGCCCGCAGCAGCTCTACATCGGCCGGCCCGCGCGCGACCTGCCGCCGCGCGACTAGCCCGACCAGCACGACCGTCGCTCCCGAACAGGGGGCGTCCGGAGGTCGCCGACCCGTGTACCCGCGCGGATCGGCGACCTAGACTCGTCTCACAGCGAGAGATCCATCCGCCGCCCGCAACAGCCCCTGCCGTCGGTCCCGACCCGAAGAGGGGGCCATGGCCAGACGCCTGCCGTCCGCCCCGCCGGTGCTGCCGGGGTTCACCTACGTGACGGTCCTCGGTTCCGGCGGCTTCGCCGACGTGTTCCTCTACGAGCAGGACATGCCGCGCCGCCAGGTCGCCGTGAAGGTGATGCTCGCGGAGATCGTGACCGAGCGACTCCGCGCCATGTTCCGCGCCGAGGCCGACCTCATGGCGCAGCTGAGCGCGCACCCGTCGGTGCTCACCGTGCACCAGGCGTCCGTCGCCGCCGACGGCCGCCCGTACCTCGTGATGGAGCTGTGCTCGTCGAGCCTCAGCGACCGGTACCGCCGCGAGCCGCTCGGCGTCGCGGAGGTGCTGCGCGTGGGGATCCGCATCGCGAGCGCCGTGGAGACCGCCCACCGCGCGGGCGTGCTGCACCGCGACATCAAGCCGGCGAACATCCTCACGACCGCGTTCGGGCACCCCGTGCTCAGCGACTTCGGCATCGCCTCGACGCTCGAGGACGCCGCCGCGACCGACGCCGTGGGCCTGTCGATCCCGTGGTCGGCGCCCGAGGTGCTCGCCGACGAGAGCCCGGGCACCGTGCGGAGCGAGGTGTGGTCGCTCGCCGCGACCGTGTACTCGCTGCTCGCGGGCCGCAGCCCCTTCGAGGTGCCGGGCGGGCAGAACGCGCCCGCGGACCTCGTGGCGCGGATCCAGCGGGCGCGGCCCCTGCCGACCGGGCGCGCCGACGTGCCCGAGCGGCTCGAGCTGGTGCTGCGCCGCGCGATGTCGCGGCAGCCGGACGCCCGGCCGGAGTCGGCGCTCGCGTTCGTGCGCGAGCTGCAGGCGGTGGAGGCGGAGCTGCGGCTCGCGCAGACGCCGCTCGAGGTCGCGAGCGAGGAGTGGGCGTCGGCCGTGGCGGCCGGCGTCGACGAGGACGACGACCCGACGCGCGTGCGCGGCATCGCGCAGGTGGATCCGGGGACGACCGGGCCGGGCGGCGCGCGCGGCGCGGCGGGCGTCCGGCGCGCGCGGCGGAAGGCGGCACCCGCGACGTCCGCGGTGGCGCGGCAGACGGCGGGCGCGGCGCGTCCCGGCTCCCCGGCGACCGCGTCCGATCAGGTGCGGGCGGGATCCGCGTCCACCTCCCTCGGCCGGTCCGGTTCCGGGCCCGTCGGCCTCTCCGCCCCGGCCCGGCCCGCCGTCGCCGGCCGGCGCGCGTTCCTCGCACGGCACCGCGTGGCGTTCGCGGCGGCCGCCGCCGGCGCGATCGCCGCGAGCGTGGGCGTGGGCGTGCTGCTCGGCGGGTCGGGCGGCGGCACCGCGACGCGCGACATCCCGGTGGTGGGCGAGATCCAGGCGTCCGCCGCCGCCGACGGCGTCCTGTTCTCCTGGAGCGACCCCGGCCTCGGCGCCGACGACGCGTACCAGGTGGTGCGCGATGGCGGGCTGCCGAGCACCCAGCGCGACACGACCTTCCGGGTGACGTCCGGATCGGGCGGCACCGCGGGTGCCGGAGCGGACGGCCGCGCCTGCATCCGCGTCACCGTCACGCGCGACGGCATCGCCGGGGACGCATCGACCGAGAAGTGCGCGGAGCTCCCGCGATGATCCGCGAGTGGATCCGCCGCCACCGCCAGGCCGCGACGACCGTCACCGGCGGCGCCGTCGTGCTCGCGCTGCTCACGGGCTTCGCCCTCGTCTCCGACGGCTACCAGGCGCAGCGCGTCGACCTCGACGACGGATCCGTGTGGGTCGTCAACTCCGCGCAGCAGGCGATCGGCCGCGCCAACACGGCCGTGCTCGAGCTCGACAGCGTCGTCGACTCCCGCAGCGAGGACATCGACGTGCTGCAGACGGGATCCACCGTGCTGCTCGCCGACCGCGGCAGCTCGCGCCTCGACGTGGTCGACGACGCGACGAGCCAGGTCGTCGACACGGCGCCGCTGCCGGCGGGCGCCGAGGTCATGCTCGCGGGGTCCCGCGCGGCGATCCTCGTGCCGGCGACGGGCCAGCTGTGGCTCGTGCCGGTCGCGGGCCTCTCCGCGTTCGACGCCGCGAGCGCGCCCACGCTCATCCTCGGGGCCGACGCCGTCGCGTCCATGGGCGACGACGGCACGCTGCTCGTGTACTCCGCCGCGACGGGGACGCTGTCGCGCATCCAGGCCGCGACCGAGGACACCGTGCGGGAGACGGTCGACGTCGGGCCCGTCGGCGCGCCCGTGGACGCCGCGGCAGACACACCGGCCGACCCCGCGGCGGCCGTCGCGGGCGAGACCGTCCAGGCGGGGGATCCCGGCCGCCCCGCCGGCCAGCGCCTCGCGCTCACGTCCGTCGACGGCCGGTGGGCGCTGTACGACGCCGACGCGCGCGCCCTCCTCGTCGACGGGCGGACGGTCGACCTCGCCGGATCCGTGGCCGCGGACGCGCGCGTCGCCCTCCAGCGCGCGTCGTCGGATGCCGGCGGCGTGCTCGTCGCGCACTCGGGCGGGCTGGTCGAGGTGCCGGTCGCGGGCGGGGATCCGGTCGTCGTGAGCGACGCGGTCCGCGGCGACCCCGCGCGTCCCGTCCGCGTCGCCGGCTGCGAGTACGCGGGCTGGGCCGACGGATCCGGCTGGCAGCGCTGCCTCGCGCCCGCGGTCCTCGCGGGTGGGGGCGACGGCGACCGGGACGCCAGGCGCACGACGGCGGGCGCCACGGGCGACCTCGGATCCATGCCGCAGCAGGCCGCCCTGCGCTTCCTCGTCGACGGCACGCGCGTCGTGCTCAACGACATGCGCGGCGGCACCGCATGGGCCGTGCAGCGCGACGCGGGCCTCATCGACAACTGGGCCGACCTCATCGACCGGGACCGCTCCGACACCGTCGTCGAGCAGAACACGGCGGACACCCCGCCCGAGACCGACCGCGTGCAGCAGCCGCCCGTCGCGGTCGACGACGACCTCGGCGCGCGCCCCGGCCGCACGACCGCGCTGCCCGTGCTCCTCAACGACCACGACCCGAACGGCGACGTGCTCGTGATCGACTCCGTCACGCCCGTGGACGCCGCGGTCGGGGCGGTCGACATCGTGGACGAGGGCCAGGGCCTCCAGCTCGCGCTCGCCGCGGGCGCATCCGGCACCGTGCGGTTCTCCTACGTCGTGAGCGACGGACGCGGCGGCACCGCGACGGCCGACGTCCGCGTCGCCGTGCGCGGGGCCGACGAGAACGCGCCGCCCGAGCAGGCGCGGCCCGCGACCGGCACGGTCGCGGAGGGCGACCGGCTGCAGACCGACGTGCTGGGCGGCTGGTACGACCCCGACGGGGATCCGATGTACCTCACGCGCGCGAGCGTCCCCGCGCCCGACGCCGTCAGCTGGAAGCCAGAGGGGCGCGTCGTCTACACGGACGCCGGGGCGGGAGGCGACACGCGGACCGTCGCGCTGCAGGTGTCCGACGGGCGCGAGGAGGGCTCGGGCGAGCTGGTCGTCACGGTGCGCCGCGCCGGGGACGTGCCGCTCGTCGCCGAGGGCTTCGTCGTGCAGGCGGCGATCGGGCGCGAGATCACGGTCGAGCCGCTGACGCACGCGCGCGGCGGGAGCGGCGCGATCCGGCTGGCGGCCGTGCCCGCGCGGGCCGGCCTGCAGATCACGCCCGACCTCGAGGCCGGCACCTTCCGCCTCGAGGGCGGCCAGGCGGGCACGCACCTGCTCGAGTACACGGTGACCGACGGGCGGACGACGGCGACCGGCGTCGTGCGCGTCGAGGTGCGCGGCGCCCCCGCGTCCGACGGCCGGCCCGTGACGGTGCCGCACACCGTGTTCGTGCGCGCCCTCCAGGCGCAGGACGTGGACGTGCTCCAGACCGACTTCGATCCCGCGGGCGGGGTGCTCGTGATCACCGGCGCGGTCGCGCCCGACGAGGCGGTGGGCGTGCGCGCGGAGGTCGTCGGGCAGCGGCTCGTGCGGATCAGCCTGACCAGGCCGCTCGACGGTCCGGTGGACGTGGAGTACCGCGTGAGCAACGGCGTGGCCGAGGCGACCGGCGTGATCACCGTGATCGAGGTGCCCGAGCCCGCCGTGCGCCAGCCGCCCGTC